>JBBSDO010000062.1:0-12675 GCA_038241515.1 Elusimicrobiota bacterium | reverse complement strand
GACTATTTTGCGTGTGGAAAACTGGATGTCGGCGTGGCTGAAAAGGTAGTGAAGGGAATTGTAGAGGGTTGCCGCCAATCCAGTTGTGTCTTATTGGGGGGAGAGACGGCCGAGATGCCCGGTTTTTATCCTGCCGGGGAATACGATTTGGCGGGTTTTGCGGTGGGTGCCGTTGATAAAGCGCACGTTATTGATGGAAAAACGATTCGTACCGGTGATATTGTGCTTGGAGTTCCGTCCTCAGGACTGCATTCCAACGGCTTCTCCCTGGTACGTAAAGTATTTCCCGAAAAGGAATTGGCGAAGCGCTGGAAAGAGCTATTAACTCCGACCATTATTTACGTCTCGGCGATAATGCCTTTTATTCAGGCCGAACGCAATGTGATCAAAGGGATGGCACACATTACGGGCGGTGGGTTTACAGATAACATTCCACGCATTCTTCCTCCCGGATTGCAGGTTCGAATCACGTCCCGCAGCTGGCCTATTCCGGAATTGTTTCTTGAGATCCAGCAAAAAGCGAAACTGCCTGATGACGAAATGTTTCGAACGCTCAATATGGGGATTGGTCTTGTTCTTATTGTCGCACCGAACGATGTGTCGGAGATCGAAAAAGGGCTGCCAAAAGTGTACCCGATAGGAGTCGTCGAGGACGGATCGAAGGGTGTACGCTTTGCCTAAGGTTGTCGCTCCCTTCGTCGCGCGCCAGCCGACTGTGAAAATTGCCGTTCTGGTATCGGGCAGCGGGACGAATCTTGAATCCATTCTCGAAGCCGAAAAATCAGGCAGGCTCGGCGAGGCGAAAGTGGTGCTCGTCATTTCCAGCAAAGCGGGGGTCTTTGCGCTTGAGCGCGCGCGCCAACGCGGAATTCCGCGGCAGGTCATCGACCCCAAATCGTTTCCCACCATGAGGAGTTTCGATCAAGATTTACTGAACGCTCTCCAAGCGGCACAAACTGATGTGGTCTGCCTGGCGGGTTTTTTGCGGAAACTGGGACCTGACGTCATTCGCCGATTCGAGGGGCGTATTTTAAACATTCACCCAGCGCTTTTACCTAAGCATGGGGGAGCGGGAATGTATGGGCACTTTGTTCATGAAGCCGTGATTGCTGCCAAGGAGACAGTCTCAGGCTGCAGCGTCCATTTAGTGGATGATGAGTTTGATCATGGAGCCGTGATAAGCCAGGCGCAAGTACCCGTACTCCCTCATGATTCGCCTCAAGATCTCGCGGTGCGGGTGCTTGAGCAGGAACATATTCTCTACCCGAAGACGATTGCTGATTTCTGCCACAAACTGAAGGGAGTGCTCAAATAAGCTGATGATTGAACGCTACAGCCGACCCGAAATGACTCGCCTTTGGACAGACGAATATCGCTTTCAAAAGATGCTTGAAGTAGAGCTTTTGGCGACTGAGGCGCTCGTTAAGAAGAAGGTGGTGCCGGCCGCGGCCTACGCCAAAATTCGTAAAAGAGCCCGGATTAATGTGCGGCGAATCCGTGAAATTGAGCGAGAAGTGAAGCACGACGTGATTGCCTTCGTGACTCAAGTGGGGGAGGGAATGGGTCCTGAGTCGCGATTCCTACATTTAGGACTCACATCGTCTGATGTGCTAGATACCGCATTGGCTGTCCAAATGATTGAAGCTGCCGACCTCTTGCTGGCCGATCTCGCCGTCCTTCAAAAAACTCTAGCGCAGCTGGCCAAACGCCATGAAAACACTCTGATGATGGGTCGTTCTCATGGAATACACGGAGAGCCCATCACGTTTGGTGTAAAAGTCGCAGGATGGTATTCGGAAATGATGCGAGCCTCCCAACGCATCAAGCGGGCTCGCCAACAGGTCGCTTACGGGAAACTCTCAGGCGCGATGGGAACTTTCGCTCATTTGGATCCGTCGATCGAGGCTTATGTCTGTCGCAAACTTGGGCTTCTGCCTGAACCTGTGGCAACCCAGATCGTGCCCAGGGACCGCCACGCCGAGTACGTCTCACAATTGGCCCTGGTTGCTGGGGGCATCGAGCGGATTGCGACAGAAATTCGTCATTTACAAAGGACAGAGGTTCTCGAGGTAGAGGAGCCTTTTTCCAAAGGTCAAAAGGGAAGCTCCGCCATGCCGCACAAACGCAACCCCATCGCTTGCGAAAATCTCTGTGGTTTGGCGAGGCTCGTCCGAGGGTTTGCCCAGGCGTCCCTGGAAAATATTGCCCTGTGGCATGAGCGCGACATCAGCCATTCGTCTGTTGAGCGCGTCGTTCTACCGGATGCCACGATCCTTTTAGACTTTATGATTCTCCGCCTTAACGCCGTTCTAAGAGGTCTGCAGGTTTACCCGCAAAACATGATAAACAACATGTCAAAAACTGTTGAAATCATTGCGTCTCAACGTCTTTTGTTATTGCTCGTTGGAAAAGGTAGCCGGCGCGAAGCGGCCTATCGTCGCGTGCAGGCCCACGCCATGAAGGCCTGGCAATCAGGTCGTAGCTTTCGAAAGCTGGTGGAAACGGATCCTCAAATCGGGGGGCGCCTGACTCCTTCGGAGCTAACCCGATGTTTTGATCCGGGCTACTATGTGCGCAATCGGCGACAAATTTTAAAGCGCGCCGGTCTTTGATTGATCATTCCATTGTGTTAGAATCGCCTCACGTTTTCATCGATTTTTTATTTTGAGGGCTCCTAGCTCAGCGGTTAGAGCACCTCGCTTACACCGAGGGGGTCGAGGGTTCGAATCCCCCGGAGCCCATTTCTTTTTATGGTCAAGGTGTCCCGCCTAAAGGACGAAGGTGGACCGTTCAACCGGTGGGGGGCATGTACTTTGGTGACTTAGCAGCGGGGCAAATCGTAGCCGCAACCAATCTAACCGAGGCACCACTTAATGAATGAATACACCTTTATGTTAGCGGGTTACGTAGCCATTGTGATTCTTACCCTCGTCCTCGTGGTATTGAATGCTCATGGGGTTGTGAGTCACTTCCTCAACGACCACAATCCCGTGCGTTTAATTTCATATTTACTTACGCTTGTGATCGTGGGTTCTGGGATTATTATGATTTCTTTTTCGGTCGTAGACCATGTCATTGAGAGCCAAACTTTTCTTCAAACAGATTCCGACCGCGTAGGTCGAGTGAACCATGTTGCTTCGGCAAAGAGCAGTTTACTCCCGACCGCATAAAAGTTAGAATTCTAACTCGATTCAATAAAACTGCGTCTACGTCATTCGTTTTTCACCGCATTTCTGGTTTCGGCGATTGAAACGAAGCGCTGCTATAATAAAAACCATCTTGGAGCGGTAGTTCAGCTGGTTAGAACGCTGCCCTGTCAAGGCAGAGGTCGCGGGTTCGAGTCCCGTCCGCTCCGCCATTTTTTTACGCACTTACTCAAGCAAGCATTCGCCAAAGGGTCCAAGCTTCCAGTTCTTGAACCGAACGCCTTTGCGCACTGGATCATGAACGAACGAGCGTCGGAAAAACGATGGGGCAAAACATTCCCCGACTCCAAGCACACGCTTTGACGATTGGCGGACGAAACATTCCGGAAACATCCCCGCAAGAAGGCTCGGCTGCTCGACCAAAGCTTGTACGCGAAGTCCCGCAAGACTTGCCGGTTCCGCATAGCTCAAATCCGCCTTCCGAAACATCTGCAACCCTTCAACGGGCGATTCTGCGATTCGCTTCATGAGCGAAGTACGCCGCTAAATAAGGGTGTTAGGGTTTGCCATAAAAATACATTTCGAGCCTATTTAAAGAGGGGAAATGCGCAAATGAACTCGATTCCCACTTGTGGGCTGAACGCCGCTTTCCTATAATGATAGTGAAACTAAGGAGGCCCCTTGTCCGCACAACTGGAGAATAGGTTTTTCGAGCTCTATATGGAGTTTTTCAACCGGGCCGAGGTTGAAAGGCGTTGGAATATCCAAAAGGACATTCCTTGGGACATGAGTAACCCCGCTGTTACGGACGACGTGGCTCTAATAGTCGAATCGTTTATGGCTGTCGAGTTGTACCTGCCTGACTACACCTCCAAAATTCTAAACCTGGTGCGCAAGAGTCGTGGCCGGGCCTGGTTCCAGGCGAATTGGGGCTACGAAGAATCCAAGCACTCGTTGGTTCTGGAACAATGGTTGCTTAAGTCGAAAAAGCGCACCCAGAAAGAGCTGAACGAATTCACCGAACAGGTTCTTCAGAAAGAATGGAACCTTCCTTTCGAAACGCCTCGTCAAATGATGATTTACACCACTTTCCAGGAGCTTTCGACCGGCTTGAACTATCGGAACCTGCGGCGCAGGGCCATTGAGCAGGACGATCAAGCCCTCGCCACGGCGCTCAGTTTTGTCGCTAGGGACGAGTCGGCGCATTATCAATTTTTTCAGGATGGAGTAAAACTTCACCTTAAAGAGGATCGCGATGGAACCCTGGAAGACATTAAGTTTGTACTGCAAGGATTCCGTATGCCCGCCCATGATCTAATTCCCGACTGGGAGCGCCGCGGCGAGGTCATTATCGGTCAGAAGGTTTTCTCCGATCGTATTTTCTTCAAAGACATCATGCGCCCGATTCTATCGGTGCTCGGCACCAGTCGGCACGAACTCAAAGAACTCGGAAAAGTCAACCCCGACGCTTTAGCTCCCGTTCTATAAGACTCCCCCGTCTTCTCGCAAACCGTCCCTCCTTTAAAATACCCTTGTTTTGCCAGCCTAAAGGGAAAAAGTTAGAATGAACTTCACAATTTTTACGGCAAGGTAGCTCAGTGGTAGAGCACTGGTCTGAAAATTCAACAACGGCCTAAGCCTGCTGCACCTTCTCGACGATAGCGCTTCCGCCAATTACCGCCATATACCCCCTGTTTCCATGGCTTCCTGCCAGTCAGCTGCCAACGAAATGCCAGTGGCTTCGAGAGAGAAAAATCGTGATTTCGAACGGGATCTACGGGTTAACGCTGCCAATCGCCAACCTTGCGGTCCGACGGATAAATTGCTTAAATGACGCGTCTACCATTTGATGGCAAGGTAGCTCAGTGGTAGAGCACTGGTCAACAACACGGCCCCCTCTGCTGGTGACAGCGGAGATTGCATTAGGCTATATCGGTGGAACTCCCATTTTCAGAAAACTGGAAAGGACAATACCGAGGGAAGGCTTTGCGTGACGTTGCGCAAAGAACCCGTAACGACTACACGCCTGACCACTCACCCGAGTGGAAGATATAGTCTGGACTCCGTAGTAATGCGGAGAGGTTGGAAGTCTCAGCCCTGGCTGAAAAGCCGGTAACAACTCGCTGAAAAACCAGGTGTCGACAGTTCGATCCTGTCCCTTGCCACCACTTATCACTAAACCCGGTCCCAGACTTTTGGCGACCGGGTTTTTTCTCTTGTAAGCGCATTCAATAATTATTCGGTTTGACCGGCAAAAAGTTTGTTAAAAAGGGGGACGGCGTTAAAGTGGTGCTAGAGCGGGGATTGACGACCAGCGCACCATTTTGGTTGCGGGTGGTTGGCATACACGGCACCGGCCTGGTCGTACTGTCCGTCGTTATCTTCCACTTTGCCGGCGGCGGCCTAGAAGGGCATTTTGCCTGACGTGTCAAACTGGTTTGCGATATCAATTTGTAAGGATGGGCTTGGATAAGGCGGCTGCGCGACGGACGGAAGCAAGATGGCGTCATAAAGAATTAATGGTTTGCTGGGTCGGAGTACCAGTGCCGATGCGTCGGCCCGTATCAACCCTTGGAGTAAATTCCCAAATGAAGTCAACATTGCTTGACCGAGGGCTATGAGAGATGAGATGATAAGAACAATATGAAGAAGTCGATCGCTGCTTTAACCATTCTTTCACTCCTCTTTCTGTCGAACCATTGCCTGATCGCGGCTGCGTTTATTCCAGAATTACACGGCACCGATCCCATCGTTCATGAGCATCACCACGAGAGCGACGAATCACCTGCGCATCATGACAGTTGTCCTCATTCGCATGATACAGGTCCGTGCTGCACAACTTTAACTCAGGATGTTCCTGGAATCCTCCCTACTTCCCGAATCCCAGTTCGGCTGACGAGTGCTTCTAGTTCGCCCTTCTTTACTATTATTTTGCTGGGACTTGACACGCCCGACGCAAATTCTAAACATCTTCACAACAATAACGGCCCGCCCGGTCCGCATCCACAGGAAGTCCATCTTTCTCTTCTTTCTCCACGCGCTCCTCCTTCTTCCGCGAGCCTGTAAGGCTCGTTCCAGCTGTCCCTTAATTTCTTTCTAAGTCATCTAAAATTGCAATTGTTGAATATTTTGAGGTAGCCCCGATGAAAACACATATCAATAGGTCTGGCTGCGTAAATCATCTCATGATGCTCGTTCTGCTCATTGTGTTGCTGGTCCTTGGCATTCTCAAACTGATGCACCGGATCTAGGCATGGCGATTCGAGCTCAACCAATCGTGAGAGGCGTTCCTTTGACTTATCGGTTCGGCCTTGTGCTGGTTATCGCTCTTAACGTATCAGGACCGGCCACGGCGACATCCCGCAAAGGGTTCGACGACGTCGATCAGATAGTCGGGCAACGCCTTGCTCAGCATGTCCATTGGAACCAAGGGACTCGAGAGGATGCCGCCGTCACCAAAACGATTGAAGAGATGCTGCAGCATAAATTGAGCGCAGACGATTCCGTTCAAATTGCGCTTCTGAATAACCCATCGCTGCAAGCCACGTTCGAGAGTTTCGGGATCGCGCAGGCCGACCTTGTACAGAATGGGCTCTTGCAAAATCCTATTCTCTCGGCCAGTGTTCGGTTTCCGAACCGCTCGGGGCTAACGAATACCGAATTCTCGATCAGTGAAAATTTCCTGGATATCCTTTTCCGTCCCCTGCGCAGGAATGTCGCTGCGGCGGGTTTTGAACAGGCCAAACTCCGCTCCGGCGAAGAGGTCCTGAATCTCGCGATGGCTGTCCGAGAGGCCTACTTCACCCTCCAGGCGGGTCAAGAGATGCTCACTCTCCGGAAAGCGGTCTTTGAAGCTACCGAAGTAGCGACCGATCTGGCCGAACGTCAACAGAAGGCCGGTAATATCGGTGCGCTCGACCTGGCGATGCAGAAGGGAATCTATCATCAAGCTAATTTGGATCTCAAACGCGCTAACTCAGCACTCCTGGCTGATCGTGAACGTCTCAACCGTTTGATGGGACTGTGGGGTGACAAAGGGCATTGGGAAATCACAGAGGCTCTCCCCGAGCTTCCGAAATCCGACCCGAAGTTCGAAGAATTAACTTCGGTGGCTCTAGCACAGCGTTTGGATTTAACTGCAGCAAAACAAGAGACACAGCGCGCAACGCGTTCTCTGACGCTGACTAAGTATGGACGGTATTCAACCGGGCTCAATATCGGAGTAGACACTGAAAAAGACGTTGACGGCACCCGAGTCACCGGTCCGATTCTCGCATTCGAACTTCCGGTGTTTGACAGAAAACAGGGGACCACCGGCCGCGCTCAGAGTCTTCTGCGTCAAAGCGAACGCCGCTTGGCCAGCCTCGAAGCCGATGTCCGTTCCCAGGTGCGGCTGGCGTACGATCGGTTGGTCGCCGCTCGGGAGATCGTCGAGTATTCGAAAGCGAACATTCTGCCTCTTCAAGAAGGCATCGTGGCTCTTTCGCAACAGCACTACAACTTTATGCTTCTGGGTGTTTATCAACTTATTCAGGCAAGGCAGAACCAGATCACTGCTCAGCGTGACTATATCGAAGCGTTACGCGATTACTGGATTGCCCGAACCGACTTAGAGCAAGCCGTCGGTGGAAGACTCGTAATCGTGGAGGAGCACCATGACGGAAAATAGGACATATTTAAAAAGACTGAGAGTTCTTCTTTCGGTGGTTGCTTTCGGTACTTGGGCGGCCGGCAGAGTTCACGCTTACACAAAAGTCGTGACCCCAAACGGAAGCACCCTCCCTTGGACGATGGTTGATGGTTTCAAACAATTCCATCTGATTGCGGAAGCCTTCGATCAAGACTTCGCGCCTGGCATGAAAGTTCACGTGTGGGGGTACAACGGCCAAACGCCGGGTCCGACGATTGAAGCGGTCGAGGGGGACCAAGTACGAATCCTCGTAACGAACAAGTTGCGGGAGCCGACTTCCATTCACTGGCACGGCGTTCTTCTCCCTAACGGTATGGACGGCGTTTCAGGACTCACCCAAAAAGGCATCCAGCCAGGAGAAACCTACGCGTATGAGTTCAAATTGCGTCAGCACGGAACACTTATGTACCACCCGCATGCCGACGAGACGCAGCAAATGGCGATGGGCATGGAAGGGTTCTTTATCATCCATCCGAAAGCGGAGCGGCATCACATCGATCGGGACTTCGCTATCTTCCTTCAGGAGTGGAATATTCCACCGGGGGCCTATACACCCAACCCGGTCACGATGCTCGACTTCAATACATTTACTTTTAACAGTCACGCCTATCCCGGCACGGCCCCCCTTGTCGTGAAAAAAGGAGACCGAGTCCGTATCCGCTATGGAAACTTGAGTATGGATTCCCATCCGATCCATTTGCACGGATACGCATTCAATACGGTCGCGACCGACGGGGGCGATGTCCCGGAATCCGCGCAGTCACCGGACACCACGGTGAATGTCCCGGTGGGTGCGACTCGAGACATTGAATTTGTGGCCGACGCCCCAGGAGATTGGGCGCTTCATTGTCATAAAGCGCATCATGCGATGAATGCGATGGACCATAACGTCCCCGTCATGACGAACGTCGACCAATCGGATGCCGAGCAAAAGCTTCGAAAGCTCGGACTCAGCGGCTATATGGCCATGGGCCAAAACGGCATGGGGGATATGGCCGAAATGGGGATGCAAGGACCTGTCAACACGCTGCCCATGATGGCCGGGCAGGCCAAATATGGTCCCGTTGAAATGGGGGGCATGTTTACTGTTCTTAAAGTCCGGGAAGGAATCAAGACGTACGACGATCCCGGGTTTTATCGTCCGCCTGCCGGCACCGTAGCCCACTTGGTTGGCCGGGCGGCACCCGCTGATTCGGAGAATGCGATGGGTCACATTCATGGGATGCACGAAATGCATATGAACATGGAGAACACTCAGGCCACGGAAAATCAACCTGAAGGGGATATGCGAGGAATGAAAATGGATCAATCCACAGAACAGAAGACGATCTATACCTGTCCGATGCATCCGGAAGTTCGGCAGGAAAAGCCTGGGAAATGTCCAAAATGCGGTATGACCCTTAAGCCAGTAGAACCGGAGTCTGGAGCAGCCAGTCCGGATATGCGCGGGATGAAGATGTAGCGATGGCGCTTTTATTCTGACACTAAATCGAAAAGGAGGCTACACAATGAGAAAGCAATTAGCAATTGGGGTAATAGCATTAGCGATGGCGATTCCGACCTTCGCCCATGAAGGCCATAATGACGGTGATGAAAAGGATTCGATGAAAACGTCCGCGCCGATTACCGTAAAAGGTGAAGTGGTGGATATGGCCTGTTACCTGGATCATAACGCGACCGGCGCGAAACATATGGATTGCGCTAAGACGTGTATTGTCAGCGGACTGCCTGTCGGGCTGAAGGGTGAGGATGGAAAGACTTACCTATTGATCGGTGAGCACAAACCCGCCAACACGATGCTTGCCCAGTATGCGGCTAAGACAATTACCGTACGGGGCAAAGCGGTCAGCCGCGACGGAATCAACATGATCGAGAACGTCGAAGTCGTAAAGTAAGCAGAAAACGACCATGCATGATCTCCAGTTATTGCTTCTGCATCTGAAGCAGCCGGAGTACGTCCATGTTCTGTTAAACCCCTGGCCAGTGTACGGAATCGCCTCGGCGTTCTTTACATTGGCCATAGCGGTCATCATGAAAAGCCGATCCGCTCAAATGATCGCGCTACTATTATTAACTCTGCTGGGTCCCGCGACGTTCGCGGTGGTCCAGTACGGTTATAAGGGCTATGACCGCGTTTACGCGATGTCCAACGAGGATTCGCAAAAATGGCTGAACGTACACAAAGAGCGCGCGGCCAAAGGGCAGTACATGTTCTATCTCATGGCGCTTGCGGCGATGGCCGCGCTGGTCGGCCATTGGAAGTCGTATCATGCGGCGCGATCTCTCACTTGGTTGACCCTTCTCCTAGCCCTGGTCTGCTTTAACCTGGCCGGTTGGATCAGTCAAGCCGGGGGTCAAGTACGCCATTCGGAGTTTCGAGAGGGGCCACCGGGTCTGCGATAGGGAACAGAAACGAAAGCGAACATGCCAAAATTCAACCAACGCATAATTTACCGTTTGGACTTTCACGAACGGCCAGAGAGGGCTCCCGCCACGGGCTCGAGGCCGCGGCCCGAAGCGTGTGATAAAATCTCCGCCCCTCGACGTCGGAAAAGTTTATGAAGTTCGCCACATCTAAAAAGAAGGCGAAAAGCGACGGGAACCCACTGGAAGAGATGGGTGGCGTCTTTCCGCTCATCGTTGAGCACGCTCCAGTGGGAATGCTGCTGGTCGATGCCTCCGGTAAGATAGTGCATGTAAATCCCAAAGGCGAAAGTATCCTTGGTTATGCCAAGGGCGAGCTATTGGGCCAGACTATGGAGATCCTACTTCCCAAACGAGTCCGCACGATTCATGTTCGTCACCGGGCGGGCTTTTTGACAGACCCCACCCCCCGACCTATGGGAGTGGGTCGACATCTTTACGCGCGCCATAAGAGCGGCCGTGAAATTCCCGTCGAAATCGGTTTAGTACCCATTAAAATGCCCAAAGGCATGGCGGTGCTGGCATCGATCGTTGATGTGACAGCCGCCCAAGAGGCGGCCAAAAGCACGGCTCAATTGGCAGCCATTGTAGAAGCTTCCGAAGAAGCGATCATTACTTTGGGGCCAAATGGTGAAATTTTGACCTGGAACCGGGGCGCAGAAAAGCTGTACGGGTATAAAGCCGACGAGATGATTGGAAAAGATATCTCTCCGGTCATTCCTTCAGATCGGATGGAAGAGTTCCGCTCGATACGGGAGCGAATTCGCCGGGGGGAGTCTGTGCAACAGATGGATACCGTGCGGCTGCGGAAGGGCGGCCAACCGCTCCGTGTCCTCCTCGCCATTTCACCGCTTTTTAATGAAGATGGCAGTTTCCGGGGAGCCGCCACCATCACGCATGACATTACGGAGAAGAAGCGTCTGGAACAAGATCTGCTGTACGCTGTTGAGATGGAACAAAAACGCATCGGACAGGACTTGCATGACAGTATGGGACAGCAACTCTTGGCCATTTCGTTTTTATGCAATGTTTTGAAAAAAAAACTCGCTTCCGGATCTCCTCCGCCCGCCTCCGAAGCAGGCCATATCGAAGAACTTTTGAATGAGGCCAAGATTAATTTGCGCAGATTGACCCGAGGTCTTTATGCGGCAAATCTTGAAGACCTTGGCCTTGGAGCCTGTTTGAAAGATTTGGCAGCGCATCTCCAGGAAATAAGTTCTATCCGATGCAAATTTGAAGGGGATGCCGACCTCACAATAATCGATCGATCCGTTTCGGAAAATCTCTACCGTCTCGCTCAAGAAGCCTTGAACAATGCGGTCAAGCACAGCGAAGCCAAAGAGATAACGGTTGTTCTGCATAAGGCCGGTCGACACGTCATCTTGAGAGTAAAGGACAATGGGGTTGGTTTGCCCGAATCGGCGTCGCGTCACTCGTCGGGTTTGGGATTACGGACTATGCGCTACCGCGCTAATATGATTGGGGGATCCTTTAGCGTGGGGCTTCAGCCCGGGGGAGGAACGATCGTCACTTGCTCCGTGGTAGTACTATGAACAGGAAGTGGAAGGTATTCTTGGTGGACGACCATGGTGTCCTGCGGCAGGGTATGCGCCGTCTGATCGAACTGGAAAAAGATTTTGAAGTGTGCGGAGATGCCGAGAGCTCTTCTGACGCCCTAAAAAAGCTTCCGGCCAGTAAACCCGACGTCGCTCTCGTCGACATTGGCCTCAAAGGAATGGGCGGATTGGATTTGATTAAAGCTCTAAAACAGCGGCTTCCCAAACTCCCGATTCTCGTGATGTCTATGTTTGAGGAAACTCTCTATGCCGAACGTGCACTCCGAGCAGGGGCGACGGGCTATATTATGAAACACGAACCGGCGGACAAGGTCATTGAGGCTCTTCGTCGAGTGGTCACTGGCAATACTTATCTCAGCGGTATCATGTCCGAGCGGGTTCTGAATCAATTATCAGGTTCGACGCCCGTTTTATCCCCCATAGAGGTGCTGAGTGATCGAGAACTAGAGGTTTTTCGACTTCTGGGTAAAGGTCTTAAACCTTCCGAAGTAGCCAGCGAGCTGCAATTAAGCGTTAAGACAGTCGAAACCTACCGCGATCAGATCAAAATAAAGCTCAAACTGGCCAATGCCTCGGAACTTGCTCAATACGCTATTGCTTGGGCTCGCAATACGCCGCAATAGACTCGTTTCTATCCCAGTCCTAAGAGCATAGCCTCATACATTCGTTTTTCCTTCCTCCGTCAATTGACGGGTAAAACATTCCAACGAATGCCCTATGCTGCAAATCGACAAGGCTTGGTACTGTGTTGATGAGAGCTACTCACAATGCAATGACATCTCCAAAAACCAAGGTCTTCATCGTTGATGACCATCCGAGAATGCGCGAGAGTCTTCGT
>JBBSDO010000061.1:0-12860 GCA_038241515.1 Elusimicrobiota bacterium | reverse complement strand
TGGCGCTGCTTCAGTTCGCGCTTAAACTCGGCTTCGATCGATGCTTGAGGGGGCGGAAGATAGGCACCGACCGGGTTATAGATGAGATTCAATTGGAGCGAACTTGAGTCGAGCCCGTATCCGATCCGGTTTAGTCGCTGCAAAGCTTCGATACTCTTAGCGTAAACTCCCTGGCCGCGCTGGCGATCGGTTTGTTCGGGAAGGTAGTAAGGAAGCGAGGCAATCACCTCCACTTGGTGATCTCGCAGGAACTCGGGAAGATCTTCCTGCCCGTCCTGGAAAAAAACCGTCAAGTTACACCGGTCGATCACATGCATGCCAAGCTCGCGTGTGGATTCGACCAAATAGCGAAAGTTCGCGTTGAGTTCGGGAGCACCCCCGGTAATGTCCAAGGTCGCAAAGGAATGTTTCCCGAGAGCCTCCACCACGAGTTCGGCTGTTTCGCGCGTCATGATCTCTTTGCGGTTGGGACCGGCATCCACATGACAATGCTTGCAAGTTTGATTGCACAACTTGCCGACATTCACCTGTAGTGTTTGCAGCGATTCAGCCGCAAGAACCGGTAAAGAGACAGCGGCTAGCTTCTCGTGAAAAGGAGTGGTCATTCGGTTCACATCAGTTCTCAGGACTCAGTCCTCAGTACGGAGTCCAATTTTCTCACATGCTCACTTTCTCAACCGACCGATGCGCCTGCAGGCCGTGTATAAGACTAGCCCCCCCTCGGACCGCCGCGGTGACATGAATGGCTTCAGTCATCTGGTCCATATTGGATCCGGCCTCTAAACAGGCCTGCGAAAAAGAGTCAATACAATAGGGGCACTGGATCGAATGCGCCACCGCCAAACCGATCAGCGCCTTTTCACGTTTCGATAACGAGCCCTCTTGCAGCGTCGCCTGATACCACTTCATGAAAGCGTCGAACAAATCCTTGCGATGTTTGCCGATATCCCCGAAGTGGGCAAGGTCTTTTGGGTCATAGTATGTTTCCACATGTCCTCCTAGATAGTCTGCATTTCAAAATGGGCCTACATTGGTAAGTGCTTAAGAATGAGGAATTATAACAGCACGAGGTGAGAAGGAAACCGTCAGTGTGCCCGCCGGGATTTGAACTCGGGACCTCTTCCTTCGCAGGGAAGCGCTCTATCCAGCTGAGCTACGGGCACACTGACGGCACCTATCGACGGATATTATCCGTTTCCGATGCTAAACTCTCCAAATCTTACAATTGTTTTTCAATCCATATACAGACTGACCACGACCAAGGCAAACAAAATTCCGATGAGTCCGAGGCCAGCAGGCAGTGCATATGGACTCTTTTCGCTCAGCCACAATGCGATATAGCAAGATAGAAGGACGCCCTCCACCAGCAACTTTCGCGTAGTGGCCTTCTTGGATAAATGCTTGCTGCAACCCGGACAAGAGAGCGGCATAGATCTTTGCCAGAAGAACGATTCCAGGCAGAATGGACACCTGTTGTTGAGCCATTTAAAAATCATCAGGACAACAAAGCAAATGGGCAAGGACCAAACGGCGTACCTTCCCATGTACTGGGTTCCCAATGCCGCTCCAGCACAAAACAGAATCAATGCTGCGGCAAACCTTCGGCTGGTCTGCCGCGCCTCGATAATCAATTCTTCATCAGTCATGCCTGTTGATTACCGTTGACGACTTCATTGACGAGTTGACCGTCCTAACTGGTACTCAATAGTACCACTCCATTGTCACGACATCGACGGAAAGGTGTGGCAGGTTTGGCCGATCAGTGGCTTCAAGTCGTTCGCCTTAAACCACTCGGCCATCCCTCCAAATCTATTTACAACTCGCTGCAACTTCATTTAGAACCAAACCGTCAAAATCCATCTTATCCCATCCCACTGAGTCGCGGTCGGTTCGTCTCAAAAGTGCAGTAGGTTTGGCCATTCATTGGTTTTCGATACAGATCTATCGTCGGTCTTCGTCGCCGTCTAGGCGGTCTAGGGGCTTAAAAGCAGTTTTTGGATTCGGCTGATTTCATTGGCGTGGACACCGGCTTGCTTCGCAAATATCGGCCACTGCTCTATCGCGTTCTTGACTTCTTTGATAAGGGTGGGTGCTTCGCCGATCCCGAAGCGATCGGCGAGCCTCAGGCAATCCCTCTTTTCTATGCCAGCGTATTTTCCATTCACCGACATCAAATGCTGGCGAGTCCATTCCCCGCGAGGGTTGTGCGCGAAAGTGAGGTCATACGCCGGAGCCAGTTCCCAGGAGCGACCTTGACGTAAGAGGAAAGAAACATTCTTCGTGTGATCATCGCAGTTTTGTCCCATGACGTTGAAAGCCATCCGACGAAAAGCCTCGACTTCGGCGGATCGGTCCAGCTTCAATTGCCGTATCGTCATGAAGAATTGTTCGTAGCTGTTGGCGGATTTCTTCTTAAAGTCGAGATGATTCATCGCACAAAGACTCTGCAGGTGATGTTTGGTTCCGTCATTGTCGCGGTCGAATCGCTTGGTCATAAAATGGGCGCGGTTGTTTTCTTCGAGCAGCCTTGATTCGGCAACTTGGATCCCAGCATGTTTGGCCATGAGGTGATACGCGTATTCGATTCGTCCATATTCTTGCGAGGGCCCGAGTTCCAGATCCTTGCCCATCCCATCGAATTTGAGCAGCCAATGTTCAAAACCTTCCTGTAATTCGAACTGGCCCGAGCGAATTTCCGAGGTTTTTCTATTCCATCCGATGACGGCCTTGGCTCGAGCGCCGCTCGCGGAGGTGCCCACTTCGATGATGCTCCTGAGGGCCGCCTCTGTGCGGGAGTCCCCTTCCAGATGGCCGCTGATCGCTTTTCGGGCCACCGTAACCAACTCGTTCATATTCAAGGCGGTTGGCCGTGTTGTTCTGGGGCCGCGGGTCGGTTTGAATTCGAGGGCTCCCATGGCGCGCTTGCCCATATAGGCGAGGCGATCGAGTGCGGTGATCCGTGATCTGGGGAGACCTCTTTCCGCCATGTATTTGTCAATGAGCGCGTTTCCAAATTCATCCGGCAAGGCGTCGGCAAACATCGCGGGCAATCGCCTGTACGTTTCTTCGGGGAGATCCGTGAACGCGTAGAGTTTTTCGGAATCGTTGAGCGGCATTTGGAGCGGAGCCAGCTCGATTCCGAAGCGGGCGAACTCTGGGTCGTAGGCGAAGACATAGAAGCTTAAGCCCGGATCGAGGGCCAGGGCGCCCACGAACTTCTTCCAGAGGTAGACTTCGATTCGTTCGACCGTCTGATACGGAGAGATTTCCCCCTTCCTATTTTTGCTCGCCATGGTCCTTTTTCCTGCGCCGAGCCCTCTGCCGGAGGCCTTGGGATGGCACCATGTGCAGGGGATTGAGGGTGATCCTCGGCGCGACGCTCAGCAGCCAATCCTGCTTGTCGAGTGCGCGCGCAATACGAACAAGGGTCGTGAGGTTCGAGCCGGAGCCCGATTCGAGGTGGCGAAGTGCGCTGAGGCTCACGCCGGCGTGAGCGGCGAGAGAATCCCTTGTGAGATTTTTCTGCAGCCGCAAGGACTTGATGTTTTCGCCGATCGTTACTTCAAGCTCTTCTGCACTGAGTGCTGTATCCATAATAGTCTATTTAAAACAGTTACACCTATCTTTTGGCTATAAATGTCTTATTTAGAACAATAATACAAGCAAACATCTTACATGTCAATAGGTTATATGTGTCTCATAGTGATCACTCGATCAACTCTCAAAACGTTTGAAAGCCACCGTCGGGAAAGGATTTACGCCCGGCAACTTGCGATACATGCGGCTGTTCTATACCACGTACCCTCGTTTACTCGACGACAGAATTCGTCACGCAGTGCGTGGCGAATTGTCGGATAGCCCTGCGCCAAGGGATTCGTCACGCAACGCGTGGCAAATCCTGAGAGCCTGGTCGTCTGAACCCTGCTCTCACATGGACGCATTACCGGCTTCTGACTAAAGCGCTAGGGAGCCCTGAATGTTTTAATTTTTAGAGAAGCAGGCCGCGGGTGAGGAGGCCGAGGAGAACGACTCCGGCATTTCCGACTACGACGTGGACCCAGGTACGATCCTGAGATTTCCGGTAATGGAGATAGACGAGCCAACCGATCCAAACAAAAGCGAGAAGGAACCAAGCTCCGGGAAGTAAAAAGAGCGCCGCTCCGAGAAAGCGCTCAGCCATATAACGGTACTTCCCCTCGCCGAGAACTTTCGAAGTGCCCCACACGTCGTTCTCGATAAAATAAATAAGTACCGAGCTGAAGTGAGCCAGGAGCACGCCGCAAAGTACGGGGATTACCCACGCTTCGGTATGCGCTTTCGGAATGGTCGGAGACAGCGCCAAGATCATCGTGATATGCACGACTTGGTCCCACAAGAAAAACCCTGTGCTGTCGGGACTGCCGGTTTCCTGTATGGACCAGACGCGCCATTCGTCTTCGAGCCAGTGGAAGAAGGCGATTAGGGCGACACAAACCCAACCAGTGAGCTTAAGTCCGTGCGTGTCGACCCAGTGCCAAGAGAGGTAGGGCCACGTCAGAATTACAGAGACGACCGGATGCGTGAGGATATGGACGAACATTCCCCACTTGCTCTCGCGTTTCCAATTGGCGATGCGATTGGTCTGGAGAGTAAAGTCAGCGATAAAGTGGGCGAGGACCAACCGCCAGAAAATGTTCATTCGAAAAAACGTGCTCCGGTGCTCCAGTGCTTCGGTGCTCCGGTTAAGGCATGCCGCCGTGACTGGAATACGGGAGCACCGGGACACTGGAGCACGACGTTATTTAGTTTTAAGTTCAAAGACTCCATCCCATTCTTTTGCGGGCGGCTGTCTGACAAACAAATCGATGCGCTCCATATAGGTTTCGCATGGTTTATCATGCCCCAAGATCTGGAGGACTTCAAGGAATTTCGTCCGGGCCAGTTCAAACTGCCGGTCGACAAAAAGCTGAATCGCCTCGTGATAGAGGGTCGTTGCTTCCCGCCAACGTTCATCGAGCGTGCCCTTTTCGCCTAAAAGTTCATACGTTTTGACCGGCTTGGCCTTCCCGGGAACGCGGATTCGATCAAGAAAACGAACCTCGAACTGATCGTGGACCACTTCGTAGGTAAATTCGCTGATCATGATTGCTGTGCCAAAAGCCTTGTTCGCGCCCTCAAGGCGAGAGCCCAAGTTCACGTGGTCCCCCATGACGGTGTACTGCTTTTTCTGAGAGGAGCCCATATAGCCGGCCGCCATCGCTCCCGTGTTTACGCCGATACGTGCCTTTAAAGGCACAAGACCCTGTTTTTCTAGACCCTGATTGAGCTCCTCAAGACGCTTCATACTCGTTAAAGCGCAGCGACACGCCCGTTCGGCATGATCCGATTGTTTGAGGAGGCCATTCCAGAATGCCATGATTCCGTCGCCCATGTATTTATCGACGTAGCCCCCGTTTTCAAAAATGACGTTCGTCATCGCCGTGAGATAGCGATTCAACAGGGTCACCAGTTCTTCTGGCTGCAGCCGTTCAGAAATGGAGGTAAATCCCGCCACGTCCGAGAAGAACACGGTCATCTCCCGACGCTCTCCAGCTCGCTTCAAAACACTAGGATCGTTCATCAAAATGTCGAGCAGTTCTCCGGACACTTGCTCACTAAAGAAAGTTTTAACCATACGCTTTTCTCGCTCTTCCGTGAAAAAGCGATAGATGACGATTGCGAAGTAGGCCAGATAGAGGGTCGCCCAAGGTCCCGCCATATCAATCATGAAATTCTTTTTCGTGAAGAGCCACTGGGCCGCCGCCCAGTAAACTCCTGTTACACTCAAAACAATCAGGATACCCGACCAAGCCGGAACACGAGTCAGACCTAAACCGCAGAGCAAAGCGAAAATAGTGATCAGTGCATAGGCCCAGTAAACTCCCCCGTAACGAATCGCATTCATTCGGATGAGGTTGTCGATAATATTGGCGTGAAAAAGTACCCCGGCCGCATTTTTAGAATTGGGCATCGGATAATGGTCGTAGGTGCCTGTCGCAAAGGATCCGACAAGAATGACTTTGCCCTTAAAGAATTGGGCCAACTCATCGTCACTTGCCGCCAGGACGTCTTGATATGGAAATTCGGCAAACGGCGCACGGGTGCCGACGAAGTGGACGTAAAACTGCCCGTGAGGATCACGGGGCACGGACCTGAGTAGCGAATCGGGATTTTTGTTCAGATAGAGACTCGTGGCCAGAACGGAGAGCAAGTAGGAATCGTTTCCATCGATTTTCATCGCGGGCATCGCCGTGCGGAGCACGCCGTCTTCGTCGATAAAAGCATTCACGTATCCAATGTGGCGGGCAGCCCCGCGTAACGAGCCGAAGGGCCAGGTCGTTGCCTTGAGGCGATGTCCCTCGGCTTCGCCGTACAGGGCGTGCACGACCCACGGGTTTCTCCGCGTCGCTTCGACCAGGGCGCGGTCTCCGCCGGGGTCGGAGGTAAACGGATCAACGAAAAAGATGTCGAAGGCCATGGCTTTCGGCGTGGCTTTAGCTAGCCTTTCGATCAATCGCGCGTGGATGCTACGCGGCCATGGCCATTGGTGGAGCTCTTTTAAAGACTCATCCGTAATTTTAATAATGGCGATATCAGGGTGCGGCTGGCGGTTTGATTCGAATTTCGACCGAAAATCGAACGTGAACCATTCGGCACGTTGCATCATGGACGCAATTCGGCTAGCTCCTTCCGGTTCAACCCGCGCATTGCAAAAGAAAAAGTTGCGCTCGTACTCCGCGAAGGAAATGGCTGCGGCTATGCCTAGAGCAATGGCGAGACAGATCCAGCTGGATTTTCGCATTCGCTAAGGCTTTATGCCGGGGTGGCGAGCGAAAGCAGGTGAGAGAGCAAATCCTTTTGTTTGAGACTTTCTTGTTTACTCGTGCGCAGGTCTTTCAAAGTGATGTCCCCCTTCTGGACTTCGTCGTCGCCAAGAATGACGCAATGGGTGCTTCCCATGCGGGCCGCGATCGTAAGCTGGCCTCCTAGCTTCTTGTCGAAAAACCCGCCTTCCACAAGGACTTTCTTTGCAGCGAGTTCAGGAGACGTCCGGAGCAGGGCGAGGACTTGAAATGCCGTAGGGATCGCCGTCTCGCCTAAAGCGGCGACAAAGAACCGTAGTGCATCCGGTTCCTTTCGGGCAGGCTGATCAGCATGGGCCACTTTGAGGGCTTCGATCGTGCGTTCACTTCCCAATGCAAATCCTATCGCAGGGACATCTGGCCCTCCCAGTTCCTTCACCAAGCGATCGTAGCGACCCCCTGCCGCCAGCGCGTCTTGAGCGCCTAGCAAGGTCGTCGTGACCTCGAATACGGTGCGCGTGTAGTAATCCAACCCTCTAACAAGCCTTGGAGACACTTCGTATTTGGCTCCCGCTTTATCCAACAAGTGGCGAACTGTATCGAAGTGCTTCCGGCAGGGCTCGCACCAGTAGGTGTTGATTTGAGGGACGTCCTTTTCGATGCGTGGACCATCGATTTTGCAGTCCAGCGCCCGCAGGGGGTTCTTGTCGATTCGGCGCAGACAGTCTTCGCAAAGTGGAGGGTTCTGAACAGTTTTGAGGAACTCTTGAAGCGCTTGGATGTACTGGGGTCGGCAGTTCGCGTCGCCCAAACTGTTGATCTTAAGCCGAGCTTCGATCAATCCCAGACGGTTGTAGAGTGTGTGAAGGAACAAGAGTACTTCGGCGTCTGCCACGGGGCTGGCATTTCCAAAATACTCACCCCCAATTTGCCAAAATTCTCGGTATCGCCCGGCCTGTGGCCGCTCCGCCCGGAACATCTGACCGATATAAAACAGCTTGCAAACTGGAGCATTTTGAGATAAATGATGTTCGATGAAAGCGCGGACTACTCCGGCAGTGCCTTCAGGCCGCAATGACAGCTTTCGCCCGCCGCGATCCTCAAAAACATACATTTCCTTTTGTACGACGTCCGTTGTTTCGCCGAGGGAACGTTGAAAAAGATCGACGGTTTCGAAAGTTGGAGTGCGAATTTCGTCAAATCCGAAGCGCCCAAACAGGCTCCTCGCCGTGCTTTCCAGCTTCTGAAAGTGCAGCGCCTCGGCGGGAAGAATGTCTTTGGTGCCTCGAACCGCTTGATATTTCACCATGGCGGAGAATTATACAACTTCAATAAAGTATCGAATGCGGAGGGCCTAGGGCCGAGTGCCGAGCGCCACGCCCTGGATTCACGGCCCCGGGCCTCGGCCCTCGAACCTCGGCCCTCGCCGTAACATGGATCCCCAAATCCGCACGGATGGCCTGTACTTTCTCAAGCGCAACGCGCTATTCAGCCCGTTAGGTGAGGAAGTCCTGCTCGAGCTGGTCAGCGCATTACGCAGTTTGCATCTGGCAAAAGGGACGCATCTCTTTCGGGAAGGGGATCCGGGCGACGGGCTTTATCTCATCAAAAGCGGTCGCGTGCGGATTGTGACAAGGGGCGAAAAAGAGGAGGAAAAAATCGTCGCCTATCTGGGCCGCGGCGACGCGGTCGGAGAACTCGCTCTACTGACGGGCGAGCCCCATGCCTTTAGCGTTGTTTCCGACACGGGCAGCGATTTTCTCGTCCTCAATAAGATCGAATTCGATCGCATCCTGGAGGCTCACCCGCTTATCGGTTTGCATCTCTCACGGGCTTTGTCCAAACGCCTAGCCGTCTCGTTTCATCCTCCCCATGAAAAACCGAAGCAACCGCAAGTGGTCGCGCTCATCCCGGGCCTTCCTCACGAGGCGGCGCTGCTTTCGACAATCAATCTGGCTATCGCCGTCGTTGAACAAACGCGGCGTAAGGTTCTTCTCATTGATATCAGCCCACGCAGTGGCGATCTGGCACGGGCTTTAGGCATGCACACGCCCATTTCAACCGAGACGATGTTCAAGGAGGAGGACTTTTTGGATGTCGCCATGCTGCGGCGCCTGATCGGCACTCACCCGTCGGGTCTTGAAATTCTATCGCTGCATCCAAAGCTTGTGAAGGAAACCTTGCTATCAGCGGTCCCGGCTTTACTGAGCGTGCTCAAGGATCATTACGACTTCACGCTCGTTCTCCCCCCCGTCGATCGCGATCCCATTACCCAGAGCGTCGTGCGGGAGGCCGATCGCATTCTGCTCACGTTTTGGGACCAGGCCACTGAACTCATCGCACCCACGAAAGACGCGCTCGCTACAAACCTCGACGGAGAGACCACCCCTGTCGCGACCCTTTACTTGCAACATCCCAGCTCGGCGAATTCCTTTCCTGCCGACTTTCGTATCCCCTGGATGGAAATGTTTCACCAGCCGTTTCGGGAGAGCGGGACTCCCTACCTCTCTACGTCGCAGGCAGCACCCGCGATCGCAGCCCTGGAGCGCGTGGCTCGCTTTTTGGGCAAGCTGAGAGTCGGGCTCGCGATGGGATCAGGCGCCGCATACGGTTATGGGCTGATCGGCATGTTGAGCGTCTTTGAACGCGAAGGCATTCCCATCGACATGGTCTCGGGAACCTCGATGGGTGCTTTGCTCGGTAGTTTTTACTGCGCGGGAAACAGTCCCGACCGCATTCGGGATATCGCGCGGACCATCACCAAGCGCTGGCTCTTGGGAAACATTTTTGGTGATCTAACGATTCCCCATTCCGGTTTTATGTCCGGCCAGACGCTCAATGCGTTTTTACGAAGCGTCTTGGGAAATATCGAATTTGATCAACTTCTAATTCCCTTTGCCGCGGTGGCGACGGACATCCGTTCGGGACACGAAGTGGTCATTCGCGAAGGCCGTGTCGCCGACGCGGTTCGCGCGTCCACCTCCCTTCCAATCCTTTTTCGCCCCTTTCTTCAGAAGGGCCGCTATTTGGTCGATGGCGGACTCGTCAATCCCGTACCCACCTCCACCGTGGCAAATATGGGGGCAGATATTCTCATCTCCGTCAATCTAACGGCCAAACCGTCAGTACGCCGTGGGTTGGGTCGCCAACGCCGGGCTTTCCCCCTCGGTCCTCGCTCGCCTGGCGTTCTAGAAGTATTTTTCAAAATGATCTACACCATGCAATACGAGATCGCTCAAGCTCGCACGGAAATTGCGCACGTGGTCATCGCGCCGGATATGCGTGAATTTCTCTGGACCGATCTGCATCGCTCAGACGAAATTATCAAAGTGGGAAGCTTGGCTGCGGAGGAGGCTGTTACGAAAATTAAGAGCCTCTTACCTTTTTTCTCGGATTTCTGCCGCGTCCCACTCGGCGTATCGCTCCGTGCCTACTAGAAAACTATGAAGGTTCTAGGTTTGTGTATTAAAAATGGGAGTTCCTCGATAGCTTTAGTCGTTGGCGGCAAACTGATCTCCCACGCGACGGAGAGTTTGTCCGATTCTCCCACCCTAGAGTTACCGCACAAGACGATTCAGGCCTGCCTCAAAGGGGCGGGATTAATTTTGCCACAACTAAATCGAATCGCTGTGGTTTGGATACTTACGAATCCGTCGATAAATACTGTCTCTTTCCTGAGATGGATCGACGAATGGTCACTGCGCTCGCGGTTGAGGACGTTATTCCGAGATCAATTTTCATTGAAAGAGAAAAGTATCGTACCTCCGATAGACCTTGTGCCACCCGATAGAGCTGCAGCCGCGTGGGAACTAGGAAAAGAAGCTTTGAATAGGCGGGAAGGGGACAATCAGTCGATAAGAGACTTGGCTATAGGCGCTGCTCTGAGTTTAAACCTCTCCCGAGCTAGGCCGCTAACTGCTTCTGCAACGACTCGGCCAGTTCGCGATAATCTTCGGCAAGCTTCCTGACTTTTTCCAAGCGGTTCACGCGGATCACCCATTCTTTCTCCACGCGTTTTTGGCAGGCGGCTAGAGTCTCGCAATGCATCTGCTTCCACTCTGCCGATAGGCGATCTTCCTCGCTACGCGTGTTGGAAGCGACCGCCAAAGATTGGGAGGCCTTCTGTACGAAATCTCTAGCTCCCTGACAGAGGCGTTTATACTCGGCGACGGACTCTACCGAGGCGTAAAGCGGTTTCACCAACTCGGAATCCACCGAGCCCAATTCCGCCTCGCCGAGCGCCAGAAGATGCAGCACCGCTGCGTTCTGGGGCGTGGGTTGCGAAGACATTCGTTTGTGGATCTCCCGTAAGTCCATCTGAACCTTCGCAAGATTTTCCAGGGCCACTCCGGTTTTAATTCGAAAATCTCCTTCTCGCGTCTCCAGTTGCCTCTCCGTGCCGCCCAAAAAGGAATCGATTTGAGCCAGCCAGTTAGCCGGAGCATCGCCAACGGACGTAGAGGTCTCCTCCCTTTGGACCATCAGCGGAATAGGCGTTTTTAACGCAGCACTGGGACTAGAAAGCTGGGCCAATGCTTCTTGATAGTGTTCGTATTCCAGACGATGATTCTCCAACCCGATCGCCAGCTTTTTCCCACATTCTTCAATTCCTTGGAGATGAGTTTTCCATTCCGACGCCACCCGCTCGAAATCTTCCCTTACCCGATCGTCTGGAACCGTCGGAACTTCTGCGGGGACGAGTTCTTTGCTTTCTACAACGGACTCTGAAACGGACGCTTGGAACAGTTGTGCGGGAGCACGCCGCTTAGGAACAAACGCCAAGGCGCCTAGAAAGCAGCATCCCGCTAATGACTGCCAAAGAATTTGAGGGACTTGCGAATTTGTTGGTTGGCGAGGCACTTGAGCCAGAGTCACGATCCGGAGCGGCGATGGAGCGGATTCGGCCAGGATCCTCAAGGCTTGGGCTTTCGCTCGGAGATCGATAACTTGGTCCATTTGGCGGTAAAAATCCCTCGACAAACGGACCCAGAGCGCCTCGTCTCGTGGGAGATTTACCAAACGTTCTTGCACTTCGGCGATCTGATTATCTAACCGAGTGATTCTATCGGTGTCCGACGGCGATTCTTTTTCCAAGACTTGTCGTTTATTCCGCAAGGCCACCTGCAGATCTGCCAAAGTGGATCCTCGTCTTGAAAAATTTCGTTCCCTTAAAAGCGCTTTTCGACGTTCGCTCAACTGCTGCGTTTCAATTTCCATCTTGAGCCGGTCTGCTTCCACCTTTTCAAAGGCTTGCTTGAGCCGACGGCGCTCAGTTTCGTGAGCCTGTTCAACCGCAATACTCGCGGCGGAGTTCACAAGCCACGTGAGCCCGGCTGGATCCGAGCCTCGACCCACGAGCTGACTTTTGTTTTCGAAAGCCAAAGGCTGGAAAGAGATAACACTCTGTAGACGATGAACTACGCTCTCGATTTGATTTGCGCTCGACTGCTCTCCAATCCATCCAATTTTCTGTCCTAACTGCAGCCAGAATGCCCGGGATAAAATGAGCGGCTGCGGTGCCCCCTCACTTGCCGTAATAGCCATGGTCGACGCGGTGAAATAGGTATTGGGGAGACGCTTTCCATAGACAAAAGTGCCTGTCGCCAGCGCGACCAGAAAAATCGATAGAATCCAGCGAGTCGAACGGTCCATTCAACCTTCCTTATTAACAGTCTACGCCAAGGGTAACAGCCCGCGAAGCGATGTCAATGTCAAAATCACTGGGTAACATGACCGTGAGCGTCGCTCAGTGACTGGTATGGCTGCCTCATATCATCGAGCGATTCCATCGATTTCATCTCATCATTAAATACCGATTCAAATTCTCTATAGCCGTCCGTGCAGCTCAATTGCGTGCTTTGGCAGTAGGCCAACACTTGACGCAGGTAATCAATTCGCACCGCCAGACCCTTGGGGCTGACCTTAGTTTTGTAATGCCTCATCATCGATTCGTATCGACTTTGAGGAGAGATTTGCGATCTGGATTTTGCAAACGTTTTACCGAGCTGTGGCGGATGAGTTGGTTCTAACAACGAGCTA
>JBBSDO010000060.1:0-12972 GCA_038241515.1 Elusimicrobiota bacterium | reverse complement strand
TTTCCTGGCCCCATGTTCGGACCGCGTGGGTGGAAACGGGGACTTGGGTAGTAATGACCTTCGTCCTGTTTGTGTTGGGAGAATTTTTACCCAAAAGCTTCGCCCGTCACTATCCCCAAACGGTGGCCTTGGCCACACTGCGCTGGATTAGCGTACTCTCCCGCTGGCTGACGCCGTTCTTGTCCCGTTTTCTCTTGTTTTTTGAGAAAATGCCGCCCTTTGAAGGCGCACCGGTCGGTAAACTTTCTGTGTATTCGCTCGAAGAGCTTCGCGGAATGATCCGAGCAGGCGGAGAAGAGGGAGAAGTGAACCGCCGTTCGGCCGTCATGATGGAACGCGTGCTGAGCTTGAATAAGATTCCTGTTTCAAAAATTATGACTCCCTTCGAAAAAATTGATGCGGTGAATTTGGGGATGGGGTCGGAAAAAGTAATCGATGAGGTCGCTGAGGCGGGACGCACGCGGGTGCCGGCTTTTCGGGGACAGCCGCGTAAAATCGGCGGCTATCTTCATGTGAAGGATCTTCTGCTGGCGTGGCGGGGGGCTCTTCCGCTGAAACTCGATTCTATTTTACGGCAGCCGCTGTTTATACCGCCGACTCGCCTTGCGGGGGAGCTTCTAGAAGACTTTCGCAAGGGCACTTCGCACCTAGCCGTTATTGTCGACGCCCAAGGGGACTGTCTGGGGATCGTTACGCTGGAAGATGTATTGGAAGAAGTCGTGGGAGAGATTCTGGACGAATACGATCTTGAGAATCCCCGAGGAATCCGATGACCGTATTGCTGCAATTCGTGATTTTTCTCTTGTTCCTCATGAGTGCGGCTTATTTCGCCTCCGCAGAAACGGCTTTGACGAGCGTTTCCTTTTCTACATGGGACCGACTTAGGACGGAACGTCCGCGAATCTCGTCCGCCTACACTTTATGGTCAGAGGAGCCGAGCCTCGTGATGGCCAGCCTACTTTTTGTAAACACGTCTTGTAGTTTAGGAGCCAGCGTTGTGGCGAGCGCCATGATGCGCCATGTCGCTACGGCGTACCATCTGTCGATGGGAGTTTTTCTCCTCCTCAGTTCATTTTTGGCTGGGACAACAATCCTGATTTTCGGTGAGATTTTGCCGAAGCTCTTTGCCCGTCACTACCAGGATCGGGTATTAGCGAGCACGGCCATTCCCTTGGAAAGGACGACCCGTGTGCTTCGTCCCTTACTTACCGGTATAGCTCATCTCGCCGACGTCTTCAAGAAACTCGTCTCCCATCGCGCTTCCGAGCCGCTCATTACCGCGGAAGAACTTCGTCACACGCTGGCCAACAGTCAAACGGAAGGACTCGAACCCTCGGCGCGGCGAATCCTATCGAATATCATGGCTTTCGATCAAGTGAAAGTCCGCGACGTGATGATCCCGCGAAGCCAAGTGGTCGGGGTCAAGCTGGAACGCGATACGGAGCGCATGTTTGAGCGTATTGTAAGGTCCGGTTTCTCTCGAATTCCCGTCTATTTTGGCAACGTTGACAACATTCTGGGAATCGTCTATGCTAAGGACCTGTTGATGGAGTGGAGAAGTTCCGGACTTTTGGTGTTGGAAGATCTGCTCAGGCCATCCTACCGCATCGCTCCCGAGGCCCCCTTGTCCGATTTGTTGCAAGCCTTTCGTCAGGGCCATCATTTAGCTGTTGTTGCCGATTCCTTTGGCCGCACGCAGGGAATCGTTACAATCGAGGACGCGGTGGAAGCGATTGTTGGAGATATCTCGGACGAATTTGACCAGCCAGACACCTCCCCATGACGCATAATCTTCGAGCCATTGTCCTGTGGTCGCGCCGCTGCCGGGACGCTGATAAAATCGTCGGGTTTTTCACCCGCGAGATGGGCCGCCTCACGGCGCGTGCCACGAGCGCAGCGCGGGCCACTGCTAAATTTGCGGCCCTGACCGAGCCGTTTGTCGAGAGTGATATCGCGTTTTATCTTCGTCCGGGCCAGGTGTGGGGTAAGCTCGTGGGTGGGCGCATGGTGCGCAGTTTTCCCGGTTTACGAGTCGAACTCGACCGCAGCACCGCCGCTTCCTGGGTTTGCGAAATCGTCCATCGGCTCACGCCTGAAGAGCAGCCCAGCCCAGAGAAGTTCGAATTGCTCAGCCAAACATTAGAAACACTCGAAACCGCGACACATTTCGGACTCGTTCGTTTGGGTTTTGCGTTGAGATTCTTAAAGTATGCCGGGTTCGGCTTGGAAACTCGCGATCCTTGGATCGATCTGAAGACGCGACAGCCGACGTGGGCCGAGACCTTGATGGAAGCGCCTGTGGCTGATCTGGCGAATCTGCGCTGGCAAGACCCGATGTTGAAAGCGCTCGAGCAATTGGCGGGCATGGTTGTCACGGACCATCTGGCAAGACCGCTGCACGTGAATCGATTTAGGCAGATGACGGGGGTAGAAATCTAGTGGGAGAAGCAGTGCTCCTGTGCTCCTGTGCCCCCGTGTTCCAGTCACGAACTTTGCGCCCGCTTTTCACCGGAGCACGGGAGCACGGGAGCACTGGAGTACGGGCTTTTCGATGACCTTCCAAGAAATCATTCTCACCCTTCACAAATATTGGGCGAAGCAAGGCTGCTTGCTTTGGCAGCCATACGATATCGAAAAAGGGGCTGGCACATTTAACCCTGCCACCTTTTTGGAGTGCCTCACCCCGAAACCTTGGAAAGTGGCTTATGTCGAGCCCAGTCGGCGGCCGACGGACGGTCGATATGGGGAAAATCCCAATCGATTGCAGCATTACTATCAATATCAAGTGGTCATGAAGCCAGCTCCCACCACAATCCAAGCGATGTACCTCTCTTCGTTACGCGCGATCGGCATCGATTCTAAACAGCACGACATCCGCTTTGTCGAAGATGATTGGGAGTCGCCCACGCTTGGCGCTTGGGGTTTGGGTTGGGAAGTGTGGCTCGATGGGATGGAGATTACCCAATTCACCTACTTCCAAGAAATCGGGGGCGTGAAATTAAACCCGATCTCAGTCGAAATCACCTACGGGCTTGAACGACTGGCGATGTACTCCCAGAAAAAAGACAGCGTCTACGATATTATCTGGACCGGAAAGACGACATACGGGGAGATGCATCTGCGTGATGAACAGGAATATTCGAAATATAATTTCGAATTCGCAGACGTGAATCTGCTGCGACAGACCTTTACAAACCATGAAGGTGAGGCGCGCCGGCTGCTCTCTGCCGGCCTGGTGAAGCCCGCTTACGACCAGGTCATGAAATGCTCACACAGCTTCAATCTCCTGGACGCACGCGGCGCTATCTCCGTTTCTGAGCGCGTGCACTACATTGCTCGCGTGCGCGCGCTCGCCTGCCGAGTCGCTCAGGATTATGTAAAGCCGCCGGGCGATCGCGAGACGTCGAATTCAGTCCGCGCAGAAAAAAGTGTGTCGCAGACGACAATCTCATGACGAAAGATGCCCTCCTAGAGATCGGCAGTGAAGAGCTTCCGGCTGCCTTCATCAAATTGGGAATGGACCAGCTGAAGAGCCTCGCTGAATCCTCTCTAAAAGAACATTCTCTACCTCACGAATCGATTTCCGTTTATGGTACTCCGCGCCGCTTAGCCGTTGTCGTCATGGGATTGCCCGATCGATCGCTCGAACAGCGAAAGACGATTCCTGGACCCCCGGCCTCAAAAGCGAAAGATCCTGCAGGAACGTGGACGCAGGCGGCCGTGGGCTTTGCAAACAAACACGGACTTGAACCTCAGGACCTCGTGGTCGAAAACGATCGGCTTTCTGCGGTGATGAATATCAAAGGGACCGCGACCAAGCAGCTTCTGGCGCAACTGTTCCCGCAGTGGATTGGTCTTTGTCAGTTTCCCAAAACCATGAGTTGGGAGGAAAGCCATTTCCGCTATCCCCGGCCTATCCGCTGGATCACAGCTCTCTACGGGCACGATCTTGTACGTTTTCAAATTGCGGGCGTCACCTCCGGCAAGGTGACGCATGGTCTCGGCATCCAGTCTTCGAAACATATCGCCATTGCCCAGCCCGCGAAGTACGCGGGGCTGTTGAAAAACCAATGCGTTATGGTCGAGCCTGCGACTCGGCAAGACGCCATTCGACGCCTCGCTGATCAGGCGGTTAAGCGTGCACACGGACAGGTTTTACTATCCGAAAGTTTGCTGGAACACGTCTCGAACTTGGTGGAGCATCCCGTCGCCGTCTTGGGGAGCTTCGACGCGCGCTACCTGGACCTCCCCTCTGAGGTGTTGACGACTTGCCTTGAGCATCATCAAAAATTCTTTCCGGTGATCCAAGGCACGGGTAGGCCTCCGAAACTGATGGCGCACTTTATTGGAATTCGCAATGGCATGTCGCTTCATCAGGAAATTGTACGGGAAGGGTATGAGCGCGTGCTCGCCGCCCGATTGGCGGACGCCCGCTTTTTCTATAACCAGGACCGCAAGACGAAGCTCGAAGTCAAAGCGGAAGCCCTGAAGGGGGTGATGTTCCAAGAAAAGCTGGGGAACCTCTTCGAAAAGAAGGAGCGCGTTAAAGGGCTTCTCTCTTATTTGGCTTCCACGTTGAAAGCGCCTTGGCTGCAAGAGGCCGAGCGGGCCGCCGATCTTTGTAAGGCGGATCTCGTTACGGACATGGTGCGGGAGTTCCCTGAGCTCCAGGGAACCATGGCCCGGATCTACGCGCTCGCCGATGGCGAATCAAAAATTCTTGCGGAAGCGCTCGAAGAGCACTACCGGCCAGTTACCCTGTCGGGGCCTCTGCCTACGTCCGAGATTGCCGCTGCGGTCGCCCTCTGCGATAAAATCGACACCCTCGCGGGAGATTTTGCGGTTGGACTCATCCCCAGCGGTTCCGCCGATCCTTACGGTTTACGCCGCGCCGCTGTCGGTGTTTTGCGCATCTTAGAAGCTCGCAGCTGGCCGGTGCAGCTTGAAGACCTCATCGAAAAAGCGGTCGCTCTTCTCCCGGCGTCCGCGGCTGGCTCGGGGACCGTCTCCAAGCTTGTCGAATTCATGCGCCAACGTTTGGGCGCCATTCTGGAAGAACGGCACTACAAATCGGACGAGTTTGACGCGATTACCTTTGGAGGCGTCGGCCTCATTCACCAAACCGTCTCGCGCCTGGACGCCCTTCATCAGATTCGCGGTCAAGGACAGTTCGACGCTTTGGCGGCGGCTTTTAAGCGAGCGTCCAATATCCTACGCCAAGCGCGGCCGAAAGGTTTCGAGATCTCGGCGGACTGGATCGGTGTGATGGGTGTTAAAGAAGAAACGTTGAAAGAAGCATCGGAACAGGCGTTATTCGTCAAAGTCCGTGATATTCAGGAACCCGTCCTAACGCAATTCGAGGCGGGTTCGACCCGGGAGGCATTGGAGCTTCTGAGCACGTTGCGTGTTCCGCTGGATCAATTCTTCGAAGGGGTCATGGTCATGGTGGAGGACAAGGTTGTTTGTGCTAACCGCCTCGCGCTCTTAGGCGGGATCGTCAATCTGTTCCACAAAGTCGCCGATTTTTCGAAGTTGCAGAATGCGTAACGTCGGTAGACCGCTACCGTGATGAAAGACGCCTGGCTCATCCTGGCCAATCTCGCTCTTCCTCTGTGTGCAGGCCTGACTTTTTTCGCGCTCGCTCGCTACGTGGTCCATATCGCCCCCATGCGGACGCTTGTAACGGGAGAAGTGACCTATCGCGGCGCGGCTTGGGGTTTTGCCTTCTTCGGCGCCTACTTAATTAGCCGTCCCCTGCAAATTCTGCTGGGGCCCTACCCCATGCCGCTCGTCGTCAACGAAGTGCGCGAGTTCTGCATGATGGGACTCTTCGCACCGGCGGTATTTGTCGCAATGATGAGCCTATGCTTCGGTAGTGACCGGATCCCGCGAAAACTGATCGCGGGGACTTTTGCAATCAGCATGCTGCTCGCATTCGCGTTCGTCATCTTAGACGCTAAAGCGATCAGTGGAACTGAAGAAATTTTTCGCCTCGGCAGTTACCCGGCTTACGACGGGATCTGGTTCAAGTCGCCGGACCCTCAAGCGCAATCGCTCATGTCGATCCTTTTCACCATCCGGCTCATCGACCCCGTTTTTATATTGCTTCTGGCCGGCGTGATCGTTTTCCGCCATGCCAGACATTACCCCGCCGACAAGGCCGCCGTGTACGACAATATGCCCCGAAAGCTGTACTTGCTGTCAGCGGCCGTATTCGCTTTTCCCTTGTCCATGCTGGTCACCGGCTTTTTGGTCGCGGTCTGCCACATTGCTAACCAATGGTGGATTTATTACCTCGGAGCGCTTATCGCTGGATTCCTGGAGGCGGTAAGCCTAAGCCTTCCTTTACGCAAAGATGTTCAGGTGAGTGAGCATTTGAAGTAACCTCCGTTTAGGAGCGATTCTTTTTTCAAATTCCTCTTCCCCTCAAGGGGGGAGAGGAATTATGGTGGGTGACGAACGTTGACAGTTTCATCTGAGGCCGTCTTTCTGTCGTAACAAAACTCATTTCTGATTTAAAAATCTATTGCATTTGACTGGAACCCCGCTAAACTCACACTGCCTATGAAGTACTTAAGGGTTGTTAATTTATCGAACCAAAGATCTGTGGCGGAGCGCGTCCGCGTCGCTTCTTCGCTTCTTCAGCGCACGATTGGGCTTTTGGGGACGCCATCGCTGGCGCTTGGAGAGGGTCTTTGGCTCAAGCCGTGCAAATCCGTTCACACCTATTTTATGCGGTACCCAATCGACGTTTTATTTTTAGATCAGAGTGGGACGGTGCTCTTTCAAGACACACTGCCACCCTGGAAAATATCACCCTGGCAGGCCCGGGCCCAGGGGGTTCTCGAAGTGAGCTCAGGGACGCTGGCAAAAACTCAAACTCTCCCAGGCCATCGCCTCGCTTTACAGGAGATCGTCTAATGGCTGTGGGTGCCGCTAGTCCGCGAGGGGTTGTTGAAATCCTCATTAACAAGAAGTTGGCGAACGAAAGCCAGCTTCAGCCGGCAGTTGATGAGGCTAAAAAAAGCGACAAGACCGTTCAACAAGTCATTGTTGATAAAAAGATTCTTGAGAAGACGGCTGTCTTAAAAGCCCTTTCTGAAGAATGGCGGATCAAAGCGGTTAACTTGACTGACATGGAAGTGGACTTGGATGTCGTGAAGGTGATTCCGGAAGCGACCGCCCGACGTCACAAAGCCGTCCCTTTTGCAAAAGAAGACAATGTGTTGTTTGTCTCGATGGTAGACCCGCGCGATTTCTTTGCCGTCGAGGATATTCAATTGCGTACAGGATTTGAAGTGCAACCTTACCTCGCCATGCCCCAAGACATCACGACGCTTCTGGATAAGGCCTACGGATCCACGTCCATGGCGACGGAAGTCAGTATTGAAGACATCGTCAAGGGGGTAGCGGCTTCCGGGGCCAGCAATGGAAACGAAGACGAGCTCTTGATCGGGGGCGCGCCGGCAGAGGAGGTCTCTGACGTCGCTGAAGTGGCTCCCGACGCTCCCGAAGTCGAAAAGCTGGTGAACGCCGTTATCTTAGGAGCTCTCCAGCAAAAGGCGTCCGATATTCACATCGAACCCTTCGAAAAAAAAATGCTCTTGCGTTACCGGATCGATGGAGTATTGCGAGAAGCCGCATTCAATTTGCCCTACACGTACAGGAATGCTTTGATCGCCAAGATCAAGATCATGACAAATCAGATGGACATTACCGAGCATCGCAAACCCCAAGACGGCCGCATTCAGGTGACGGCCAAAGGCAATCCGATTGAGTTTCGCGTGAACATTCTTCCCACCGTTTTTGGCGAAGCCTGCGTTATGCGGGTGCTCGACCGCTCCTCCATCCAGGTCGATATGGGAAAAATGGGATTTCTGCCGGACACCCTCGAGACATTGAAAAACGTCTTGCAGAGGCCCTACGGGCTGGTCTTGGTATGTGGACCGACCGGCTCGGGAAAATCGACGACGCTTTACGCCGCCCTCAATTCGATCAACCAGCCCGACGTAAAAATTCTGACCGCGGAAAACCCTGTCGAATACAATTTGCCCGGAATTGTACAAGTGAATGTCAACCAAGAAATCGGTTTTGATTTTGCTTCGGCCTTGCGTGCCTTCTTGCGCCAAGATCCCGACATTGTCATGGTCGGCGAAATTCGCGACAAGGAAACGGCGCAAATAGCGATGGAAGCCGCCATGACCGGCCATCTCGTGTTCTCGACCATCCATACCAATGACGCGCCGAGCTCCGTATCTCGATTGCACGAGATGGGCGTTCCCAGCTTCTTGGTGGCGTCGACGATTGAGGCTGTTTTGGCTCAGCGGCTAGTCCGGCGCGTTTGTAAGGACTGTCGCGAACAGATCAAACCAAGTCCTGAAATGCAGCAGATTTTTAATGACAATAAGATTGATATTTCAAAGGCGACTTTTTTCAAAGGAAAAGGTTGCGGGACTTGCAATCTCGGCGGATACAAAGGCCGGGTCGGAGTGCACGAATTGCTGGTCATGAATCCTGAGATTCGCACATTGTGTTTGAAGGAAGTGGCCTCGGGGCCGATTCGCGAATTGGCGATCAAGTCGGGAATGCGCACTCTTTTTCAGGACGGACTAATGAAAGTCGCCATGGGACTGACCACGGTGGAAGAAGTGATCACGGTGGCGAACTCTTAAAGCTATGAGCGAGAATGTAACGATCAATTGCACCCATTGTCAAAAGGCTCTGGCGGCCGAGGCGCGGTTCTGTCAGCATTGCGGAGCTCCCACTGATGTCACGGCGTGGAGTTCAACGGACGGAGACAATTTCGTACAAGGTCTCCTCAATCTGGCGCGGGGCTTAACCTCCACACTCGACGTTGACGCTCTACTGAAAAAGATTGGGCAGTCCTCTGAGCAGATGCTTCTTTGCGAAGCGTCTTCCATTATGCTGCTGGAAGACACAAAGACGCATCTGTTTTTCAAAGTCGCCACAGGGGAAAAAGGCGGCGTGGTCACTCGATTCCGGATCAAAGTGGGGGAAGGAATAGCAGGACTCGTTGCTGAGAAGCGCGAGTCCCTTTTAATCAATGACACCACTGCCGATCCGCGCTTTAGCGGACAGATGGATCAAGCCTCCGGTTTTAAGACGAAGTCGATTCTTTGCGTGCCCATGATCGCGGGCGGCGAGCTCGTGGGGGTTCTCGAAGTACTCAACAAGAAGACACCCGCTGATTTCTCAGAAGGCGATAAGGGTCTCTTGGAAAGTCTGGCGAGTTTGGCGGGTTTGGCGATCGCGAACGCCCGCGTGGTCGGGGGTTTTAGAAACTTTTACAGCAATACGATCGAAATTCTAATCAGTGCCATCGAGGCGCGCGACATGCGCATGGCCGGCCATTGCTGGCGCTTTGCCCAAAGAGCAAGCAGCGTGGGACGGAAGATGGGTCTTGAAGGCACCTTGTTGAAAGATCTTTACTATTCCGCTTTGCTTCACGACATCGGATTTTTGAAAGTGGCCGGCGGTTGGAATATGGCCCGGGTGCTCGTGATGGAGTCGCCGCATATGGAGCAGACCCACCCGTTGATCGGCGCGGACATGATCCGCGGAATCGACATCTTAAAAGGGGCCGCACACTTAATTTCCTTCCACCATGAAAACTACGACGGCACCGGATTCCCGCGCGGTTTTAAAGGGGAGGAGATTCCTCTAGGCGGCCACATTTTGTCCGTCATCGAATCCTGCGAGGAAATGCGCATGAATGGCTACGCTCCCGAGCAGGTCTTGGCCACTCTCGAGGAACAAGCCGGCAAACGTTACCACCCGCAGGTCGCCGAATCCTACCGCGAAGTACTCCTCGCCGAAGAAGTTAAACACATCTGAAACGTAGCTGTTTTTTGAATATGAAATATGAGCGCGGAGTTATCGGCTATGAGATCTGAGATGTTCACTTAGTCGAAACCAGCGTTTTCGAATTGCGATCAAGAGGCTTGATGTTAAAGCTATCCTCTTGCTATGTTTCCCGGCAAAGGCAAGCTCCCGGATCCCCAATCTCCGATTATTTTAATTGCCGTTTCGATGGCCTTCGGACTGTTGCTGTTTTTCTGGGTGGCGGGAACCTGCATGCTTTATAGAAAAGAGATGCGTCCCTATAGGACGCTTGCTCAAGCTGTTTGTGATTCAGGTACGTCGCGCGTACGGTTTTTATGGTTTCCACCTGTTCCGCTGGCCGAGGGCCAATTTCACGGACGCTACGTGTACTTCAAGCCGGCGCTCGAAGGAAAGCATGGGGGAACTCAGTTCTTTGTGGAAGGTCCTGTTCGTGTGGACTTCAAGGCGGATTTGGTGCGTTGGCGGCAGATTGTGCCGCAGTCGCTACAGGCACCCCTAGCACCCGTACGCGCTCTTCCTCAATTCGTGGCACTCGGAACGCGATCGCGGTCTCCGGTATCCTTCAAAGAGCGATTCTTCGGCGGCTTTCCCCGAGCTTTCAGAACGAAGCCGGGGATGTCAGTCCTTCTGCTGCAAGGCGAAGCGACTCCAGCTGCGCTTCGACACGATCTGGAGGTCATTCTTGTTGGGATTCAAAACCTCGAGTAAGCCCCGCGGAGTATCGAAGACCCCTTTGATATAATTCTTTGTCGAATCGAAGATGAAGGAGAATAGGATGCGTAAAAAAATCACGGTTGTCGGAGCAGGAAATGTGGGCGCCAGCGCGGCCCAGCGATTGGCCGAAAAGGGTCTTTTCGATATCGTTTTGGTCGACGTCGTCGAGGGACTTCCCCAAGGCAAAGCGCTCGATCTCATGCAGGTGGGTCCCGTTATCGGCTCTGATGCTCAAGTCACCGGCTCCAATGACTACGCACCCACAGCCGGGTCGGATCTTTTCATAGTGACGGCCGGTATCGCGCGAAAGCCGGGGATGAGTCGGGACGATTTGTTAAAGACCAACACGGGGATTGTGAAGGCGGTGGCCGAACAGATTAAGAAGACCTCTCCAAATGCGTTTGTCATTGTAGTTTCTAATCCGCTCGACGCCATGTGTTACGTCATGCGCCAGGTGACAGGATTTCCACGCGAGCGCGTCCTAGGAATGGCGGGGGTTCTAGACTCGGCCCGCATGCGTACCTTTGTAGCCCAAGAGCTCAAAGTCTCTGTGAAAAACGTGCAAGCGTTCGTTTTGGGGGGTCACGGAGATACGATGGTGCCGATGCCGCGCTATTGCACGGTCTCGAGTATTCCTTTGCCCGAACTGCTGCCCGCTGAAGCGATTGATCGGATCGTGAAAAGGACACGCGAGGGCGGCGCGGAGATTGTTGCTCTTCTCAAAACGGGCAGCGCGTACTATGCTCCCAGTGCCTCTGCCGTAGAAATGGCGGAAGCGATTCTGCTCGACCGCAAGCAGATCCTGCCCTGCGCCGTTTGGCTGCAAGGGGAATACGGTTTGAAGGACGTCTTTGTGGGCGTTCCCGCGAAGCTCGGAGCCAAAGGGCTGGAAGAGGTGGTCAAGTTGAAATTGACAGCGGAAGAACAGGCCGAGCTTAATAAATCGGCGGAAGCGGTGCGCGATCTTCAGGCGATTACGGGGGTATAAAACGGAATTTCAAACTGCAAACTGCAAACTTCAAACTTCAAAGTTTAGGGAACGGCCACCATTTGAATTTTGCCGTTTGCCCTATGCAGTTTGCACTGCCGTATGAGTTTGCTTCTCGCCATCGACGTCGGTAACACCCATCTCACCGTTGGCGCGTTTCAAGAAAAAGCGCTTCTCCATACCTGGCGCCTGCAGACGAATCGGCACTATACCGCCGACGAATTGGGTCTCCAGCTCTTAAGCCTCGTCAGTCATGCGGGAGCTTCGCCTGCTGATCTTGTGGGAGTAGTCGCGGCGAGCGTCGTCCCGCCTCTGGATGGTGCTCTGGAAGAGGCTGTCACGACTTACCTGCATCACTCACTTTTTTTGGTAACCTCGAAAACGAAGTTGGGGATCACAAATCGCTATAAAAATCCGCTCGAAGTGGGGGCGGACCGGCTCGTCAACGCGGTAGCAGTAAGGTCCTTCTATAAGGAAGCAGCCATCGTAGTGGACTTTGGAACCGCAACGACCCTTGATTGCCTCAGTGCTAAGGGCGAATACTTGGGAGGCGCGATCTGTCCAGGACTCGAGATTGCGGCTGAGGGACTCGCCACCCACACCGCGAAACTGCCTCGCGTCACCTTTCAAGAAGCGCCGACGAGGGCTTTAGGCAAGACGACCATCGAAAGTCTGCAAAGTGGATTGTTTTGGGGCTACATCGGGCTCGTCGAAGGCCTCTTGAACCGCCTGACCAAGGAAATGTCCACAAAACCTAGGCTTATCGCGACTGGGGGCCTCTCTTCCTTGATCGGTCCGCATTTAAAACATAAAATTCGCATCATGCCAGACTTGACCTTAGAAGGGCTTCGGTTGATCTGGGAGTTAAATCGCTAATTGACAAGGGGGATTTTAATGAAGGTTCATCAATTTTTTGTTGCGGGTAGCGCGATCGCTCTTCTTTCAGGAAAGGCTATGGGTGTGGCCGTTCTCGACATTTCCACATTTCAGAACCAGATTCAATCCGATTCCACCTTGATAAGCGGATGGATTACGAATCAACTGAAATACGCCGTCCCATTCAATTCAACAGCCGGGAATGTGGTACCCAACCAGATCAAGTTTTTAGGCTTTGAACTTGGGGTTGAGGGGGTGGTTACGTCGACCCAGTTGGATGTCTCTGGGCTTCGCAACCTCGGCACGCAAGTGATTGACGCAAATAAGATCGATACCTTTTCACGTTTACCCATGCCCGCAATCATCGGTCATGCCAAAATAGGACTTCCTTTTGGTTGGGATGCCGGCGTTCGAATTGGTGGCATTCCTAAAGAAACTTCAACGAAGGACACTACTTCCGTTGCAGTGAAGAACAGTATTTGGGGTCTTGATTTTCGAAACAAGTTGATTGAAGAGGGTGCTTTGAAACC
>JBBSDO010000059.1:0-12995 GCA_038241515.1 Elusimicrobiota bacterium | reverse complement strand
TGGCGTATTAATGTCGTGTACATTTTCAAAAACGGATTATGTTCTTCGAGCGCCTGAAGCAATTGCTTGCCGTTCCATTCGCGGGCCGGCTCGTATCGCGTCAGCAATTGAGGATCTCTATTTTGCATATTGAGGCCAAAAAAGGACTGATTGAAACTGATGGGGAACGCCTTCCGCGATGCAGCGATGTTGACGGAGGCGGCGTCTTCAGAACTTGGCAGACCCAGACCGCCAAAGTCGCCTTCGGGATAAGCAAAGGCCGTAGGCAAATAGCCTAGGCGCGCGGTCATTTTTCGCTTAGAGCTTTCGTGGTCAGCATCAATCCGTCGAATCCATTCTTCTTTGGTTTCGTAGCGCTTCTCAGCGGCGATCCAAAGCTTATTGATGAGAAAGAGGCCCTTTCTGCCGTCGGGGTCCACTTCCACCCGCATGTGCGCCAGATCCCCGTGAGCTTGCATTTCCCAACGGCCATTTTTTGCGTAGTCTTGAAGCTGAGTCCAAGAGGCATAGCCGGGTAAGTTTTTGTCGACGTTGACCAGGGGGACAAACATCGTGGCTTTCAAGTTATAGCGCTTGAGGATGGGATCGCCGTAAACAAAACTGTCCAGGCGTGCATCGTCGAAAGTAATCAGAATGGGCTTACGCGGGAGATCGGTTTTTTGATTAAGCCAGTGCCCCATTTCGACAGTCGTAATTGGCGTGAATCCGGCGTCCCGAATGGCCCGCATATGGTTATCAAATGTCGTCGTGGTGTTATGCACCGAATAGGCCAGAAGGGGATCCTTATCGAACGGAGTCAGTCCGTGATATAGAATCACGGGCACGATCACGTGGGGTGTGTCATGGATCATGGCTTTAAGAAGCCGGGCGCTCTCGTGCGGTTCACCCATGTCGTAGGTGAAGCGCGCCTCCCAAACGGCTAGGTACGAATCAGTAGGATCTATTTGGCGTGCATACTTGGTAATCTCTAGTGCATTTTTAGGTTCGCCCACGATATTGTAGGCGTCGATGAGACTCAAATAGGCGCGTTTGGCGTAAGGGTTCAGCCTCAGAATTTCACGATAGGAGGCAATCGCCTCACGCGTCCGTCCCTGTCGGAATGAGATGTCTGCCCGAAACATCAGAGCGCGCCCGTCTCGTGGATTAAGTCGAATAAAGTTCTCCAACGTAGATAAAGCCTTTTGGATTTCGCCGCGCTGGTAATACACCATGGCCAGGCGAAACAGGCGAGGCTCATCGGGACGACGCAGTTCCGCCACATTGCTTTCCAGGATCCCTTCGGCGGTTTCAAGATCTCCGCTCGCTAGCGCATCTTCGGTTAAGAAATCGATCGCCCGCCATTTTACGTTGGATGGAGCGGCCCCGAGTTTCTTGAGCACTCCTAGGGCCGCCTTCTGGTCTCCAGCAAAATATAAGGCCCGCGCTTGCTCATATCTATAGAGCGGTTCGCCGGGGGTCAATTCAATGGCGCGACTCCAAAGGTCGGCCGATATCCGGTATTCCTGTCGCAAGGCCTGCAAACGTGCAAGTCGCACATAAATTTCAGGGTTATCCTTGTGATGGGTTTCAAGATCTTCCAAAACGGCGACGCCGGCGTCATAGTCGCGCAGATCGGAATACAAGCGTCCGAGCGCCAATCCAATCTGGACCTCGTCCACGCCGATGGGGTGATCGTAAGGGCGCAGCGGCTCGATTGTGTCGCTGATTCCCGGCGGAACGATTTCGAGGAGCTTCCAGATATCCTTCCGATTCTTAGCCGGCCATGGGTGTTTTTCGTCCTGAACGACCTCTTGAAGAGCAGCATGGGCCTCTTCGATTTGGCCTAGGCGATATTGGGCATCCGCCCGATGAATTTTAAAGAGCAGATTGTCGGGGTCTAATTGAAGCGCTTTCGTCCAAAGGTCGCGCGCCTCGGCATAAGACTCCTTAAAAAAGCGAATTTGTCCCTGGTAAGAATAGACATTCGGTTCTCTCGGGTAGCGCGCTTGGAGATAAGCAAGTTCCCCAGTGGCTTTTTCGAAATCTTTAAATTCAATATGAAGTTTGGCGATCGCCAGGCGGACGCTTAGCTGAGTGGGGTCGATTTGGAGGCTCTTGTCGTAGGTACGCAGAGCCTCCATTTTCTTGCGTAAGGCGATTTGATTTTTGGCGAGCAAATTAAGTGCTTCAAGGTCGCGCGGTCTAAGCCTTAGAAGCCTCTGCGCGGCAGAGGCGGATTCCTCGTACCGATTCGCTTGAGAAAGGGCAAACATCAAATCACGGAGGGCTTCGGGATTTCTGCGGTCTTCCTCCGCAATATGCTGATAGATCTGAATGGCTTGGTCGATCTTCCCTTCGTTTAATAACGCGGCGGCTTTATCGTGGGACGCAGGAGAAGAAACGGGTATGTTTTCCCCGAATACGGGGCAGGAAAGGGCGATTGCAGAAATGGAGAGCCCCGCTGCGAGGCGCCCCCGCCCTAAGATCAGCCGATGAAGAAATTTCATTTAATTTGTAAGAGGGGTACATAAGATTTTGACGGACTGCGCCTCAGCAACACCCTTGATGCTATTTTGGATGACCAGGCGAACCATACCCTGAGTGGAAGCGGAAGGCCGCAAAGAATCCAACGCAATCAACGGGTGCTCATTGACAGCCACGGCAAGTTGACGACCCCGTACAGCGAAAACGGCGTTAAAAGGAGTTCCGGGGATAAGGTCTGGACAAGCAGAAGACGCCAGGCGTGTGGTCGCTCCTGAGCTTTGTTGTTCTACTGAAACCCGGCCGTTGGAAAAACGCACACCGACATACTCTCCGGCATCCTGGTCGGAACGAAGAAGAAAAAGCATTTCTCCACTGAGTCGTCGGACTTCGAAACGTATTTGTAGATCTTTCAAACCTTGAGTTCCTAACCAATAGAGAGATCCTGAGCGCTTATCCGTTCCTGAATGCAGGGAGAAGCGTCGTTCACGAGCCGCCTTATAATCCACGTTAATGCCCCAATTGCGACCTTGAATCTGTTGGAGGCTCAAGTACGCGGGGGAATTGAGGGGGAGTTCCACCATAAGGCGATGGACGAGATCTTCGGGCGTCCAGTGGTTGTTCACGTTCAGACGGCTGAGATAGCTCAAGTTCCCCACTCGATTCAAGGCGAAGCGACCTACACGAGGTTCCCAGCCGATGGCGTTAAACACCGCCGGCTTATGTGCGTCGGCGATCTGTACGCTAAAAGGTTTAGAGGACCGATAAGAAAAGACGTCCCAGTGCCCCGAAGATTTCATGACTTGCTCTTGATGGGGGCTCACGTATTTTTTATCTCGGCGATCAATGGCATCGGCATCGGTCAGCCATGTGGCGGGCACGTTTCTTGCGGCCAAGATGGGCGAAAATAATTGTTCTGTTAAGCGATAGCCGGGGTCGAAACAAAGAACGATGGTTTTTTCCGGAAGTGGCAATCCCTTATTGATACGGTCGACCACGTCAGATAAAAGCGCAGGATGAAAGCCGGCTCCTAGCATGGCGTCAATCCACTTGGTGAAAAGGTCGCGCGTGTGCTGGCGGTCCTGCAAGACTTGCGCTTCTGGCATTCGTAGCATAAAGAACCATTCGGCGTTCGGTGTGCTCGCGGGAGCAGTGACCTCATGAGGGCGTTGCACGTAGGTATGCATCCAATAGGTAAATGCCCCCACCGCTAGGAGCACGAAGAAAATAATCCACTGACGCGCATACGAAGTAGAAATGCGTTCTTCCAGGAGCGCGACTCGAGGATTCATCGTGTTCCCCAATGGTTGCGGCGGACGGTCAGCATGGCGTAGTAGTTTTGATAGCACAGTACCGTCAAATACAAACAGGCAAAAGCGAGCCCGTAGTACCACGTTTTTGACTGTGTGTGATAGCAGTAGAAAAGGCAGAGAAAGGTGTACATCAAAAAGAGGCCTGACAAATAGGGCAAGCAACTGGCGGATGTCATAAGAGGTATAACGACGATCGCGCGTAAGGCCATGATGGGCGATAAAACGGTAAGAATGATGCTCGCGTAGTAGGAGAACGCGGCGATGGGATGCATCTTGTACATTTGGCGGGCTGCGACCGTGGTCTCGCGAGCCCACGACTTCTTCCAGCGCAGCTGTTGTCGGAAAAACTGGCTCCACTTATTCGGGACGAAAGTCACGCACCGCGCTCCGGAGTGATAAATCACTTGATGGGTGCGCAGGATGAAGTTGGTTAAGCTCCGGTCATCTCCGAAGGTAGCTTGCGTCCCCATAAAAGTTTGATTGAGCCAATCGGGCAGGATCCGCATCACAGCACTCCGTCGGTAGGCGGAGAAAGCACCCGGGCAGCACGTGACGGCTCCAAAAACACTCTCCGCCGCCTTCATAATGCGATGAGAGATGTAGTAGCGTGCGGCTTCCATTTTGGAAATGAAGTTGTCTTTTTCTTCGACAGCCAAAACGTGTCCTGAAACCGCACCAATCTTCGAATTGGCAAAAGGTTGAACGATTCGATAGACGGACTCCGGATCGACGTAACTGTCGGAGTCCACATAAACCAAAACGTCGCCCGTCGCCTGCTCGGCTCCGTAAGCCATCCCATGTCGTTTGCCCTTGTTTTTCTCAAAACGAAAAATTTTCAAAGTGGAATACTCTTTCGTAAGCGCGGACATCGCCTCCCAGGTCTTATCTTTGGAGCCGTCATCGATAGCAATCACTTCCATTTTTTCGTGTGGATAGCGCGAGCGGTAGCAGTGGCGGATCGTGTCGGCTATATGAGCTTCTTCGTTCATGGCCGCGATAATGAGCGTGATTGTTGGAAGGTAGCCTTGATCCGCGGGTTCACGGTAAAACATGGAGATTCCTACACGAGAAAGTACAAACACAGCCGCAAAAATACTGTAAGTTTCGAGCGCCGGTTCATACCAGAAGACGCTGACATTCCGCATCTTTAACAGCGCAATAGCGATTCCTAATAAGAAGATGCCTGACCCCGCAAAAATTTTGCGTGGGACAGATAACTTATTCTGGACCTGTTCGGCGACGGTTTGAGTAAAGCGAAGGCCATAGAGATGCCGGCTCTCTTTTCTTATGACGGTACCGAAAATCGGAAACGAGGCGACTGAGGTCGATTGGGCCCGGTCGGCTTGTACCGATACATGTAATCGGACGCGCTCACCCACTTGTAAGGTGGTTCCGTAGTCGAGCTCTACGAGGGCTCCGGTTTCGCTGAGATCCCGTACGACGGCCTTATGGGAATTTCGCAGCGGCCATCGTCCTGCTTTTATGCGGGTACGCTCCGTAGAAACAAGGCGAGGGTAGCGGCGCTGTTCGTTCGCGACGACGTCCTTTACCGGTAAAACGTGCAGTTCATTCATAAAATACCCGTGCCTTCTAGGGATTTGATATTAGATTTGTAGTCACTTGCGACAGACCAACTTTGACCGACCCCTTCACAACTTGAGGATGCACCATTATGGTATGGACTCTACTATTGGTCAATGGGTCTTCGGTCTAATTCCGACCGCCAGTAGACCTATAAAACTTGGGACTAGGGAAAAACCAGTCTATTTTACGAAGTGATTTTCGATGGGAGATCTAGAGGGCCAAATTTTGCCACAGGAAAGATTTAACCTTCCTGTAACATTCGGACGGCTAGCGAGCGACGCCAAGAACTCCACGTTTGCGGTTACTTTGGTCGTCCCTAATCAGATAGATGTAATACCCTGAGGCGACGGGATCGCCCCCGTCCGTCGTGAGGTCCCAAGCGGTGGCTCCTGAGGAAGCGTCTAACTTCTTTATCCAGTGGGCCGAGACGGTGAAAATGTCGACCGTACTATTGGGACTAAGCTGATCAAAAACGATTTTCTTCCCCGCATGGAGGTCAGCGCGCCAAGGATTCGGATGAACGCGCGCCTGCGACAGATCAACGAAACTTCCTGTCGGAAAAGTCGTACCTCCGCCCAATTGGCCTCTTGGCAAACTATGGCTGACGACGGCGCCGCTCGGCGAAAACACCACATCGACCCAATAATTCGTACTTCGCGTAGTTTGCCTCGGGAAAACGGGGCTTGGACCATACAAGAAGAGGCCATTGGTTTCTACGCTGTTAGCCAAGGCATGTAGGGGCGCTGCGTCCACCCCGTTAGCGGCAAAATAGTCAGGGCTGGAAGCATATCCCGATGTCGAATGGTAAGAAGCCACATACACGACATTCGCCTGAATGGCGACAGGCGACGGAAAAACAACCGTCTGCCAACCCGAAGCGCTTTCCCCCGTAAATGTAGCCTGTCCTAAAAGTCCTCCGGCATCCGACCAAAGGCTGCCAATATGCGTCCCTGTATTAAAGGTTTGTTTAAAAAAGCGGATCCCGGAAATGGATCCGGCCACATCGGAACGAAATCTGAGGCCCATTTCTAGAGGCGAAGGATCCTTCCAACCGGCATTCGGTCCCGGATCCGTACTATTCGGCCAAATCGTGCAGGACGTGCAGCCTGTCGAAGAGGGCGGACTAATAACAAAATTTTGATTTGCCGAGTTGCCACCACCGGGGGCGGGGTTCGTAACCGCGAGGGTCGCGGAGCCTGCCGATGCGACATCAGAGCCGCTAATCGCAGCTTGGAGTGTCCCAGAATTTACGAATGTGGTGGGCCGGGACGTCCCATTCCATGTAACGAATGAACTCGGTATGAAATTGGCGCCTGTTGCTGTCAGCGTGAAACCCGGGTTACCCGCCGTTGCCGAATTGGGAGAAATGGAAGTCAAAGAGGGTATCGGATTCGTCGGAGAAGACGAAATTGTGAACGTCTGGCCCGCAGAATTGCCGCCTCCCGGCGACGGGTTGAAAACGGATACCGTTGCGGTACCCGCCGAACTGATGTCGCTTGCCGGGATTACGGTGGAAAGCGTCGACGTATTGAGAAAAGACGTCGCTCGATTGGCCCCGTTCCATAGAATAATCGAGCCATTGATAAAATTGCTCCCAGAAACGGTCAGGGTGAAAGCGGTTCCGCCAACTGTTGTGGAGTTCGGGCTAATAGAGGTTAGACTGGGGACAGGATTTGATGAAGTACCGCCTCCTGTTACAAATACGACATCAACCCAATAATTGGTACTATTTTGCGTTTTTTGTGGGAATGCCGGACTCGAACCGTAGAGGTATAAACCGTTGGCTTCTACAGTATTGGCCAAGGCGTGCAGCGGTGGAGCGTCGACACCATTGGTTGCAAAAAATCCAGGGGTGGACGCGTACCCCGCCGTAGAATGGTAAGAAGCCACGTATACGGTGTTAGCTTGAATTGCAATCGGTGAAGGAAAAGTTACCGTCTGCCAGCCGAAATTACTTTCACTTGTGAATGTCGCTTGACCTAAAAGAGTTCCGTTGTCGGTCCAGAGGCTGCCGATATGAGTTCCGGTGTTAAAGGTCTGTTTAAAAAAGCGGACGCTGGTCACGGAGCCGGCGACATCCGAGCGGAATCGCAGGCCCAGTTCCACGGGCGAAGGATCTTTCCAGCCTGCATTCGGACCCGGATCCGTGCTATTGGGCCAAATTGTGTAGGCCGCCGAACCTGTAGGAGCGCCTACGGGAAAGGCGAGGCCAGAAGACGTGCCTCCTCCAGGACCCGGATTGAACACCGACACGTTCGCCGTTCCAGGACTGGCTATATCCGAACTAGAGATCGCAGCAGACAATTGCGTACTGCCGAGATAAGTCGTCGGCCGCGCCGTACCATTCCACAGCACGCTTGAACTCGTGATAAAATTTGACCCATAGACGGTCAACGTGAAACTGGGACCCCCGGGCGTTGTTGTTGTCGGGCTTAGCGCGCTGATTCCTGGGGGCGGATTGGTGGCTGGAGTGCCGCCCATCACTTGCCCGACTGTTTGAACCACGGTCCCTTGGCTCGATCGATCTCTAAGCCAACTGGCTAAGCCCGTCAAAATGGCGGGACTAATAGAGTAGGTATTACATTGGTCGCAGACGTGATGAAGGACAAGGGGGACCCATCCACCTCCCGATTGCTCTGCACTCATAACGTATTGCTCGATCTGGGCAAGCGAGGTGTAGGATTTGATCGACGTCGGGGTCTGAATCTCGAATGGTCTGGCGGGGGGAATATTTTCTGCCGGGGCGCAACCTGAACAGGTCAAGCCTCCCACAGAGCGTGCGCTTACATAACCGCAGCTTTGGACCGCAGCTATGGCCGAACTGTTGTACGAACCAAAAGGATAAGCAAAGGAAATGACATTGAAGCCCGCGTTTATAAAGGCGGTGCGGTCATTACAGATTTGGTACTGCTGCTGAGCAGGGGTTAAGGTTGCCAAGTCGACATGGTCGATTGTATGCCCCGCAATTTCGTGGCCGCCGGATTTCATAGCCATAAGGTCGCTCAGCGCCAGAAAGCCGGCTTTACCGATGCGGCCGCTGTTTACATAGAACGTCGCTTTGAGGCCATAGGGGTCTAAAATTTGAGTCGCTAACAAGGCATCACTATCGCCATCATCGAAGGTTAAGCTCACCACGGTGCGAGCAAGGGCCATGTTGGGAAGTATGACTAACTGAAACGCAGTGAGAGCCAACGCAAAAAAGAGGCCACAAGATATTTTCACTGGGCTCCCCTTTGTCATAAAGATCCTTCCAGTGGCGCGAGGTGGGGGGTGAACGCGCTCGTTTCAGGCTTCGCGGAGCGTTCGAGGCCTTGCAGATTATTCGAATGACCCCTAGGGGATCCAAATCGAAGAATAAGGGAAAAGTACTGCGTATTTCCGAGATCTCCCAAAGGAACCCAGGCGTAATCAAATTCTTGACCCCACACGTGCAGGCCCACGCCGGTGGTGAAACCCGCCAAAGCCGACAAACCTTTAGTCGTATCCGTGCGATAACCGGCTCGCAAAGAGACGAGGGGTGCGGGCATCCATTCGAACCCGGTGTGAAAGCTGGCCAGACCCGTAAAACGATAAACCCCTTCGGCGGTTACGCTGAGCTGTTTGAGCGGCTGGTAAAGGAAGCCCAGTCGGGCATTGGAGGGTAAAGCATCTTTCTGGTCGAAAAATGCGAGCTTGCTCCCTATATTGGAGATAACGGCGCCCAGGCGCAGGTTGCTAAAAGGAGCATAAAGCGATCCCAAGTCTCCGGCAAATGCCGTCCCAGACGTCTGACCAATCTTTGCTTCCAGCATCTTTCCGGAGGCACCTATAGAAACTTGTTCGCCCAGCTTTTGTCCATAGGCCAGCGAATAGGCCCCATAATGGCCAGAAAAGGTCCCGATGCTTGAGCCCCCCAGATCGGTACTAGGAATATCACCCGGGCTCAAATATTGCACAGCCACCCCTACGGCGCCATTTTGAGACACCGGCTGAACAAAGCTCGCAAATTCATAGGAGATCGTTTCGAGATAGGAAAGGTGCATCCCGGCCACTTGAGTCGAGTCCAAAAAGCCGAGTCCAGCGGGGTTCCAAATGGGCGCATAGGCATCCGTTGCCAAGGCCGAGTAGCTGGCTCCTAACGCAGCGGCACGTCCTCCGACGGGGATGTCGAGAAAACTAGCCGCTTCCGTACCCGGATCCGCGTGCGCCGGCTTCAAGGCCAGAAACGATAAACTGAGGAGAAAAGCACATCGAGCCAAGATAGAGGTGCCGGCCATAATCGCACCACTATAGACGATTGGGTCCGGGAAGGGAATGGGTCCAAGGGCCAATTTATCTATAGGTCTAAGATTCTTATAGGTAAGAGGATCTCGGCGTGATAGTATAGGCTCCGATTGAAAAATCTGTATTTGGTTTTCGCAGTAGCATTCTGTCTGATAGGCGCATGCTCTTCTGTATGGGCGAAAGGCAAGCGGCCGAAAGAAATCCAGGCCCCTCGGTTTGGAGGCTGGGTCGTGTACTGGGACGAAGCCGGAGGCGGCGAGGCCGTCCAACGATACGGTTACAAACTGGAAGAGATCTCGGTTTTTGCCTACCAATTCGACGGCTCGGGTAAATTAGTCCCGGCAACGCCGCATGTGCCTGTCGTGAAATCGAGCGTGATCGAACGTGGAAATTCCGGGTCGCCTAGACCCCGAGTTCTCCTTACGGTAGTCAATGACGTGGGGCAGGGCCCTTCGCTCAAACTAAAAGATGCTGCTGTAGTACACACGTTGCTTGGGACACCCGCCGCGCGAGCCAGTCATATTCAAGACCTGCTCACCCTTGTTACGGACGCGGACGGCTTGGATATCGACTACGAGCGTCTCGACCCTGCGGACCGAGAGGCTTTTTCGGCATTCATCCAAGAGCTGGCAAGTGCGCTTCATGAGCGAAAAAAATGGCTCTCGGTTGTTGTTCAGCCGCGTACGTCAGAAACTTCCGTTAAGGATCGCAGCGGAGCGGGCGTTATCGACTGGGAAGCAGTAGCCAGCGCGGCGGATGAGGTCAAGGTGATGGCCTACCTTTACCATTGGGGAACGAGTGAACCCGGCTCCATCGCGCCCATCGAGTCTGTTATGAATCTTGCCCGTTATGCTCAAAATACGATTCCATCGGAAAAACTCTGTATGGTTTTGCACTTAGGAGGATTCGACTGGCCCGAATCCAAAGCGGGAAAATCGCTTGAATACGATCAAGCGGCTGTCTTGTCTGCCCTTCAATATAAGCCGATTCAAGAAGAGTCGACTACCCAGTCTGGACATTTCGACTACACTGAAAATCAAGTGACGCATCATGTATGGATTGAAACGTCGCTTGGGCTGAAGGCGAAAGTGAAGGGATTAGCCGATATCGGAGTTCGACAGATCCATTTCTGGCGTTTGGGAGCGGGTGATCCGAAGTTCTGGTCTGACCTCGTCGCCGAGAATTCCCCAGTTAAATAATCCAAATCTCCGGTTGCAGAGTCTTGCCATTTAGGCTAAATACGTTAAGACGAGTTAACATTCGCGCAACAAATGCCTGGTATGACAACCTATATGCGGTCCGTATTATTTTTTCTTGCTTTCGCGGGGCTGATGGCGCCGAGCTTTGGCGCGGTCCTCTTATCCGATGACTTCAATCGAGCGAACGGCCTCGTAACAAATGAATACGCATACTGGAATCCCACCGATCCGACCGCAGTTCGGTCTTCGATCTGGAATTTGGATAGTGGATCACTTTTTATACAGGATGGGGCAGGATGGACAGGCGTTCCCAACGATATAGGGCCCGATGCTCAATCCTCCAATGGAAACAACTCAGCGATTTTTCGATTAAATACGATCGCAGGCGATTTTGAGGATGTCGCTGTCTCTTTTCAGCTTTTGAATCAGGGCTTGTCGACGACGCCCTCCACTCCCGCCGTCGATTGGGATGGTATACACATATGGTTGCGTTATCAGACTGAGTATCAACTTTATTATTGCAGTATCAATCGCCGAGATAATAATGTCGTTATAAAGAAAAAGGTGCCCGGAGGCCCTTCTAACGGAGGGACCTACTACGAATTAAGTCCCTATACTCCTTTTGCGGTTCCTTACGGGCAATGGCAGAACGTCACGGCCACCGTCAAAAATAACGCAAATGGTTCGGTGACGTTTAGTTTATATGAGGACAATGTGCTGCTCGTCGCGGCAACCGATGACGGTTCGATTGCGGGCCCTCCTCTCCGAGGTCCGGGTAAAGTGGGAATCCGAGGCGATAACGCAAATCTCAAATTTAAGAATTTTCAAGTGGCGTCCCTTGACGGAAGCGTATTCGTGCCCCCCCCGCTACCGTTGAATCCGAACCACCCCAATCCTCAGAAAGGCCCCGCACCTTTAGCCGTCATCCAAGGTTTGGACGTGACTCCGGTAATGTCAATCGACGCCACGATTCAGGCCAAGACGCAGAACGCCTCGTCGCTCCAATGGAAAATCACCGCAAATGGCCCCGCGGTGAAACCTTCGCCTGGGGCACGGACCCTGAATGTCGTAACGGCAAACGGATCCAGTGTAATTTCGACCCTGTTGCCGCTTCTGCCACTCCAGCAATTAGCGCTTCAACCAGGTAGCTATCGTTTGGAGGTCACTGCGCGGAATGCAGACGGCGTCCCGTCGGCTCCCTTTCGTGTGGATTTGACGCTGGTGCCTGCAGATTCAACCGCCGTGAGAGTATTTCCCAATCCGTGGAGAGCCGATCGTCATGGGTTTGCGCAGCAGATTAACTTCGACCGCCTGATCCCCGATAGCACGGTGAACATTTTTACGTTGTCCGGCCATAAAGTAAAAACTCTAGTGGCTTCGACGAATGCGGTGGTGTGGGATCTAACGAATGACGCCGTGGACCGCGTCGGTTCCGGGGTCTATATCTATTCGATCAGCAGTGGGGAGGGAAAACCTATTCGGGGCAAACTCGCCGTCGTGAGATAGCCGTGTCGGTTAAAATCGATGACTGAATACGGCGCTGTAGGTATTGCGGCGGTAGGTCGGAGTCTTAGAATAGGCAAAGTAGGGACCGAAAGACGTTTCCTCTCCCCATTTCAACGGTAATCCAATCTCTAATTCTTGAATTAATCCACTCGGAACGCCGCGTTCTTGTCCATAGCCCGGGAGGTATCGGATAAAAGGTTCGGCGTGCTTGAATTTCGGGGCGTACTCGAGACCCAATTGATGCTCTTGTAGCTCCTGAGGGCTGTAATAAAAAGAGCTAAGGTCCCGCATGTGATCGTAGACGTATTGGTAAATCGCTCGGAAATTCTGCCGATGATTAAGATAGCGCGAAACTTCGGCCTGTCCCGTGTAGCGCTGATTCTTGTCGGAGAGCCGCGAAAAGCGGACTTTAGGGGAAAATCGCCAATTGCCATCTTCGTCACCAAACGTCGCGGACGCATTCAGATAACTTTCCGTAATGTTTTGATTCAGCGCGCTCGCCGTGTCATAAAGGGTTCGTCCCACAACGAATTCCGTTCCTGTAAAATCGGTCCATCTTGAACTGATGTCCGCGAGGGCTGAGACATCATTCTTTCCTTTACCGGACAGGACATGGCCCAAAACCTGACCTGAAATTGAATGGAAGAGACCCAAATTCCGCGCCACGCCC
>JBBSDO010000058.1:0-13069 GCA_038241515.1 Elusimicrobiota bacterium | reverse complement strand
TGTCACAACAAGACTATGCGACCCGAGCTAGGGGCTATCAGAAGTGGGCTATGATCCGTTGACGTCGCCCTTACAAGTCCTTTTCGCTCTTACCCACTATTACCAATGTCCGTCCCGGACTCTTTTAAACCGCAAACTCCTCATTCCAAATCTAGGTAGTCGCTACCAGCAGTTCCTCCGAGTTATTGGGCGGGCGAAGGCCGTCAGTCCTGCCAGCGAAGTAGCGCTGCGTAAGCGTGGCTGCCGACACGTGCTGGACTTCTCTAAACCCGGCTTCTCGGGCTAGAGTCAGCATCTCCGTCGGCGTGAAGAAGCTGAGGAAGGGCGTGCCGTTGGCTCGCGCTCCCTCTACGGCTCGCTCCATCCCGGGACGCACCTCGGGGTCCGCCAGCTCGATTGGACAGAGGAACGACATGGCGAGGGTCGAGCCTGGAGCGAGTGCCGCGATTTGGCGTAGTGTCCCTCTGTTCGCGTCCTTCGTCAGATACATGCTGACGCCGGTGGATGCCACTACCGCCGGCCGCCCGGATTCGAAGCCCGACAAAGTTAGCCGCTGCCACCACGCGTCGCCGGCCTCGAAGTCGACGGGCACGAGCCGCAGGAACGACGGGATGCCGAGGCCGAGGTCGATGAGGCGCTGGCGTTTCCACGCCTGAGGGCCCGGCTGATCGATCTCGAACACGAGCAAACGGGAGGCAAGCTCCGCCCGACGCTGGGCGAAGGTGTCCAGGCCCGCACCGAGGATAACGTACTGACCAACGCCACAGGCAGCTTGTTCCGCGACGAGATCTTCGATGAAGCGGGCGCGGGCTACGATGGAGGCGCGAAAGGGGCGCGTGAACGGGCTCATGTCCGGCCGGCTGCGCCAGTCGTTATTTGGAGCCGCCAGCTTCAAGCCAACTTCGTCTTCCAGTACGTGCGGCGGCGAATCGACTTCGACGTGAAGCGCCCGCCACAAGGCGACCCGTACCGCAGTCGTGTCTGGAGCCGCATTCAGCTTATCACTCATGATGTTCCCTCTCCTTTCGAATAGAAGGACCTCAGGGCGGGGATCAGTGTCGGGGTATTGAATCGCAGTTATTTTTCTAAGGCTGTTTAAAAGTCCCCGACCTCCACAGCGTATCTCCTTTTGCTTGGTCCGCGCAAAGGGACCGTTGGTTTTGTGTCTATTTACACCACTTTGGATGACAACTCTAGGTGAGGGTGATTCTCCTCTTCTTTATGGGTAGCAGACTAAGAGGGCTGCATCGAAATCCCCGCTAAATTGCGACGATTTTCTTCGTCGGATGTCATTCGTGAATTTGAATGGGCCAATAGGTACTGAATGTGGGACGATTCAGGCCCAGTAATTAAGCAGGACTTTTCGCCGCGAATTTCAGCCATTTGATGGATTCCTATTTCGGCGGGAAGCTGGTATCTTCTCGCACGCGCGTGAAGAACTATTTCCTCCGTCTCAATTCCTTTTTATTGGCCCTCTGCATAATCGCAGATCCCGCTCTGGCGGCAGCCATGTCACCACATCGGTCGACTGTTGGAAAGTCTGTCGCGATTCAAGACCGCATCTCCCAAGAGGGGCTCGCCGCTTCTGCCCTAAACGAAATGCAGCCGCTTTCGCTCGTCTCATCCCCTCATACTCATAAAGTGACGATCGGAGGATTGGTAAAAGCTACTTGGAAAGCAATCTGGGGGTCCGGCCGCTTGGCTTCTGCCAAGGAGTCCAATTCTGGCGTACCATTGCCCATTAATGCAGGGAAAGAGACTTCGCCACCAATGAGTGGAATAGAACGCGTCGTGGCAACCGTTCGAGATGAGTTGCTGGGGATTGGTTTTTCCGATGAGTCGTTAAAAACAATTACTGTTGCGCTTAAAGATTTGTTCCCCATGGAGTCAGGCTCAAAGGGCTTCGAGGGCGTAGGAGTCATCGAAGATCAACTTACCCTCTTACGAAAGGACATGAAGCGGTTGTTAGCAGAAAAGGAAGCCCAGGCAAACCACACCGTCACTGTGTATGAGGTCGGGCTGGGGGCTGAGCCTAACGAAGCTTTGCAATTTGTCAGTGCCTTGCTTCAAGTAATTGACGAAGAATCTGAGGCGGGACACGTGGCTGAACCGAAAGCCTGGACGATCTTGTTCTTTGCAGTTGACGTCCGACCCGAGCCCCTTTCGGCCGCAGGTCCCATCTTTGAACGAATCAATGCGGGTAATTTGCAAGGCACCCCTTTGAAAAAAGTGCGGGTCGGTAAATTATTCATGAAGGCTTTTGAAGGCGATGCTGTTGACCTGAACACGCTCGAACGCATAAGCAAAGAAGATATTCCGCGGGCACTGCAGTCCCAACAAGTACCCAAGGCAGATTATTTACTGCATCGATTTTTGCTTTACATCACCCGCGGAGTCCAAGAACCAGGCCACTACATCAACATTCCACTATCTGCGTCCAATGCTCCGCATAAACTCACATTATTTCTAGATAGCTTTTTCCAAATACGTAATGTGCTAAGCGCATTTGGAAAAGAAGGTACGCGTTATGTGGTAGAGCCGACATTTACCGGGACCGAAAGGGACACACCTTTGAGAGAGGTAAAGGACCCGAAGGAGGAGACCGGCAATCAGGTGTTGATGTTGCCGGGTTGCAGATTACAGACAATCGCTGAGCTTATGCCCGAGTGGGTAGTGAAAAGAGGCAGTCTGGCGGACCGCTCCACGGGAATTATCGAGGTCGTTGATCTCCAGCATCTAACGCACATGGGCTTGCAGGAATTCCAGCAAGCGATCAGAAGTTCAACTCACCTGGGTCTGGAAGGTGAACTCGATGGGAAAGCATTTCACAAGCTCCGTCAAGCAGCACAGGCCGTTGTTCAGAATTTGTCAGAACCTCAAGGACCACATTTGATCCTAGCGGATATCCCGCCCACCGTTCCGGCCGCTGACACGACGCCGGCTCTCCCGGAAGAACACCTATCCGAGATCGATACATTTCGTGACGGGCATCATGGCGCCGGAAACATCTTGGGGAATTTGGCGGGCAGACTTTCCGACTTTTCCAAAAGACGGCTCGCGGTTTCGGTGGAGGAATCTCTAAAACATGTTTTTGCTGACGCCATAAGCCGTCTCATAAAAGCGAACCAATCATTTGATAATTGGGCTCGCGACGTCGATGCGTCGAAGCATTCGCCCTTTGAGCTTTACGCCGTTGTGGCGCCATTGCGCGATGAGATTCTGGCCGCCGTCGGCGCTATCATTCAATTCGTTCATGAGCACGATCTCCTGCATGCCCAACCTGCGGATTCGAAAAGCGTTCTTTCCATTGAATATCTGGAACGAGTGCGCGATGAGGTGCGTCGTATTCTCATTCCCGAATTGCATTTGGAAGACGTGGATCTAACGGCCTGGCTTCAAAGCTACCAGGGACTCCTCGATGATGAGCTCACGGTGCCATCCAACGCAATCGTGGCAAGAACCGACCGAAGCGCCCTTGGTCAAATTCTTAAAATCGGCATAAACAATGCGTTGGATCTTGACAATGTTTTAGAAGAGCCGAGGGCACACGATCCAAGGTTGACCCGAATACGCGTTGATTTGTCCGAAGAGGGGGTGGAAGCGGTGATTCGCGTGCGAGACAACGGCCGCGGAATGACCTCTGCAACTCTTGCACGCGTACGCGGCGTCTTAGACGGTACTTGGAATGAGGTCTTCACCACGAAAGCAACAAGCGAGGGATTGCAGCATGGGCGCGGGTTTCGAATTATTCGCCGGCTGAGCCAGGCCATAGGCGCTGCTGTGACAATCGACAGCCGGCCCCAGGACCCTCAAGTTTCGGAAGAAGAGAGACAATTTGTCACTACCCTTACGAGCCGGTTGCCACTTCCGTCAATCGTCAATACCCATAGCCTCCCTAAGAAGTTACTGGGCTTTGTCTTTCTTCTGCTGTCTGTGAGCCATTGGGGTGGTCCACTGATTCTGCAATCCCATGGGGACATCCAGCTCCGTCACCCCTCCTTTGCACTCAGCGCTGCATGATCTTGCGAGATTAAGCCCATCGAGCGGTGCAACTTGCACAAGAACGTAAGGTTTCGTCACACTTTTAAGTACGCGTCTTTCAAGTCAAATTGATCCACCCAATTGTCAAGGAATTTGGAAAGGTCCCTCGTCGTAAAAATCTCACGATTATTCTAAATAGTCCAATTTTCCAAGCCTCGACAATTGCATGGATTTCGGTACACCCTTAAACTCGCTGTTTAGACAAAACGATCGTCCGCGGCGATCGCCGCGTCGTTGGCGGCACCTCTGCATTCTGCATTTATCTGAGATGCCGACGTTACCGCCGAAAAGGGCCCGTATCGAAATCTCTCTTAAAATACGACGATTATGCTCGTCGGAGGTCATACGTGAAATTGAAGGGGCCAAAACGCACTGTATATGGGACAGCGTGCGATGTTGCCGCGATTTAACACTCAAGACATCTTCCTGTAATGTAAGGAAGATAAACTTCCTATAAGCAAATCAGAAGGGGGGATGGTTAGCTAAATTCGAAGCTCGTGTTTTCGCGATTATTAAAGGAGCCTCAAAATGAATAAATCTATGAGTTTCATTGTATTGGCGTTGATCGGTTTTATATCGACTGGCGCTGGTCCTGCCTTGGCCGACGGTTGGTTACCTTCCTATCTCAATCGTGACAATTACGCTTTAACTCCCACTTGGACTCACACAACCCAGGGTGGCAATGTATATTTTATGAATACAGAGGAATTCGGACTCGCGGCTTACAAAGGAACGGATGCAATATTATCATTAGGTTGGTTTGAGCGTGGGAAGGCGTTCGTTACCACAGTGGTGGATCCTGTACCGTACTCCTACGCTCCAGTTTCAACAACGTTAACTGGTGGCGGTGGTGGCGGGAACGCTTCCAGAAGGTTAGAGGGCAGCTGTGACCGAACTAGTATTTCCGAAGGTTGTTACGCGTTTGGTGGCAATTAGCTATCGGTAAGAATTTGTTGGAGAAGTCTTGGCTGTTTAAACAGCCAAAGACTTCTCCCTAATTCTTGTTTCAAAACCAAGGTTTTCGTCACAATTTTAAGGTGTACGTCTTTTCAAATCAAATCGATCCGCCACATAGCCAGGATAATTAGAACGGCCTCTCGTCGTAAATCCCACGACTATCCCAAATAGTCCAGTTTTCCAGGCCTCGACAAATGCGGTGATCTCGATACACCCTTAAACTCGACATTTTTGCATAACCGATAAAGCCCTGATGACAGAGCGATCGTCCGCGGCGATCGCCGAGTCGTTGGCGGCACTTCTGCATTCTAAATTTATCTGAGATGCCGACGTTTAGGAGATGTAAGTGATGCCAACTCCCTCTCCCTACGAGCAACCGGCGATGGCCCCCTCGCTGTTCAAAACCGTCGATAGCATGGCTACACCCTGTTCGGTAAAAACGTAGGGAAGATAGCGGCGCCCACCACGCCCCTTCTTTGAGATCGCAATTTGCGATGTCAAAGCGTCTGTTTCCTCCATAGTTAACTGAAACATAAAATCGTCGGGGAACCGATGTCGGTTTCTCTACAGTAACTTCTGAACATAATGGGACAAAATTCTTTAGGACCCTTGACCCACTAGTCATGCCATGATATCCTTCATTTCGAGGAACAATGTGACTTACACTCTGTCAGCGATCATCGAACGCGAGGGGGACTGGTATGTGGCCAGTTGCCCGGAGTTTGATATCGCGAGCCAGGGGAAGACGGTTGAGGAGGCACAAAAAAACTTACATGAGGCCGTCCAACTTTTTCTCGAATCCGCAGAACCTCAAGAGATTCCCCCGATCACAGAACCCCCTTACCTGACCACCTTTAAAGTCGCCGTCTGAACTATGGCTCGCTGGCCGGTGGTTTCTGCCAACGAGTTAATTAAAGCTCTCGAACATCAAGGCTTTCGAACCCTACGTCAAAAGGGTAGCCATATCGTTGTTCAAAAACGCACGTCAACAGGAACCGTGACCACAGTAGTTCCCAATCACAAAGAGCTTGCCCCCGGAACTCTCCGCAGCATCCTAACCCGGAATCCCCACTTAGGCTGGATGAAGAGGGTAAGCCCCCTCAATGTTAAGAGTCTTTTCGTCGTCCAACCTGTGGACAACATAGTGCAAAGTCTGTAGACGAAAAAGACTCTTCAATGAAGGATTGGGGCTAAAGAAGACCGGTCTGTCGGTCGAAGAATTGATTGGGCTGCTAGGTGCTGTTTTAGGAATCGCCATTCAATTCTGGCCGCGTCCGAGCATTTAATCGCGGTTTTTTTATTAAATCAGTTGCAGGGATCACAGCGGGGGGGGAGTTGTCACCGCAATGCAGGAAAAAGCGTCTCGCTAATTTCGAAAGACTCGTTCGCACGAGTCGTCGCAGAGGTTTTTTCCGCGACGGCAGGTTTCGCGGAGGTTGGGTGTAGGAACGGAGTAGTTCCTTTCTTCCGTGCGGTCAAAGTCGCACTGGGGGGAGGATCCTTGTAAAGCGTAGTTGCATTCGCACGTGATCAGCGCCGAGGCGCCGGAGGCTTGGTCTTGCCACGTGGGGTCATCCGGGGTCGTCGGTTCCATCCCGGGGAGTTTTGAAGGATTGGCTTTATCGAGTTGGCAAGAGAGCAGTTTGTAACTCACTCGGAAATAGCGGCAGTCGCCGAAACTTGAGGGCGAGAGGCCCAATAGAAGCACTGGAAAAACACTGAGCGACACAAGCGCGATTCTTTGAAAGCTACTCACCCCTCAGATGTAACGCCGAGAGGGCGGCTTTTCAAGTTGAAACTACATGGTGAGGGTCAACCACTGGGGTTCGTCGGTCGTGGAATCGGGTTCGATCGTGAAATTCGTTTGGCCGAGCGAGCGGCCGTCTTCGGTTTCTACCTCGACTTCCCATTGGCCGGGCTCGTAATTGGTTTTTGTCGAATAGCCTCGGTAGCCCTCGCCGCGGCCCCCTGAAATGGGCAAAGGGATATGGTCGGAATTGATCGTTCGGCCGGTGCGCGGATCGCGATAGCCCCAGCGGAGATACACTTGGTGGGTGAAGCGTCGGGGACCGAAGACGCGGACAAAACACACCACAGTATCCCCGGGCCGGGCCCGAAAGGGGCGATCGTCCCGCCGCCAGAATAGATACCACGGCGGCTGCCGGTAAGTCAGTTTGTAGCGCCCGTCTTGTCGTTCCATCGTGTGGTAGATCCCCATGTACTGCAGGGATAGCGGTACCGGTGGAATCCATTTCATGACGTAAAAGAAAACAATGAGAACTAAGACGAGCGCGGGGGACCAACCCAATCGCCAGCGCGCCGAAGCCGGGTTCGGGTCCATTCGAGAAAGCCGGATCACGAGCCACGCCGAAGCGCAGGCGCTCAGCATGGCGCCGGCCGCGAAGATCCAACCTCCCATCCTCCCGATAAGGACGGGCAGCAAGTAATTCAGGAAAGAAACAATACAAAAGGCATGCAAGCCCAAGCGCATATAGGACCCCGCCCGTCGCACTTGGGGCATTTCATTGGCAAAGAGGAGAACAATCACAAGACCTAAGAACAGCATCGATTTCGAGCCGGCGCTGCTTTTGAAGTAAAAAATGGCATAGGCGCTGAGCAGGCCGCCGTAGAAGAAGTGGATCGCTTCGGACTCGTAATGCCAAAGTTTGGCGACTCGTCCACGCGGCTGCCAAAGTCCGCGCTGGACTCTCTCCTGCAGAATGACAATGAGCGTGATCAAGACAAGGTAGACCGCTTGGTAGACGAGGTCGAGGGTCGAGTCGATGCGGACGAGCGTGAAAATGTCGAAAATGAACCCGGCTACAAAGAAAATGACTTCGCTGTAGGCCTTCGCAAATTGCTTAAAAGATTGAAATCGCACTGTTATTTAAACCTGTTCTGCTTGTCTAATAGTCATAGATTCAATAGGAGGACACTATGGACCCCAAAAAACAGAATTCCAAGTCGGATACCGAAGTCGGTCAAGGGTACAACGACGCCCGCGGCGAGATTCCGGATCGTGAGGACACGCCTAAAAATAACGGGTTGAACGTCGACAATGACCCGGCGCATCACAAGGCTCGCGAAGGTGGTAAAGTCGAAGAAAAAGGCTGATTCACGTCTCAGAAAGACTTAATTCGCCAGACGCTGTCTGTATTTCGCTCAAAGCGCACCACCGTTTCATTGATCGTTCCCGCCTGACCGGTGACTGAAGCTTTGCAATTGGCCACCGCGATGACGATTTCGCACTCGTCTAGCTCTCCCACGTTGGCCAGCACCGCCGGCAGGCGGGATCCCAAGCGTTTGAAAGCTTGGCGATATTGCTCGCGCGTGTCTAAGTAATCCGAAAAATAGGTTAAGGCTTTCTCGTAATCGTGGTTCTCTACCGCCTGCCGCATATCTTCCCATTGATGCTTACAAAAGGCCGCCGGATCGTTCCCAACGGGAGCAGCCGCTCGGACCGGCGACGTTTGAACATCGTGGGAGGGAACGGCCGAGCTAGGTATTGCCGGGGACGCAGCCGCCAAACCGGGTAAATTCCCAGACGTCTGATTGTCATGTTTTTCCGCCATGCGGGTCGTTCCGGCCGCGATCCTTCCGTTGGCGTGAATCCCGTCTTCAAAAGCTTTGTCCGATTCCGCTGTCCGACCCTCGCGCTTATAAAGGTTTCCCAAGACTTTGTAAGCCGCCACGTTATTGGGATCGAGTTCGACGGCTTTCTTCGCGGCGGCCTCGCATTGGTCGTTTTCTCCCAGCAGATAATCGGCATAGGCGAGCTGGCTGTGATAGGTGGCATTTCTAGGATCTAAAGTCACCGCTTTCTCCGCCGCCTCGGCCGCTTCTGAGGGATTGTTCAGAAAGAGGTCGGCCATTCCCAGGTAGTAATAGGGAGCGGGTTTTTCGCTATTAAGCGTCGAGGCTTGACGGAATTCTTCCGCTGCCTTTGGGTACACCTTCGCGTGCAGCTCGGTGATTCCTAAAACCAAATGGGCGTCAGCGATGTTGGCATCTTTGGCCAAAGCATCGGACGCGATTGAAGCGGCCTCGTTCCAGCGCTTGAGCTCATTCGTGCAGACGCGCAGCTGGTTCCATGTGGCTTCATCGTGGGGATTTTTTGCCAAGAGCTCTTTAAAGCTATCGAAGTTCTTTTTGCAGACGTCTTTACCCAACCCCTCAGCGCGCAGCGGAAGACCTCCCAGCCAAAGACTCGCCGTGCCAAGAAGAAAGAAATGAAGCGATTTATTCACCATTCTTATATACCCGATTTCTCGCGTTTTGGATAGGGTTTTCCCCGAAAGGGTTTCTATAAGAACCGGTAGGACAGCCCGAGCTGTAACGCGTAGGCGTGGGTGACGATGTCGGAATTGAGAGAGCCCTCGCGGAGAAGAAACTGAATCTTGTCGTAGGAGGTGTGGGTATAGACGAATCGGACGTCCGCGTAGAGGCTGCGTGAAATTCGCCGTTCGAAACCCAAGCCGCCTTGATAGCGCTGCCCTTTTAGAAAATCGCCGCTTTCCTTAGGAATGAGGCGTGTCCACTCGTAGCCGGTAAAAAAGTAGGGCTCGATGGGGAAGCCTCGCACCCGACAAAGCGGAAAGACCCTGGCATTAAATCCTCCACCGTAGGAGAGAAAGCTCTCATATTGCCGGGAGTTTATCCCATCGGTCAACGCCAGGCGTCCTCCGAGGATAGGGGTAAAGTCCACCATGACACCCAAACTGAGCCAGCGTAAGATCCGAATTCCTCCGCCCAGTTGCACGCTCGCAGAAGGATCCAACTGAAGGGATTTGGACGAGGCTCCGCCTCCGCCTAAAAGAAGTTCCACCTCCGGATACCGACTGGAGTCAAACGTTGGAGTCTCCTGACGGCTCTCGCGCACGATCGTCAAAATTTCCTTTTTTGGAACAAACTTTGGGTGGGGATCATAAGGAGGGTTGCTAATGAGAATGGTCTCATTGGCCTCACCCATGATGTGTCCCTGGTATATTTTTCCGTTCTTCATAATAATCTTGTCGGCGAAGGCGCTGCTTATTAGAAAAATGGCCATGATAAGGCTGAGGAAAGGGGAGTTCCGGGGAAAGGTGACCCTGGGAGCCATACAGGAAGTTTAGGCTGGTTTTGTTACGGGAAAGTTACTCGGCGGCTCATTTTTGAGGGATAGGGCCGGGAATGCCTGGAGCCGCTGCAGGTTCTCCCACGGATTGGATTTTGTTTACAAAGAATTCCGTTTCGGCCAAACAGGAGGTGGGAACCCCGCGGTGCTGTTCGTAGCTTAAGCTGACCTTTTGGCCCATCGTCTTTTCAATTTGGTGAGCCACGGTTTCGTCGGGAACACTGAAAAGGAAAATCTGCGGCATCGTTCCGGGGAGATTCGCCATCGCGAGCTCGCCCTCCCACGTCTTGCAAAGCCAACCCTTCTTGGAAATCTTTTGGACAAAACCCGCGCGTTCCCCGTTCGAATAGGTCCAGTGAACCGAAATCCACGTCCAAAGGAGGAACAAAATGACAGGAACGACTAGCAATGTCAACAAAAACAAGATGCCCCAAGACCGTCCGTGTGATTGATTTTCCATCGCCACATCATAGCAACACGTAACAATGATTTAACTTAAACGCCATAGTGTTGTAACATAGGTCCGTTAGGCTTAGTTCATGAGACTCCTACAAAAAATCGCTTTTACCGCAGTCACCTTCGTAGCCACCGGGTCCGTTTTCGCGCAAGCTTCGATTCCGAAGCACTCCCCCCAGATACGTTGGACCGCTTATCGCAGCAGTCGCCTGTTTGTGCAGGTGAAAGTTCCCGCCGCTTGGAAAATGAAGTACAACAACAAAGCCATCGGTTTCACCAGCCCCGGGGCGGGCCCTTTGCACGCAGGCATCGGAATCATGAAAAGTCATTACCCCACGCTGACGATTGAACAAAGAGCGGATCGAGAATTTAGATTGGAAGGAAAACCCAAAGATTGGGCGCAAAGCTACTCCACGGTCGGAGGGATGCGCGCCATGAAGATTGTGCGGAACACAAAACACAATCAGCGCGTCATTGAATATTATGTGGAGACGCCCCACGGTCCCTACGTGGTCCAGTGCATGGGCCCCCGTGATCGCTGGAACCTCTACGTCCCCCTCTTCGCACAGATCCTCAAAACCGTCAAGTTCAACAGCTAACCGAGATCGCCGTCGGGCGTGATGCCCTATTTCTCCGACTTACTTTGCTGATTCCCAAAAATCGTGTCCTGTTAAGTAGGACCCCCTCCCTTTAAGAAAGGGAGGTTGGGAGGGATTTCTCAACGGCAAATCCCCCTCCATCCCCCATACCTCCAGTGCTCTCGCGGAGTATGACTCCACTCCATCGTTCCAATGCGTCGGTGGACGATGGCCTAGCTCCCGGAACAGATGGTCGCTAGGTCCAGAAGAAATAGGTCGCGGGGCCTTTTTCAAAGGGGGAAGTTCTTTCATATGAGGTTTCAGATTGAAACCTCAAGATGGGGCGGGCGTCGTTGCCCGCTAGACTTTCCGGCCGAGGGGGCTAATTAAGACAAAATCGATGAAGCCTTTGTACGGGTTTGTCGCGGTTAATTTCACTTTGACCCGGTCTCCCACGGCTAATCCTTTTGTGGCGCCATCCAGCTTACCCTCGACCGGGGGATTCGCTAAGCGTACCCAACATCCCTTATCGCCGTATCCTGTTACGAAAGCATCAAAAATTTCTCCCACGCGAGTCGACAGCGCTACGGCGGCGATACTCTTCTTTACCGTACGCTCCACCTTGTTCGCTTCATCCTCTTTGTCCGTGCAGGACTTCGCCAAGCCAGTAAGCTCCTCATAGGAGTACGGGGCAGGCTGAGAATTCATCGCGGCCAAGAGCAGCCGTTGCGTCAACACATCGGGATAACGCCGGTTCGGAGCGGTTGAATGAGAGTAATTCTCTACCGCGAGACCGAAATGGCCGGGAGCTTCTTGCTGAGGCGACTTCACCATATATTCGCCGCGGCCTAGTAGTTTAATGATCGCTAAAGACAAGTCGGGAAAATGTTCCGGATCCTTCGCACGTTCGGCGACTAGAAAGGCTTCGAGACTCTTCGAATCGGGCGTGGCTGGAAGGGTCGTCCCGTGCTCGCCGGCGAGCGCCACAATGCCTTCCCAGCGCTTGGGGACGCGCACGATCCGCCAAATGGTCGGAAACCCGTGAGATTCTAAGAAAGCGGCCGTAGCCTGATTCGCGGCAATCATGAAATCTTCAATCAGTTGGGTGGCGCGATTAGGCTGGCTTGCTTTGAGCTCAAGACGGCCATCCGCTAGGACGCTCGGTCGCAGCTCGTTCGTTGAAAAACTCAAGGCGCCGGCCTCGTGCCGTCTCAGCCGCAGGCCCTGCGCTACCTTGTCTTGCACTCGAAGCTGGTTCTGAAGTGCAGTGTCGGCAGAAATTTTTGCGAGCATCCGGGAGGTTACGGCCTGGGACTCGGAAGAAGGAGTCGTGTCGACAGGCGGGTCGCCCAGCCAAGTGGCCACCGCATTGTAGGTGAGCTGCGCGCGGTTCTGAACGATGGCCTCATAGACGTCAGACTTGACCACCAAGTTGGCCTGATCCAGTTCCATGTCAATGACAACCGCCAAGCGCTTTTGCCCTTCAACGAGTGAGCTCAAGTCGGTCGAATACTTTTCCGGCAGCATGGGGAATGTTTCTACGCCGGTATAGATCGACGTCGTGTTTTGTTGGGCGCTCTCGTCCACGGAAGAGCCCTTGGGCACAAAATAATTCACATTCGCAATCCCCACATAGACGCGTGTTCCCGAGGGAAGGGTTTCGGCGTACTCAATTTGATCGAGATCTCGGGATTCATCATTGTCGATGGAGGACCATAACCAAGCCGAGAGATCCCGTTGGGGGGACTTCGCGAAATCGGGTTCAGTGGCCTGAGCCACTTGATTCAGGCACTCTTTGGAGAATTCGGTTCGGAAGCCGTGCTGGGTCATGACTTGTCGGGCAATTTCGGGAAGGTTTACTTTCTGTTGGGGGTTATTCATAGACCATAGAATATCAAGAAAGGGGGAGGGATGGGAAAGGACG
>JBBSDO010000057.1:0-13516 GCA_038241515.1 Elusimicrobiota bacterium | reverse complement strand
CGTTGATCGCGCAGGCGAAATCGAAAAAGGCCAAGGAGGGCGAACCAAAATGGGGATCGTGTTCGCTCGAGGGCATCGGAATCGCATTAAGCGCTGAAAAATGCGTTTTATAAACCCGATTCAAAGTTTCCACCGTTCCAAATCGGCTGCGAAGCCAGGTTTGCCAATAGAGGCGGCAACAACTCGTGTACTGCGCGATTTCGTAGCGACCCGAGGCCGGCGAAAATTCGAGAATCGAACCGCGCTCCGAGACAAAGGGTTCGCTAAAAGGGCCGACCGTGAAACCAATGATCTGCGGCAAGCTCCCGTAGCGACGTGCGTAAAAGCGAGTCTCCTCTTCCATCCAGGTTTCGTACTCTTTTCGGCCTACCGTGGTCCGAAAATGGTCGTCCGTCGGATTTCCATCCGACAGTCGACCGCGCTCAAGAAGAATGCTGGCATAGAGGGAATTCATGCGCTGGCCGTCTGGATTTGGAAAATGGGACGCGTCAATGCGTGCCAAAATGCATTTCATTTTGTAGCGAGCAACTTCCTCAAGAAGACCATCAAGGGCTGCGACTTCGTCGGGTCGTTCCCAGATATGGGCGGGGGGAATGATATTGACAACCTGCGCCCCCGCGCCGCGCACAATCCTTAGTAACTCGAGGGCTTCCCGACCATCGCTGAGGGAATCAAAGTGGATCGCAAATCCGGGCAGGGGACTTTCGGGATTAGACGCTTGCAGCGAAGAAGAGGCGACCCAGAAAATGCAGAGGAGCAGAATAAGTCCTGCTCTTTCCATTAACCCAGGCTCGGAAATATAAAGGGAATTTTTGGACTGTCGAAGAGGAGGCGAAACCCTATGTGCGGCCCGCCGCGGTTCATATGGCTGGATCCGAACGCGCGGTAGCCAACCTGCAGGCCGAACCAACCAAACATCTTGTAGAGGCCTTGGTCGGCGTCGAGGATGGCATCGCTTCCCAGAAGATTGACTTCGGTTCGATGGTAAAAAAGCAAAGTCCGAGTGAGGTTGTGTTCGCCGACAAAAGCTATGGCGGGACCGAACCGTACGCCTGCTACGACGCCCATGACGTCAAGCTCCCACAGATGCTTATTGCGTTTGAGACCTACATCAATTCCCCAGTTGGAGAGAAGCACCGCAGTGTCCGGCGAATCGGGATCGCCCAAATACAGGTCTTGGTTAAAATGGCTGAGGCCTGTAACGAAACCCACAAAAGCATTGACGTCAGGATCCAGGTAGCGCGTCCGCAGCCTCAGAGTTTGGGCTCCGCGTCCATGATTTTCGACTCGCTGGACGTAGCCTTCCACGTCAAACATGCGTGCAAAGGCCAAGGGGGAGGGAACCACGGGATCCCTTTTGAGCAAGTCGCCCGCCCTCGCGGGAGAGGCTTGCAAAATCGACGCAAGAATCAAAAATAAACAGGAATCGCGAAGCCGATGTGGCATGGGAGCGATAGTATCAAAAAGTAGGCCGGCCCCTAACTTTGGGGCCGGCCTTGTTGTAGAGAAGTGGACTTATCGTCCCGCTGGAACGGCCGCTCCAGGGGTAACCGCGGGCGTGGCAGCCGGAGATCCGGCGGGCGTCGTCGCGGGAGTTGCCGTCGTTGCGCTGTTTTGACCCGTCTGGGAAGCCGATGCTTTCCGACGATGGTGGCGGTGCTGCTTGCTCGAGGCTATCGGTGTACCAGAGGTGGACAGGTTTGAATTGGACGCCTGAGTATTCGTAGTAGCAGGGGTTGTTGCCGTTGGTGCCGTCGCCGTCGGTGCTGTCGCGGAAGGGGCGGTCATCCCGGGAGCGGAATTGGCGCTGGGAGCCGCGCTTGCACCCGTTGGGGACGAGGCGGTAGCATCGGCAAATAATGGCGCGCTGATGGCGGCGATCATGAGACTGAGAACTGTTTTCTTCATTGAAAAACTCCTTTTGCGGTTCAGAGGAAACAGCACCGAAGGCCTGAACAACTCATGAAACACCCTCCAATTCTACTCATTACCGGGCCCGATTACTCCGAAAGGGCGCTCGACTTCGAGAGTCCGAAAAAAGCCGAGACCGGTGAATCGTGATATAGTGGCCTCTCCCGTGTTGAAACAAAACCTGTTCCAAGTCTTATCATTCGGCGTCGTGCTCTGTGCCGCTTCCTGCCGAGCCGGGGAATTTGAGGGATCGATCGATCAATACGCGGCCACCTTGTCGCCGGGTCAGCCCGCGGTCATCCATGCGACCCTTCACAACGGGACGCAAAGCCGCATTTTCTTAACGGGTTTCCAGGTGTTGGTTTCTTATGGGGCAAGTGGGGCGATCTACAACCCCGACCTCCTTCACGAAAGCTTGCAGGCGCTGGGACCGGGCCAAACCTGGGACGGTCCTCTGGCTGTACTCACTCCCAAACATCGTGGCCCACTAAGTGTGAGTGGTTCTCTTATCGTCAAAGGCGGTACCTCCCCCAAAGCCACCGACATGTTAGTCTCGATACCGCTGCGTTTTTCAATCAACGACCCCAGTCGCAATCCCGATGGCAGTTTTAATCGTGACGCTGTTTTGAGGTGCGATAGGTCACCTGAGCATTGCTGTGACCCTTCCGAGAGCCTGTGTTTCGAAAAGAAAGGGGGGTGTGTGTATATCGCCGATGGTTTTAACCGCCAGCAGCTCTGCATCGGCAGCGAAGCGGGAAAGGTGTACGACCACATCAACGACCTGCGGGTCTCCGTCGCCGGCAACCACGTCGGATATATCGCGAGTGATCGATGTCTGTCATCCAATACGGACGAGCTGTGCAGGCGAAAGGTGGTGATCGATTCCTTCGACCACCCAGCACCGGGTCAAGCCAAAGACTTAATTCTGTCGTCGGACGGGTCGCACTGGGCTTTTGTCTCCTGCCAAGCCTGCGCGAGGCACCTCGGAAAAGTGATCTGCAGCGGTCCCTACCAAATAGTTCTCGATGGCCATACTTCGCCCAAGTACGAAGCTGTCCGATCCCTGAGCTTCTCCTCAGGCAGTACGCATGTCGATTACGAGATTGGGCGAAGATGTCACCCCTTCTTCGAAGGGGTCGTTTCTACAAACATCCGATGTCAAGAGTGGACCCCCGCTACATTTTCTGGCGGGGCGAAAGGAATCTAGGTTTTACCCAAACTGTATCCCAAAAATCATGCCGTCTTTCGGAGGTAGGTTGAATCTGCTTGCCCGAGAAGGAGACCGGCTACGCTAATATCTTCGTCCAGATCATCCCAGTGGATGCTCGTCCCACCGCCGCTCAGCTCGAATTTGTCTCGTTCCGACGCAGCCGCTTTGAGAAGACGGGGAAATAAGCTAGCGGGACGGAGAGTTGTCTTCCGTCACGCAAGGAAAGCCACAAGGCGCTTTCATCAAACCACACCTTGGTAGTGCTCGGATTAAGGTCTAAAGTATTCATTCCATCTCCTCCTGATCAGATCGAGATTTTGTTCCACGGTTCTCTGCAACGCATTTAGCTCACTTCCAGACATTTCGTAGGCGGAGGCCAACGCCACAACTGGCTCAACCCAGTATTTGAACAGTCTGGGGACCTTTGTCACAGATAGATTTTTGATGAAAGTCTTCAAGTCGCAGCGAACCGCCGCTCACGAACTGGAATCAAAGCGCTTCCTTAGCTCCCTACGTCCAGCACCACTTTTCCACCATAGTTCCCTTTTTTTTGCTTCAGTTGAAGTCTCGTAGCGCTCCGTAAAAAGAATCCTGAATGGAAGGCGCTTGTGTGTTGACGGAACGCGGCCACAATTATGTTCTGCAAAACGGCGATCGATATTCTTCGTGAACCCCACGTAGGTTCGACCATCCTTGTGGCTTTGAAGAATGTAGACATAAAACACTTTAGTTGGAAGAGCGGATTGCCTGAGAAAATTAAAAGTCTCAAGATGCAAGAGCGGGCCGCCCTTTGGGCGAGCCTCGCTCACTTTTGCCTGAGGCAAAAGTGAGCGGGTGATGGGAATCGAACCCACATCTAAAGCTTGGGAAGCCGGAACAACCCCATTCACCCGACGAAAACAAGAAATAGATTGGTCCCGTTATTGCCCGCTGTTACCGTCGATAAATCAGTTTTTCGTGCGCTAATTAGCTCAAGCCAGTTTATCCTGCTATAACCCGCTATTCCCAACGTAACTGTAACCCAAACTGTATCCCAAAAATAATCCGCCAGATCGGTCTATTTTAATGGGCATGGGCTGTGCGGGCCCTGGCAAGTCGCATAAGAGACCGCAGCGTTTCATTTACCGATTGGTCATTGACGAAAACTTTAGCCACGTCTGCTTCCAAATGGACGAGATTCGTGCCAGCGCGAAACCGCCGCGCATATTTGCCACGAACAGCCCCTTTGAGTTCATAAAGGTTGTATTCGGCCCGGAGACCGTTTTTTCTAAGCTTGTTCTTCATGATATTCCCTTTCTGCCCGTGTCGTCTTGCGGGCGTTGATGATTCGGATTGTGTGATCACGATCTGTGTGAGACACCATCAGAAGTCTTACTCGGCTTGATAAGCCAATCGTAATAAAACGGTCCACCTAAAATGTGTACCACCGGAACACGAGTCCCTTTGATGACAGGCTTCCCATGTTGAATTTCTGGATCAATGATAATTCGGGAGTTCATAGTTTTCCTTTCAGGGAGCTCTCCACTTTTCTTTCAGCGGCTTCACCGAGAGTTCCTGTAATAACTGTTTCTTGGATAGGGAACGGTAATGCCGTCCAAGCCGTTCGCGGATCTTATGAAGTTCGTTCATGAATTTCGGTTCTTTGCTAGTCATGTTGCCTTCCTTCCCTGTTATTTTGTCAGGTCTGTCGAGGGAATTTCGTAGGACGCGAACCGGGGATCGTCAATAACAGAGATCACCCTCGATGAAATCGGGAAAATATCGACAGGCGCCGGCTTCTAACCAACACGGTCTCAATGGCGAGTTCGCAGGATTTTTCAGAATAGAGGGGTAGCTAAAAATACATTGTCATTGCTTTATTCGAGATACTGCCCAACAGTATCGTTTCCTTCTATCGCTATCATTCCTACACTCTCGGGGAGTTATTTTCTGACCGGGAAAAAGTGGAGCGGGTGATGGGAATCGAACCCACATCTAAAGCTTGGGAAGCTTTCATTCTACCACTGAACTACACCCGCTTCTTGAGAGTAATCCTACAAAAAAGTGACGAGGACTGAGTACTGAGAGCTGAGGAGAATTGGACACTAGCTAGGAGATTGAACGGCCGCGCGAAGGCCTCCAATAATACGGCCGACTTCGTTAGCGAGCGTGTTTAGCTCGTTGAACTGTTCAGAGGAGATCATCCCAACGTCTAGAGCGACATATAGGTGGGACCGTACTTCGGCGCACGAACCTTTGGCTATCGATAGAAATTGGTGAAACTCTTTTCGCCGTCCACGTTCGAAGCCCTCGGCAATATTGGCCATGACCGAGACTGCGGCGCGTTGAATTTGGCCGACTAGACCGAAATCCGACCGAAAGCGGTCACCCCGACTCGCTTGATAGATCTGCGTGGTGAGAAGCCGAGCCTTCTGCCAAGCAATCAATTCTTCGAAGCGCTTGATCATTGATACTTATCTTAGATGGAAAATTCGCTAATTTATTCTTGATGGATGGCACAGCTCAGTCCTCAGCACTCAGTCCTCGTTACTTCTCACTACAAGAGCCGCATTCGACCCGCCAAATCCAAAGGAGTGGGTTAGCATATGTCGGATTTTGCAGGTTCTGCCCCGCTTTGGCACATAGTCCAGATCGCATTCCGGGTCGGGAGTCTCTAGGTTGGCGGTAGGGGGAATAAAGTCACGTTGCATCGCTAGAAGTCCGATGGCAAGTTCTATCGCTCCCGACGCGCCCAAGGCGTGTCCATGCAGCGCTTTTGTGGCGCTGATAGGAATTTTGAAGGCACGACTTCCAAACACGCGTTTAAGCGCTATGGTTTCTGTTTTGTCGTTCAACGGTGTTGAGCTGCCGTGGGCATTAATGTAGTCGATCTCTTCGGGAGCTACATGCGCATCATCTAGCGCCACTTGCAAGGCGCGACCCGATTGTGTTCCGTCGGGAAGAGGGATGGTCATATGGTGGGCGTCGCTGGTGACCCCATAGCCTCTGATCTCTCCGTAGATGGGTACGCCACGCTTCAAAGCCTGGCCGCGTTCTTCGAGGACAAAAATGGCGGCGCCTTCGCCCATGACAAAACCATCGCGCTCACGATCAAAAGGGCGTGAGGCTTTTTCCGGCTCTGCGTTGTGGGTCGACATCGCCCCAATTAAATCGAAGGCGCCAAAGCACAAAGGGGCTAGAGGAGCTTCCGATCCTCCGGCGAGCATCGTCGTGACGACTCCCGCCCGTATCAGACGAAAGGCCTCCCCGATTGAAATGGTGCCTGACGCGCAGCTGTTCGCATTGGAAAGTGAAGGACCTTTCAGGCCAAAGGCGATAGAGACGTTCGAAGCACCGGCCCCGCCGAAAACGGATAGAGCAATGAGTTTGTCAACCGCGGCGAACCCTTTTTGCACCAAGCGCGTATGTTCTTCTTCCGCATTGCCGACACCTCCCAGGGCGGAGCCGATGTAGGTGCCGGTACCCACCCCATCGCTTCGATCGATTTCGAGGTGAGCGTCATCCAAAGCCATTCGTCCGCAAGCCACAGCAAAGAGCGAAAAGCGATCCAAACGCCTGGCGGATTTGGCGTCCATGTATTGCAGCGGATCAAAATTGTTAATGGCGGCGGCGACTTGAGATTTCAAACCGCTGATGTCAAAGCGATCAATGCGTCTCACCGTGGACTTGCCGGCCAAAACGCCCTTCCAAAGCGCTTCTTTGCCGATGCCCAAGGGCGTTACGCAACCGATGCCGGTGATGACGACGCGGTTCACGAGGAATAGGCCACAACGGGCGCGGATCTTTCGACGATTTCTTTCATGCGTTGCAATGTTTTACTGGCGACTTGTTTGACGAAAATATCTCCGATTACGGCTTCGGCGAACCACGGACCGAAGGGTTTGGGCCAGGAGGGGGAGAACTCGTGATGGATCTGGACGAGCCAGGTGGGCCCGAGGCAAGACTCACCGGTTTGTTCGAAGGTCCACGCCACTACCATGCCGCGCGTGACTCCCCCGATGTGAGTAAACTCAATTCGGTGTTCCTGCGGCCGCGGACGTTGGATCGTTCTCCACCAGAGTGGAACTCCATGGTGGCGGGCCGCCATTTCCGCCTTCACCTCTGTTTCTCGTCGTTCCAATATCTTGACCCAGCGGTAGTGGGGCAGAATCTTCGGCCAGCGGGCGATATCGGCCGCAAGCGCAAACAACTGATCGTAGTTTCCTGAAATCTGAATGCGGTTTACGGCCTTCACTCGACCTTCTCTCCCGCTAATGTAAAGCGGTATCCAAAATGCGTCTCGACTTTCAAGTAAGGAACACCCGCCCTTTGTGCGAGTTCCGCAAGCTCCCTCTTAGTGAACGCCCGCTTTACGGAAAGCGGCCCATCATTGCAAACGATTGGGTCGGCACGGGTCAAGCGTGTGAGGGCCCATATCCACGCCCAAGCGCGTACGCTGCGCTTCAAATCGTTCATGATGATGCCCCTCTTGGCGATTTGATCGCTGCGCTTGAGGAGAGCTACTATCTGGTCATTCGAAAGATGATGCAGAGTGAGGGAGGAGAGGACGTAGTCAAAGTCCTCATCCCTGCCCACCGACAACGTAACATCTGTATTCACAATCTGAATCTCTGGGTATTTCTCACACGCCTCGCGCGCATAATCCACGACGGCCGGATTGTTGTCCATGCCGACAATTTCGGCTTTAAAGCCTTTGAGCCGACACCACCGGACAATCGCGCGCGGAACGTCCGCGCCGCCCGTTCCCCAGTCCAAAAAACGAACCCGCGAGCCAGGCGGCCATTTTTTAGAAAAGCGTTCTACGTGGAAGAGGGTCGCGCGGACGCCGCCGAGCCAGGCGTTGATTGATTCGAGGGCCTTCAGGATTCGAGTGGTTGTCGCAGGCGCAAGCGATTCCAAATCCATGCGCTCGGGCTCGAGGGAGCGTTCCGTAAAAACGAGGCTCATCAAAAGATTGTATCACCAATGATAGAATGAGGCCCGGAGGATTACCGTCATGCAACCGAAGAACTCGCACGGATTGAAGCAGCATAGTTATGTGATTAGTGAAGGAATCGACCGGGCACCGGCGCGCGCCATGATGAAGGGCATCGGCTTCACCGAAGCGGACATGCATAAGCCCTTTATCGGTATCGCCAACACGTGGATCGAGACCATGCCTTGCAACTACAACCTGCGAACCTTGGCGGCCAAAGTCAAAGAAGGCATCCGCGCCTCCGGCGGCACCCCTTTTGAATTCAACACGATCGCTATTTCAGATGGTGTAACGATGGGAACCGAAGGCATGAAGGCTTCTCTCATCAGCCGCGAGGTGATTGCGGATTCCATTGAGCTCGCCGCGCGAGGATATTGCTTTGACGGACTTGTTGCCTTGTCCGGATGCGACAAAACGATCCCGGGGACCGTTATGGCTTTGGCGCGCCTCAACCGACCAGGGATCATGATTTATGGCGGATCGATCATGCCCGGCCGATTCAAGGGCCGCGATGTCACGATTCAGGACGTCTTTGAAGGCGTCGGCGCGGTCGCTTCGGGAAAAATGACCGAGTCGGATCTCTTGGAGTTAGAGGCGAGCGCTTGCCCAGGTGCCGGGGCTTGCGGGGGACAATTTACGGCCAACACGATGGCCATGGCCTTCGAATTCTTGGGAATTTCGCCCCTCAACGCGAACAGCGTACCGGCCGTCGACCCTCAAAAGGATTTGGTGGGCTATCAAGCTGGCCAGATGATTATGGAGTTAATTCGCAAGAACATCACCACCCAGAAAATTTTTACGCGCGACGGATTCACGAATGCGATTACTGCTGTGGTTGCCTCGGGCGGCTCGACGAATGCGGTTTTGCATCTCCTCGCATGCGCGCACGAGGCGGGAGTGAAACTGACGATTGATGACTTCGACCGGATTAGCGCACGCACCCCACACTTGGCCGACTTGACTCCCGGAGGGCGCTACGTGGCCTTCGACTTGTACAAGGCGGGAGGAATTGGCCTTTTAGCGAAGCGACTGCTTGAAGGAAAAAAGATCAAAGGGGATTGTTTGACGGTGACCGGGCGGACGATTGCGGAAGAGGCTGAGGCCGTCGTGGAGACCCCGGGCCAACAGGTGATTCGCGCTCTGAATGACCCGCTTAAAGCGACCGGCGGCCTCGTTATTTTGAAAGGCAATTTAGCTCCCGAAGGAGCCGTCCTTAAAGTCGCCGGCCATGACTACAAAACGTTCACCGGAATCGCCCGCGTCTTCGGCCGAGAAGAAGACGCTTTTGCCGCTGTGAAAGCCCGCAAAATAAAAGCGGGCGATGTCGTGGTGATCCGCTATGAGGGACCCAAAGGCGGACCCGGCATGCGAGAAATGCTCGCCGTGACGGCCGCGATTGTCGGCGAAGGCCTAGGAGAGAAAGTAGCTTTGTTGACGGACGGCCGCTTTTCCGGCGCCAGTCACGGAATCGTGATCGGGCACGTCGCCCCGGAAGCCGCTATCGGCGGCCCGATCGCCGCCGTCCAGAACGGTGATACGATTACGATTGACGTCGCCAAACGCACTCTCACATTGAATGTTCCTGCCGCCCAAATCAAAAGTCGCTTGAAAAAATGGAAGGCCCCCAAGCCGAATTACACCACAGGCGTTATGGCCAAGTATGCCCGGAGCGTTACGTCCGCCTCTTTGGGTGCCGTCACAAATTAGAGGACCTAGGATGGTCCTCCTAAATTATTCATAAGTTAGCCCGCCCGAACTGTTCTAGATTAAGACTCGTTCTTGCGTAGTGTCCATCACAGTTCCATTGATGGAACCTTCCGATTGACCCGGTTTTCCGCTACCCGGGCGTACTTACTACGGCCGAACTAGGCTGAGACTGTGGGTGTATCGCCGCGTTGGGGGAAAGGATCGCGTGACGGTGTAGGTGGGGAACCAAAACGATCGGCGTAGACCTTCGTGAACTCGGCGCCGAAGTAAAGAATGGCGGCCGAATAGTAAACCCAGAGAAGGATAACCAACACCGATCCCGCCGCCCCGTAAGACGAGCCGACGCTGGCTTTACCGAGATAGAGACCTAAAATGAGTTTACCGATACTGAACAAGAAAGAAGTCGCAGCGCTTCCCACCCAGACGTCGTGCCAGCGAATTTGAGCATCGGGGAGAATTTTGTAGAGGAGAGCAAAAAGAAGCGTGATCACGCCGAAGGAAATGAGCGTGTTTAGACACTGCATCACCACCTCGGGAACCGGAAGCATTCCGCCTAGCAACTTACCCGCGGCGGCCATACCGGCGCTTAAAATGAGCGAAACTAATAGAAGAAAGCCAATCACAAGCACCATCGCAAAGGAAAGAACCTTTTGCTTGATCGCGGCGCCGATCCCATTCTGAGTTCGAACCCGCCAAATTTGATTCAGTGCATCTTTCAATTCGGTCATCACACCCGAGGCGCCGATGAGCAGGGTGATGAGTCCAATAACGGTCGCAATAATTCCAGAAGACGGTTTGCGTGCGGCCTGGATCATACTTTGAATCGCCTGCGCGCCCTGTTCGCCGACCAAGCCGCCGATTTGAGCGACAATTTGTCCCTCTGCAGCTTTTTGGCCGAAGGCCAGTCCAGCCACCGCGATGGTCAAGATTAATAGCGGAGCCATAGAGAAGACCGTGTAATAAGAAAGCGCGGCGCTTAAACGCAGGGCCTGATCGTCGCTCCAGCGAGAAACGCTTTGTTTGGTTAAGGAAAAAAATACGCCCATTTTGGACGGTTTTTGTTCTGGAAGATCGATATCGGTTTCGACAGCGTTCTTTCCTTCTCGTTTAAACTGAATCGAGCGATCGAGCGACGGATGGAATGCTTTGATAAAAGCGTTCTTCAGAAAGTTTAGGACGCCCTGCGCATAGTCAATGCTGGGATCGCTAAATTTTCCTTGGAAATAAACCCGCGTGGCAATGCGGTCGCGTTTTGCGTTCTTGAAAAGTTTGGTCGCTAGGCGAATCAGCGCCGCTTTGGTCGCCTCGCCCACGCTTTGCCCGTTGAGCTTTTTCATTTTCAAGTGATCTAGGATGGGCTTTACATACCCCTTAAATTCGCCCTTCGCCGCGGCGGCCTCGGCGTAAAAGTCCAGCGTTCCCCGTTGGACCTGGACCTCGAAATACTTTTTTAAGAGAAAGTTGATTTCGGTCAATTCTAGGTTTTTGAGTTGGACGTCCGTGTTGAATGTAGGCACAGCCGCAAGGGGGAATCCCTCCGCGTACAAACTCAGTTTACCGCTCGACATCACGGCCGCTTCGGCTTCAAGCGTAGCTTTCATCGAGTTCGAAAGAAATTCCTTATTTACCAGATTGAGCAGCGACATCTGAATGTTCGAAATGCGAACATCGACAAGTCCCTGGTCCGGCAGATTATAAAAGTGCGCCTCTCCGTCGCTCAGAACGAGACGATCGATTTTAATCGGAAGCAAATTCCGGATCTGCTTTTGCCACGTGTCGTCTTCCGATCGCCGCTGTGGGGTATGCCTGCGGTCTTTAGCCGTGGGAAGGGTGCCTTCGGCGGGGAAGCGAATGCCGATCCTTGGGCGCTCGATAGACACAGCGACAAGCAGTGATCCCCGGAGCAACTTGTTCCACTGAACGACGGCGCTGACGCGCGGCACCTCAAGGGTCACGAGCATTCCGCTAGAGAAGCGGCGAAGGGCCAGGTGATCCACCGTAACGCGCCCGTCCCAGAGCCCTAAGTTAACCTCTCCCACCTTTCCCGCGGCGCCTGGAATACGACTGAGCAATTTATCGAGCAATTCCGCGAGCAGACCCGGCAGCAGGGAACGGACTGCAATCAGCGAAGAAACCGTTCCCGCGATGGTCGAGGTTGGACCCTCTCGAACCGAGTCGATAAGACGATCGATGGGGTCTTTTGATTTGGAGGTTTTAAACATCGATTTGCTCTTCATTTTAGACACGTTTTAGGCGTCCAAAGTTACGTGTGTCGCGCCGTCGGAGCATAGGCCTGGGCCCCGGCCCCGGCTTGAGACCTGCTGGGACGACTCCAAATGAGATGGAAGCAACTTTAAACTAGGCCCTTCGGTTCCTATTCTGCTAGGCCAATCGACGCAGGATTTTGGACCTGCGACCTATTTCGCAGAATACGATCACCCGATATCCTGGGTGTATGCAGCGAACGCTTCGGCTGCTGGCCATAGGCCTTATTACTGGCAGCGCCGTTCAGGACAAAGGCGTCCTTTTCCAAGATCGGAGAGTCGCTTCGGGCTCCTCCGCAAGTAGCGCCTGCATGACCTCCCAAGCTTTAGCAGCCGTTCCGACCTCCTTCCGTCTCATCCTAAGAAAACACCAATCCCTCCTGGCGCAAGTGGTTCGACCCCACTGGGCTAGAGGGGTTCACGCCACCCGAGTGTGGGCGCGTCCGCAACGCCTGCGCAGGCGACTGGACGCCGCCGTCCCCCCCTTCTTTCGCACCGATTCTTCTGGGCGTTGGCATTATCTCGTTGCCGCAAGTAAAGATCACTTTATGGAACCCTGGGGCCGCGACACGTCGATTTCTTTGAAAGGTCTTTTGCTAGTCGGGGCCACGTCGGACTGGCGGGAAGCGCGCCGTGTCCTGGAAACCCTGGCCCATTACGAACGCGATGGTATCATCCCGAACCGTCTGCAATGGTCGAATTCCGAACAATGGGGTGATCCGGAACACGCTGAACGCTGGTATAACTCCGCAGATTCGTCGCTCTGGTATGTGCTGGCCTTGCGTGACTATGTCGAACGGACAGGCGACTGGGATTTTCTGAGCACAGAACAAATTCAGCCCCATCTGCAAAATATTCTAACCCAGTACACGCGAGGAGCGCGTTTAACCCACCACTATCGCCCAGGTGAGCTCGACAGCGTCATCCAAATGCGCCGGGATGGTTTGCTCGATGTGCGCCCGGAAAGCCCAAGCCATTTTAACGAGACCGCGATTTCATGGATGGATACGGATCCCGGCGGTGTCGACAAGAGCGGTCCAAGGCCAAAGACTCCCCGCAATGGGGTTTCCATTGAAAACGCTCTGTGGATTCAGGTTTTGCAATTTTCCCGCGACTATTTTGCATTTGTGAAAAATAAACCTGAGGCCGATAGGTATGAACTTTTAACCGCCAAAGCCCGAGCCGCCTTTCAAGAGCAGTTTTGGAATGCCCCGGCCGGCGCCCTTTATGATGTGATTGACGGAAACCCTGACGAAAAGGACATCATTCGCCCGGGGCAGATTTGGGCGGTGGGCCATGGCCTCTTGACGTGGGAACAGGAACAAGCGGTCTTCAATACGGTCACCCGGACGCTCTTGACTCCCAAAGGACTGCGTACCCGAGCCCCTACGCGCGCCGACGGATCCTTGGATCCCGGCTACCAAGGCCGCTTTCCGCGCGTCGATATCT
>JBBSDO010000056.1:0-13727 GCA_038241515.1 Elusimicrobiota bacterium | reverse complement strand
GCGCACTCTTTGGTAGATCGCTCCACAAGTTAGTGGTTCTGTGAGAGCCGAGTGCTGCCTGATCCCGAAGTGCGTCTACGGTGGCTAACGTATAGGCCTGCGCGATTGGCCGAGCCGTAACCGCAAAGGCCGGCCACAGGCGTCCGGCTAAATATTGCGGCGTTGTAATTCCCCGACTGTCCAATGAGTCCGCGTACTTATAGAAATTCCATACCGTGCGATTCAGACTCGGTAAAACCAGATAGTGATAGTGCCGTTGATTAAGTTGTGAAAGGTCCTCTCGCGTTACGTTTTCGGGTGTTTTAGACGCAAACACCTCTGGAAACGCTACGACCCCCATTTCAAGAAGGCACGCCCGTAAAAATGCGGGATGACCTGGCTGCGACGGATCGCGAGGAAGGAAAACGTCCCAAGGGATTTCGGTGACGGCTTTTTCGTCGAGAAGCCGCCGCATTTCTGCCGGCGTACGCACTTGATTTAGCGATGGTAAATCAGGGGCCAGGTAGCCCAGTGTCTCCAGGAGAACCCACCGAGGTGTTTTCAAGGTCTGGCTTTCTGTATTTAGCCGGTCGTTGATCTCGCCGTATTTTTCAATAATCAAGCCTATGGAGGCGCCAAGACTGTCAACTATGCCATGGAGCAAATCTCTATCGACTTGAAGCTCCAGGACCTCTTTACGAAGCGGCGTGCTTGTTAGATCGCCGCTTAGACTTTGAATGAGTCGCCGCCCAGTTTCTTTTCTGTCGCTGTCCTGCCAGTCTCTTTTTAGCGCTTTTTCAATCGCCAACTCTTCAATCAGGTCCTTTTCGTCCTGAGCGTCCAGTTTCTGGGCCGAGATACGGATCCTCCCCGCGAACATTCTTCCTTTTGCGGACTTTCCCGCTCGTATATCGTGCGCGAGCAGTCGAATGCGAGGCGTTGACGCTATGACCACTCGAAACTGGTGGGCGTCAGTTTCCACACGGTCTGTGAGAGCAGTCCATTCGGGCTGGACAAGCGCGGCTTTTAGTCGATCATAAGCATCCAAAACTTCCCCGGCGCGACTACGCATACTTGCCCAGGACAAAGGTTCCTCAAAACAGGTCGCGGCTTGTCGTAGCATTTCTGCCGCCTCGCCCCATCGACGGCCTTCAATCAGAAGATCAGTGAAAGATAGATACGCACTTGCGAGTGAGGGAGTAAGACTGAGAATTTGTGGATTGGATAAATGCGTTTTCCAAAAGCCCGCGGCATCTTGCAACGCGGCTTCAGCCCGGGACAGATTATCGCCTCTCGATATGGGAAGTTCTATCAAACGCGACGCGAGTTGAAGACGGGCATTTAGAAACCAGTCCAACGGCACGGGTTCGCCGGCAAACGCTGTCTCTAGGAATGGCTGGGTCCTTCGCAGCAAACTCTCGGCCTCATCGAGCATTCCATTAACTAGGAGGGTTGAAATCACGGAGCGTGAAACTTGAAGCCAGCGGCGGATGTGTCCGTTCTTTTGATCCTGGTTTTGAGCTGCCGAGGTATTGATTAACTCTTCGGCCGCGGCGGTTAGGGATTCGACCCCTTCTTTATAGTTTCCCCCCTCTATGAGACTTTGCGCGCCGTTCATTAATGCTTTCAGTTTTGTTCCTGAAAGAGGGATTCCCGACATGCCGGTTACCAGGACAATGCCCGGAATATGAAGGAGGAGAAAAACGACACTTCGGCCCGGCGCGGTCCATCCCAGAAATGCGCATATTCCAAACACAACCAACGTTTCAATTCCCGCAGCGAGGGCCAGCAGCGAGGGTACCCAGATCCATTGCGGTGCCCACTTCGGTCGAAGAGTTAAGAACAATCGATAGAGTTGCCCCGGTCCAAGAAGTGAGGCTATGGCCGCGAGCGCCGGTTGAGATTTTACAGATCCCTCCGCGGCTGGAAAGTCTGGTTTGTGTACGGTGAGGAAGGTTGCAAAGTAGCCTGCCTTTTTCCAAAGCTGGCTGGTCTTTCGAGTCAGAGAACGATGGAAATTAACGATGGGAGAGATGAGCGCTTGTTGTTCAATTCGACTGTTAATCGTAGATGTTAAAGGACAGAGGGAAGGGGCATTGAGTGAGGATAAAGGTCCAGCCCATCCCTCTGGGCCCTGCGTTAGCGCAGAAGCGAGAAGCACCGCGAGAACGCGGGCAAACAGTTTTTTCACCCAGTTATTTTAAACGCTTCTCATCGAAGACTCTATGGGGCAGGCGGTCCAAAACGGGGTCTGAAAGACCCAGTACCATGGCGGGTCTTATGCTGTCTTTGGTGGTGATTTGGTGCCTGGTGTCTTTGGTGCCTGACGTTAGTTTGTGAGAGTTGAGTCATCTCTCCCACTCTAACGTCAGGCACTGAAGGCGTTATGACGCCCGTCCGGGGGTCTGATGGAATTACGAAGCCTGGCTGAGCGCGTGAGCTCCGGGGGGGAAGCGGGTCGAGGGGTTGTACTTCCTAGGAATGGAGTCGGCCACTTTGGTTTCGTGCGTCGAATTCGGAGGCAAGGCCGGCGGCGAGACTGCAGGGAGGGCTGCTCCGGCTCCAAAGACGGCTAATCCCGCGGCAGGCACAGATAGGTTAACCGTGGCGTTGACGCCTGAGGAGTCGTTGACGGCATGCTTGATTCTCTGCAGAACTTCAGTGATTGTGCCCTGCATGTAGACAGCCAGGGCAGGATACAGCCTTGCTCGATAGACCTCTTCAGCAAACTGGAAAGTGGTCTTGAAGGGCTCCCCGGCCACCTCCGCAATTCTCTTGAGGAACTTTAAGCGCTTGTCTTCTTTTACCGAGTCCTTCGCTGCCATAGCCGTCTTATGACTATCCCGAAGCATCGCGATCTGCGTTTCAAGAGTCACACTACGCCCCTGTTTACTGACGGATGCGAGCAGCGCCTCGAGTCGCCTCGCCATTTCCGAAAGCGCTCCTTTCTCTGCCAGATATGACGCCCAGGGATCAAAACCTCCTCTCGAAATGTCGGCCGAGAGGAGCACCGCGACATCTTTCAAATCGAAGGAGACGGGTATCCAACGCGTCTCTGGGCCGACTACTTCGCGCAATTTTACACCCTCCTCGTCGAGTTTCGCCACCAAGCCGAAAGCGTTCGCCGTATCGAGGAGGGCCGCCCGCAAATCGGCCTCTTTCACTCCCAAGGGTACCGAATCGGCGATAAGCACAATCAGATCAATATCTCTGATAGCACTCCAGTTCGGACGTCCAGAAGGCGACAGATTTAAAGCGTACTCCAGGCTGCCAAAAGGGCTAATAACAATAGGCCGCTCGAGGGCCCAACCATCCTTGCTCACACTCGCCGCTTTATGGAATGAGGCTTGTACCCAGGCGATCAGATTGGAGGGCGTCGACGACATAGACGGCGGGAAGTCATAGTACTCCACGTCGTGGCCCGCTAACGAGTAAAGAGCCGGTTCGGGACTTTGGGGGTGGATACGGACGTAAGGAGGCTCGAAAGGCACGAGGGGTTGGTGCGACAAGTGCAAGCGTATCACTTGTTCCTCGTGGCGCCGCAGGCGTCGCGTCGGGTCTCGAAGGAAACGAGAAAGAGTAACGCTTCCGACAACGAAGACGCTGAGAGTTAGTATCCAGGGATTGAATAGACCAGGCCGTGGGGGATTCGCGATAGCGTTGGCCGCCGCAAGGTGACCTGCGAACAGCGTTCCGGCCCATAGAAATCCCCCAAAAAAAGAGCGCCTGCTGCGCCGCGTCTCCTGAGCGCCCCTAATGACGGACCGTTCGACGCCCGGCTCGAACGACGGAAAAAAAGCGGCGCTGACCTCGGCGGGACTGAGGGCCTGGCGGCTGACAAGAGGAGTGAGGTGAGCTTGGACGTCGACGGAGATCGCCTTAAAGTGTTGTGTCACGGTGGACGCCAAAAGCGGGTCGACCGCCAGCGATGCCATCAAGACGAGGCTAATACTGCGATGGAAAATTTTTGCCATGGCCGTAGGTACGCGCACGTGGATCAATTAAGCCTATCATCCTCCTGTTACGCTCCGATGAACAAAAGGCTCATTTTTCCCCTGGGCTCTTCGGCCCAATTCATGAAGAGCCCAAGGTCTCACCAGTCTTTGGTGCCTGACGTTAGATTGTGAGAGTTGTGTCATCTCTCCCAACCAGTCTTTTCCCACTCTAACGTCAGGCACTGAAGACGCCGCTGAAGACGCGAATCCCTTGACAAGCGGCTCCTTCGACGGTACAAACGTGTTAGTCAAAAGTCTAACCAGCTCTTAAGGGGGCCTGAAATGACACATGAAACGATGAACATTCAGATGTGGTTTGCATTTCTTGAAATTCCATTTTTATTAGGCGCGGTCATCATGGCGTTTCTCACGGCCCGATCCTTACAGGGGGGCGTTTTTGGACGTGGAATGTCTCTGATCGCGTGGGGATTACTGGTGATGGCGATCGGGCATTTGCATATGCAGATCGAGCATCTCTTGAGTTATAGCCTATTCCAACATTTATTTGGCGCTGTAGGCGGAACCATCGCCTGGTTCGTGGCGCTGATGGTCACTTGGCTTCTGACCGGCTTAGGGTTTTTCAATTTGTACAAAGCGAGTCACGCGGGCTAAATCTGAACATTCGGGCTTTGCTTCGGCGTTTTCTTTCACGCCCAGCCGAAGGTACCCAGTGCGAGTCCTCTTCCGGACCGCTCTTGGTCGCCTTGTTGAGAAATTTACTGAGCCGGGCGGTCGTACCCGGCCGGACCGCCGCGTTGAAAGAGCGCGTTAAAGCCTTCGAGCGTCTTTCGCCGATGGAACAGGAAAAGGAACTTCCGTCCATCTATCTGGAGATCGAGCAGTATCTTGTCGTGGCGGACATGCCCGGGCGGCTCAGCCGCGAAGACCTGCGTCGCTCGACGAGGAACGACTATTCCCCTCTGTTGATCCTCCCCGGCTTTGCGCTCATCTTTGAAAGCGCTCTTCGTCAGGAAATTCTTCTGGGAATTCAACTTCTGGAGGGCGTTTTGCGACGCGCCATTCGAGTTTTAGGCGGAGTTGGGGAGAATACGTTGATATCCGCTCTTGCCTGGCTGGGCCATGCTCCAAACGACGCAGTTTTGCCCCTTCCCTTTGGCTTGCTGGAAGAGCTGCCAGAGAAAGAAGCACAATGGCCTGCCCTCCTTCAGCGGTTTTCAGCCCATCTTTATGGCCGATTGGAAAAATCGCTGGGTCAAGGAGCGGCCCAGCGATTATTTGAGAACAGTTACCAAGATTTGACTGCTAGCTATGCCGGCCTCGAAACTTTTCCCGAGATCATCAGCTTTCTGCCCGATTCGTTGTTTGACGCGGAAAAGATCAGCCTCCTCAGTCGAAATCAAATTGAGCGCGTTTTGCTGCAGAAAATAGAACACTTGCAGGAAGCTCAAGAAAAGGCCCTGCAGTCCGCCGCCGAGCTGAGAGAGCTCAATTTGAAATTAGCCTCGAGCGTCGGCGAACTGCAGAGAGCCCTGGTTATTCAGGAAGAATTTACATCCATGGTCTCGCATGAGCTTCGCACGCCTTTGACCTCCATTATTGGCGCTGCCAAGATGCTGCAGGATTTCGACGACTCACTTCCACCTCAGAAACGAGTTCAATTCCTTGAAATGATTGTCACGGATTCTTGGCGTCTGACGCGATTGGTTAGCGAAATCCTCGATTTATCTCGCGTCCAACAGCAAGGGGTGCCGCTGCATTATGAACGGTTGGATCTTGAAAAGATAGCCGCTGCCGTTATTGCGGGTCTCAGGCTGGCAAATCCGGATAAAACGTTTGAGATGAAGTTCCAGCCCGAAGCCAAGGATGTCGAAATGGATCGAGATCGAAGCCAGCAGATTTTTATTAATCTTTTAGGAAATGCGGCTAAGTACACGCCCGAAGGATGCCACATCGCCCTTGAAGCGGAGGCTCACGAGGACATGATCGTCATTCGTGTCATCGATTCGGGTCCAGGCATACCCTTGGAATTGCAGTCTCACGTGTTTGAACCTTTTTATCGAACAAAGGATGCCATCAATTACAAGTGCCCTGGAACGGGACTTGGCCTGACGATTACAAAAGCCATTGTCGTGGCTATGGGAGGACGCATTTCGGTGGCCAATCATGACCCGCATGGCTGCGTCTTCACGGTCTCTCTTCCCCGGCGAGAACCCCTCCGTCAAGCCGCCTGAGCAAAAAAGGGGCGACCAAGACAGGACGAAACGCCACTTTCTGGATATATGGGTGAAAGCCGTAAATGATCAGGGCGGCTTTGGAGAATGGATTTGGGCGTTTCTATGTACTGTCTTTGGTGCCTGACGTTAGTTTGTGAGAGTTGGTTCATCTCTCCCACTCTAACGTCAGGCACTGAGGGCGTTATGGATGAGGTACATATTTAGATGACTGTATTTATGCCGCGGAGAGGCGCTGGCGTTCTAAATAGCCTTTGACTCGAGTAAGCAACGTATTCTCGGGGCCGAAGAATTTAAAGAAATAATAAGTCGCCAGCCCAGCCAGTGCGAAACTCAATAGCCGCGAAATAACCAACGCGGGTTCCTCGCCAAAAAAATGACGGACAAGAGCAGGGATGACCACCACAACAACAATCGGCGTCACATAGGCGGGCGTTAGGCGTGGATTCAACGTCACGGTCGTCAACCGATAATGCCGACCGAACCTCTTGACCAGTTCCGTATATTCCTTGTAGAACGAAGGTTTCGTCTTCACGAGCGTAAGTACCAATCCGTTGATCATTTTGGCTCTCTCCGCGAGGAGGCTCTGAGTTTGGGGCGAAAGTGGGACCATTCCATTGGCCAACTCCAGCAACTCTCCGTGAAAACGAGCGAGGCCGGCCAGCAGTAAACCCGGATGGTGATTCCACTGTTTTTGCAAAATTTCCTTACGTTCGGGAGCGAGAATTAACGGGATCGTTTCTGCCAATCCCAGCGCGGCTCTCTCGAGAGATGGCGTCTCTTCCGGGAATCCAGCGGAATAGGTGCCGAGCTTCGCGGCGATTTCCAGTGCCACACGATCCACCACAATTTCTTCGGCAAACAGCTCGATATACTCCCCTGGAAAACTGGGAAAGAGATGAATATCCAGCGGGGGAGGCTTTACTTCCGCGCGCTTCGACTTCTTATTAAGGAGCACATGGCCAAATTCGTGCGGAATCAGGAATGCCATGGCGCGGACAAAGCGGTCATGGTATTTCTCGAGTAAGGTCTTGTCAACTTTGATCCAGCCATGATGTTCAAGCACCTCTTCAACGGACTGGGTCACCATGATCTTTTGCACAATGCGTAGGCTTAAGCCGTGTGAGAGGGCGGCTCCCAATGCTCGGCCGTGACGAACGCTAGCCACTCCATGGACCTCCGCGACCATCCCGACGATACCCTTCACACTCAGGCCCAGCGAACGCGCATAATGTTGGAAAAGGCTTTCCAGGCGTCGAGGGACTTTTTCTTCTATCCATAATTTGTGTTCCCACCAGCGTTCCATCTCCTGCGAAAGATCGGTGAACTGCTGGCGATTGGATAGAACAGGCTGTGTACCTTCGTCGATGGAGCGCATGACCTCTTGAACCAGAGAATGTTCGACCCGGTCGGAAACCGCAGCGTTTTCCAGTTCTGCAAGCAAGGTATAGAGTTCCAAATGAAAAAGAGGGTCGGCCTGGGGATTTTCGGCGAGTCGTTTCCAATGCTCCATCGAGAGCAAATCGGAAGGGTACCTTTTCCACCATCGACGCAGCACCACGAGACGCACCAGGAGAGAGTCGATGTTTCCCCAATTCGCTTCGAGCCAGTTGTGGCCAAAGAGTGGACTCAAGCTCTGGACGATTCGGGCTTTTCGTCGGGACGCAGCGGATCCGCGGTCCGCTCGTTTCTGAAAAGCTTCGGGCTGCAATACTGCAAGCCATGGCCGTTTAGCCAAGTAGCGCCGAACCAGGTCCCCCCGTGCGCTGGCGTGAAGTAAATCGATCATTGTTTCGTGGTCTTCTAAGGTGGCCCGTTTCGCCAGCGAATCGAGAAACAAAATAAGTTTTTCGTCAGTTGCTCTTGCGGCTAAGGCGCGCAGATGCGGATTCTGAGTCGAGAGCGTACTCACTTTGTCCGACGAGGGGTTCTCATAGTAATTGATCAATCGACTAACCAATTCGGGCAGATCGTAAGCGAGAATCAAACGATCCAGTCTTCCCCCAGAGAGATGTAAATCCGGATTGTTTTTCAGTAAAGTGTTCAAGCGAGACTGGAAGAACATCGCGGGGGGCGTGAACGCCGGCAAATTCTCGTTTCTCAAGAGATCCGCGAGCAACCCCGCTTCGGCGGCGACCCCGGCAGATGCGGCTTGGCGCAGGAACCGGCGCGCTTGGTTTTCAGTTCCCATACGGAGGATTACGCTTCCGCCTCTCGTCCAAAGCGGCAACGACTTTTCGGATAAAGGGCGAGACACAATACCCTCCATGATTTGCGACGCAAGATCATGGTCACCGGTGTTTCGTACCAACACAGTTCCCGCGAGGAGGATGGACTCCATCTCGGCTGGATTTTCGCTATTCGCTGGGCTATTTAAGAACTTGGCTATGGCGCGAGTTGCAGCTTGGCGCGCTGACTGGCTCGAGCTTGACGCGGAACGTTCACAGAGCCGAACCAAAGCCCCCCGATCTTCAGCCACCGAAAGTCGTTCACTGAGCGGACCGATCAATTCCGCCTGCCAGTGTATGGGCCACTGCACGATGGCCTTCCCTCTCGTGAGTGCATGCAGATTGTCTTGACCCAGGTTTTGCACAATGATCTGGACCATTCGCAACCCTTTCTCCTGGGACACGGTGTCACTTGCCCGGGAAAGCGCCTGAAGGAGGGATTGAACCCATGGCCCCCAAAGCGCTGAAGACGGGTCCGCAGCGCATAGCCTATCCGCAAGCGCATGCAGGGGTTTTGTATTCATGAGGGCTCGCTCGCGATCGCCCAGTTTCAAAACGGTTAAGAGCGTCAGTTCCAACGCGGCTTGGCCTTCGGGCGTATCCAATTCGGCTTGTAGCGATTCTAGTCGCGCCGCGAGAATTTCATCCCTTCCCCGCAGGCCCATCACCGACCACGGAACATCGACCGATACGGGACCGATCTGGTCCCATTGCCGCAGTAAAACTTGGAGCGCGACGCCAATAACAGGGTCCCCACCATGACGCCCTAGGGTTTTAACCGTGTTGTAGAGCGCTTCGTAGTCTTCTGAATCAACACATTTTTTATCGGCAATCTTGCTGAAACAATTCATCCGAATCAACGCGTTTTCACTTAAATTCTTTCGCACCCATTTGGCATTTTCCGCAGAGCGAAGATCCGGGCGCAGAAGCAGGCTCTCAAAGAGCCGCATACCGACATGCAAACGTCCAACGCGCATCATTTCTCGGGCTACGATGAGTTGGTCCTGAAGACTCAACGCAGGCATCGGCGCGATTTGGCTCACTTCTTCCTCGCTCAGGTCAGGATTTCGAAGGTGCGTGAGCTCATGAAGAAACCAGCCGGCGCGCCATTGGGGGCTAAGTTTTGCAATGATTGCGGCCGTTGTGTCATCGAGATAAACTCCGGACGGCACGAGCATGCCTAAATAGGCAAAGATCGGCTTAGGCAGCGCATAGGCGACCAGATCCCATGGAAGATCGCTCGCCGACCGCCGTGCGTGCCAAAGAAGTTTTTTCCACATTCTGTTGAGGACAAAGATCTGGACAGTTTCGCCCTCAGCCAGAATCCCCTCCGGCACTAAGCGCTTGTAGTTCCACCCATCCGTCGGCAGCGGATAAATCGAAAACCTAAATTTACGTTCAAAAAAGTCTCTTAGGGCAGGTATAACGATTTTTTCATTCGCATCGAGAGTGAGAGATTCTCCAAACCACCGGCCTGCCAGCCCTCGGGGGGATTGGACGGAGTGCGAAATCATTTGGTCTACAGGGCAAGCCGCCCGTCCGAATATCCCCCGATGAGGTGAAAAGGTCGAACGTTGAACGAGTGTTTCTGTTGAAAGAAGGGCAGCGCTCGCAAAGAGTGGAATTTGACTTGAGGTTTTGGGGAGTATTTCGCGCGCTTGTGACAAAGGGCTCTGTGTGAAAATGGCGGTTATTAGAGTCAGCGAAACTAATTGGTTTAGAAGGCGTATCACCCTTCTAGACTACCCATTGAGAGTTACATATTTGTTAATGAAAGGTTCATTTTGTCGAGTCCACAAGACCCTGGGATTCGATGGGCCTTGGCTTTCATTGGTGGGCTGTCTTTGGTGCCTGACGTTAGTTTGTGAGAGTTGAGTCATCTCTCACACTCTAACGTCAGGCACGGAAGGCGTTATGGATGCTAGGGCGCCGTTCGGCGGAACGTCGTTCGGTCGAACGTTTTTAGGCCGAACGCCGTCCTGCCGAACGCCGTTCAGCGATACGCCGTCGGCGTCGATGGTTCAGTGAGCGTTTTTCGATTCCAATTTTCGCGCAGGAGATCGCGGGCTTTCGACAACCGCGACATGACGGTGCCAAGCGGCATGTCGAGTTTCCTTGCGATCTGTTCGTAGGGCATGTCTTTGATGAAAAAGAGCTCGAGGAGCTGGCGGTAGGGCTGGGGGACGGATTTAAGCGAGGCGAGAATCCGGCGGCGGTCCTCTTCGCCGGCGAGCTTTTCGGGTAGGCAGTCCTCGCGCGCGAGGGCCGCGGGCAAGGCCGATTCTTCCGTTCGAGTCATTCCATCCATGGAGACTATCTTGTTTGTGGGGCGAGCCTGGTAGGCCTCGTTCGTGGCAATGCGGTAGAGCCAGGTATAGAAGGAAGCTTCGCCGCGGAACCGATCCATTTTCTCAAAGGCGGTCACAAAGGCGTGCGACACGATATCCTCCGCTTCTTCTTCCCCCCGCGCAAGCTGCCGCATACTCTCGACCAACCGCGCCTTGTACTTTTGAATGAGCACTTCAAAGGCCGCGCGGTTTCCGGCGATCGCCGCTTGAATCAGGTGGTACTCGGGCGTTCCGGGGTTCGCAAATTGCTGCGCCTTCCCCGTCAAACAATTCTGCACGCGCTCAATCAATTCCGTGGGGTCGAGCGGTTTGCAAACATAATCGTTTGCCCCCGAGGAGAACCCGCGCAGCCATTCCTCCGGCCGGCGGCGTACGGTGAGCATCAGGATGGGAAGATCCACCCAAGCCGAATCCTGGCGCAGCCGGTTGCACAGCGTATAGCCGTCCGTATCGGGAAGGTTGATGTCGAGTAAGAGCATGCTCGGTCGGTGGCGCTCTAGCGCGGCTAAGCCCTCCTCTCCCGTCCCCGCCATTTCGACCGCGAGGCCGGCCCGCTGCAGCATGCGACGCACCAGAATTTGGTAATCCTCTTCGTCTTCGATGTATAAGATGGGACTCTCGCTCATAACACTCTCCTTCGCCTTAATGCTTTGTTGCGGTTATAGCCATGGACTCTCTGGCTGTGACATAAATCGGCAGCGTGAAGTAGAAGCGGCTCCCTTCCCCTTCTTTGCTTTCGACGCCCATCGCTCCCCCGTGAAGTTCCACAAGGGCGCGACTGATGGATAGGCCCAAGCCCGTTCCTTTGGGGCCCTTTATACTTTGCCGGGCGGAATTGACTTGCTCGAATTTGCTAAAGATCTTCATTTGATCAGCCTCGGAAATTCCAATCCCCGAATCCTTGACCGAAACGCAGATCACGTGCTGAGCGGGGATTTCTTTCATGAGGATCTGGATGAGACCCGTTTCGGGCGTGAACTTGATCGCGTTCGAAAGCAGATTGACCAACACCTGGCGAATCTTATCGGGATCGCCAAAACCTAAGGACCGCAGATTCCCCAGTTGGACTTCCGAGCGGAGGTTTTTCTCGCGCATGCGCGGCTCAAAAAAGGCTAATACGTCCTGCGCGAGAATACCCAAATTCACCGGTTGCTGGGAGAGAGTGATTTTGCCCCGTTCCAAGGCGGCCACATCGAGCAGGTCATTGACGAAGCGCGTCAGGCGCTGAGTGTTCAGGCGCAGACGCTCGAGATAGGTGGCCCATACTTCTGCGGGGATTCCCTCGTGCATCTCCGTTCCGATGAGGTTGAGATAGGATTCAATGGCCCCCAAAGGCGAGCGCAGTTCGTGCGTGACGGCGGAAACGAAATCTTCTTTCATCTGCTCGAGCTCTCGAAGCTGCGCGGCCATATTTTCAAATGCTTTAGATAAGAAACCCAATTCGTCCGTGCGGCGCTCTATCAGCGCCAAATCAAAATCGTATTTGCCTTGTCCAATGCGGTTGGCGGCGGCGGCCAAAAGTCCAACGGGTTTTGTCCAGGAGAGGGCGAGCCCAAAGGAAAGTAAAACCCCCACAGCCAGCGCTCCGCCGGCAATCTCGAGCAGGCGCTTTTGGAGGTGCCTAAGGCGTACGTGAATCAGGTCGGCGTAGTAGCGCTGGGAAAATCCTGCAGAGGCGTTGCCGATCCAGTGGGACCCCATGCGAACGGGCTCGCTTAAAACCAACACTTCCGTGGGCGAGCTTTCTTGCAAGGCGGCGTTTTTTCCGATGCGCGTAGGTTCGGAATGGGCAAGGACATCCCCGCTCGGCGCCGTAACGCTCGCGCTGACGAGACCCGGGATCCATTTTTGGAGCCAGCCTGTGTACTTGATGAGTAAGAGATCGTCGTTCGTCAGAAACGATTCCTGCGTAATATGAACCAGATTCTGCAGAACGGCCCGCCTCTCCAGGTCGGCTTGCTGCTCTATGGCGTGCTGTTGCGTGACGTAAAAGGCCGTGCACAAGCACAAGGTGGTGGCTAAGAGGAGAGCGGATACGGCGAGCGCCAGTTTGGGAAAGAGTTTCACCGAGCCTCGTTATTGAACGCCAGTTCCTTTTGGACTTTGTTCAAAGCGATCACGGCCTTTTCGTGATCGGGATCGAGGCGGCTCGCCAGGCGCCACTCCCGGACGGCGTCTTCGAGCTTACCGCTCGCGTAATCGATAAGGCCGGCTTCGTAATGCGCTTGCGCCGCCTTCGGGTCATGGCTGCGCTTCAGCTCGGACCGCGCCAACTCTAAATAGGAAGTGGCTTGGGCATAGGTAGGATCGAGTTTGAGAACCTGCTCAAATTCCCGTTCCGCCTGAGGATAGTGCTGCTTTTCCAAGAAAGCGACGCCGTTTTGAAAGCGGCGTTCAATTTCGTGATGTTTGCGCTCTCCGAGTCGCTTCGCCCTTTCTTTTTCCGCGGCCGCTTCGGTCTGCACGAGGTAAAAACCGAGTTGCGGATATTCAGGGGCTTGAATGGCGAGTTGGCGGAAAGTGGCCAGGGCAGGAGTGGCGCGGCCCGCCTGATAGAGGGTCAGTCCACGCTGAAAGAGCGCGCGCAAAGCAGTCGTGCGCTGCTCATCCTCCACGTGGGCTTGAGCGATTTTTTCATAGGTTGGCAATCGCAACGCTTGCACCTGCTCCACGGCCTGCTCGCGCGTCCCAGCCTGTTCCAGAACGGCATGCACCTTTTGCCAAGCGGTGGCGGCGCCCGCGTAATCGGCTTGCCCGTAAGCGTAAAACCCTTCATAGGCGTAGCGCTCCGGCATAGAGAGCTCTGCTCCGTTGTCGAGAGCGCGGCGCAGCCGGCTTTGGAGTTCGCTCAGTTCTCGTTGCGCTTCCGCATTGGAGGGTTCTTCGGAGAGGATCTTTAGAATCATGTCGTTTGCCACCAGAAGATGCCCTAGTTCGCGTTCCATCCGCGCCTCTTCGCATGTCGCCTGCCAGCGCTCTTCCTTC
>JBBSDO010000055.1:0-13736 GCA_038241515.1 Elusimicrobiota bacterium | reverse complement strand
AGGGTCCGAACGCCTACACCCATTTCGCATTGGCCGGCGGTAGCCACTTCGTGGTGATGGATTTCCATATCCAGACCCATTTCGCGCATACGAAGCATGGCCTGAGTTCGGAACTCCTGAAGGCTATCCGTGGGCGGACAAGGGAAATACCCTTCTTTATAGCGTGGCTTATAACCCAAGTTGGGATTTTCGTCGCGTCCCGAATTCCAGGCCCCTTCCGCAGAGTCGATGTAATAATAGGCGGAGTGCTGATTTTGGTCGAAGCGAATTCCGTCGAAGACAAAAAATTCCGCTTCGGGTCCAAAGAAGGCTTGGGTCGCAATCCCTGATTTAATAAGGTATTGTTCAGCTTTTTGAGCCACATACCTGGGATCGCGGTTGTACGGTTTGCGATGGATCGGATCTTCAATGTTGCAGAACATGCTAAGTGTGGGCGTTTTGCAGCACGGATCCACGACCGCCGTTTCAGGATCGGGAATGAGCAGCATGTCTGATTCGTTAATGGCTTGAAAACCGCGAATGGAAGACCCATCAAAGCCAATTCCGTCTTCAAAAACTTTCTCTTTAAGGGTGTCGATATGGTAGGAGATGTGCTGCAGCGTGCCGGGCATGTCCATGAACTTATAGTCAACGATCTGGACACCCATCTCTTTCGCCATTTCAATAACTTCTTTTGGCGACTTTGCTTTCTTATTTTTCTTGCTTTCTAAAGTTTCCATTCACTCCTCCTATGAGCTGTTATCGGGCAGTTAAAACGAACATCTGCAAACAAAAAGGCGTTCTCTCGTGATGGTCCATTCGAGAACGCCTTTGTTCTACGGTCAATAAAATATGGGACTAACTAGGGTTGTTGCGGCTCGAGAAACATAGCATTCCCAAACAAACAGTGTCAACTAGCTTCACTAACCGACGGCTATTTCGCCCTGTTCGTCAGTGCGAATTCGAATCACGTCCAGGACGTCTGAGACAAAGATTTTTCCATCGCCCACATTTTCTGTACGAGCGGATGACGAAATCGCCTTTAGAATTCGAGCCAAATCTGCATCCTTGACGACAATTTCCAACTTCAATTTAGGTAGGAATGTCACCTGGTATTTCTGACCGCGCCATTGTTCCGTAACGCCCCGCTGTTTGCCGTGCCCTTGAACTTCGGAAACCGTTACACCTGGGTAACCGATCGCTTCTAAACCCGCAATGACGTCTTGCACCTTCTCGGGCCTTATAATGGCTTCAATCTTTTTCATCGGTCGCTCCTTATAGCCGAGTCAACGGCGACTCGCCGAACTTGTCCATTTTGATTCCGGCATAGCCTGCGGTGCCCATTTCAGGAATATCCAGACCCTCGACTTCCGATTTCGGGCTCACGCGATTGCCCACCAGCGCGTCGAGCGCTTTGAACATGATGAAGGCGCATAGTCCAACGAAGATAAAGTTGGTTGCGACACCCAGAAGCTGCGCGAAAAACTGAGAGCTGTCTCCATAGAAGAGTCCCTTCACTGTTCCGGACACATTATTCCAACCATCGCCGTAGGCTCCGTCAGCAAAGAGCCCCAATGAAATACATCCCCACGCACCGTTCATGCCGTGGACCGCGACCGCACCCACCGGATCATCCACGCGAAGCTTACGCTCTACGAAGAATGCCCCTTCTACCACCAGGATTCCCGCAACAAGTCCGATGATCACGGCCGCACCCGCGTTAACGAAAGCACAAGGAGCGGTAATGGCGACGAGACCGGCTAAGAGCCCGTTACACATCATTCCTGGATCAGGTTTTTTTGTGCGAATCGTCCACATCCACAGCGTCGCCGCTACGGCCCCGGCCGCGGAAGCTAGCAAGGTATTAACCGCTACTACAGCGATGCGGAGATCCGTTCCAGCCAGAGTGGAACCCGGATTAAATCCAAACCATCCAAAGGCCAGCACAAACGTTCCCATGACCGCCATAGGAATATTATGGCCGGGGATAGCGTTGATGCTGCCATCTCGGTTGTATTTTCCGATTCGGGCGCCGAGGATCCAGGCTCCAAAAAACGCCATTACACCGCCGGTCATATGCACCACCGACGAGCCGGCGAAATCCACGTATCCGTGACCCAGATGAAAATTCGTCCCCAACTGCGAAAGCCATCCTCCGCCCCACACCCAATTACCATATAGCGGATAGATGACCATCGACACGATCCAGCCAAATAGGAAGAAGGAGAGGAACTTCCATCGCTCCGCCATCGCGCCGGTCGGGATTGTGGCGGCAGCATCCATGAATACCAGTTGGAAGAAGAAAAGCGTAAAAACTCCTACATCGTAGCCACTGCCCGATAGCATGAAGCCCTTCCATCCCAAAAGCCCAAAGGATTTACCCAAGAGGGTGATAGAAAGCTCGTGATTGAGCCCAGCATAGCCGCCCAAGGCCCCGATTGGCCCCAGGCCTCCGAACATAAATGCAAAGCCGCAGAGATAAAATCCCAAGACACAGACCGGATAAACTAAAAGGTTCATCGCCATTGTATGGGCGACGTTTTTGGCTCGAGTAAAGCCGGTTTCAATCATCGCAAAACCAGCGGACATGAACATCACGAGATATCCGGTGAGGAGAGTCCAGGTCATGTTAATCGAAACCTTGTTATGCCCCACTTGATTGGCGATTTCCGCGACCGTAGGTTGTCCACTCTTTGCGGCTTTAACGTCAAGGACTCCGCCGGTGTTGGTTCCGTTGGGATCAGGGTCTCGAGGAGAAGCCGAAGGGACTACGGGGGATGGTGCCGAGGGCGAAGGTTGGGCTTGATCGCCCCTAACGACTACGGGTATCACCGTGACCGTCAGCAGGTAGGCTAAAAGGCCGCGCTTGCACCACCGCGCGGCGTCTCTCCGAAGACATGCTTCAGTTTTTTTCATGGAATTCCCCCTTATGACTCGATTTTCAAAGGAAAACCCCTCGCAGCACTGGGAGAGGGCCTCATTGCTCCTAACGAATCTCGACGACTCCGGCGAGCGGCAGAATAATACCAGCCGTCACGATCTTTGTCAAACAAACGGACATTGGCTTTGACGATCAGGCTGCGGCGGACTAGGGTCGTCGACCCAATTCGAGAAGGAGGGCACCAAAGGATTCCTCGACACTTCGACGTATCTGCCTTTTTACAAGCCATTGCGGAAGGCGCATCGACGGCTGGACTTCGGCGCGATAGCTAATGAACGTGACGCCCGTGGATCCAGACAGAGTCCAATGTTGCTCAAACTTTTTGAATTTTCCCCGTACAGCGCGCTGATCGATCGTGCCCGCTTCAAAATTCTGTACAACATTAAAGGTCACTGGTTCTTTAATACGGAAGATTAAAAACTTCACTTGGCCGAGCTGCTCAAGTTCAAGATGTTCCCCCCTTTGCACAGCCTTACTGGATGCCAAATTGGGGATATAGCGAGCCAGGTGATCGTAGTCTGTAAGTGCATTCCACACTTTTCGCTTTTCATGCGGAGCTCGTACCTCGGCCTCAAGGTACCAACGATCTTTGGCCGCTTGGACTACACGAACGGAAATCACAGACGCAACTTCCGTTTCGCTACTGACCTGTATCCGAAAACAAAATACACAGATCCCACATAGTGTAGTCGCACGCAAGAAAAGAACTCTCATCGGTTGCAGGGGAGGGCGCGTTGTCATTGGAAACCCGAAGCGGTAATAAAAACCGGTGAGGCCAACGAAAACACTGACGCGTTAGGCCGGGGGGCCTTACTGGGTCTTTTCGGCGGATTTAATGGCTTCGATGACGGCTTCGGGAGAAGAGAGTGTTGCAAGTCGTTCTGTTAGGTGATCGGTTTGGAAAAGGGCGGATACGCTTGCCAAGAACGCGAGATGCTCCTTCATGTTGTCGGCCGGAGCCAAAAAGAGAACGAACAAGTGAATGGGACCATTCGTCCCCGCTTTGGGATCCACCACGCCCGTCGCGCAAACTCCAATCGTGGCCACGATACGCTGAAGGCCGGAGATCCGCGCGTGGGGCAATGCCAAACCTGGAGCAATGACGGTGGAACCCGCCTCTTCACGCGTGAGGATCGCTTTGAGGGCTCCATTAGGATCAGGAAGATCCAACGAGCCAATCAGGCTCCCCAGAACTTGTCTTTTAGAGGGACCGGCCGCAAAAAAAGCCACATTCTTAGCCGTAAGGTAATCGGAAACACGGAGTATTTTGGACGTTCGACTTTGTCCTCCCTTTTCGGAAGGCGTCGAAACTTTCGATTTCCCTTTAAATTTATCTAACCAACCCATAATGGTTACCGCTCCGTCGGATCTAGCTCGCTTTTTGGACCACTTTCAAAGCACAATCATACCCAGACACTATCTTTTGTCAAGCAAGCGGACCAACCCGCCTGAGACACCAAACTAGCCAAATCCAACCCACCCAGGCCAGAGCCTGGACACCTTGAAGCGAACGCCAATAGGTAACGACATCAAGTATCGGGCTGATTGCGAGCTCTAAGGGGCCTGCCGGCCAAAACTTCGCACGCTCTAAAACCTGGACCGCCTTGAAACGTTGTTCAACAAGGCCGCGAAGAACGGCTTTTTCGAGGAGAACGGGGCCTAGAGATTGCCAACCTGGAATACGCATGGCATTCCAAACCGCGGTAGCATAACCGTAACCATGGTTATCAGAAATGCCGGTCATAAAGAGGTTTTGTTGACGGCAAAGCTCTATCACTTGAGATCGATAGGCCGCTGGAAAATCGAGAGCTTTTGGCGCGCTGTTGATGATCTCAAACCCCTGGATCCCCCAGTTCGCGAAGTCCTGCACGCCACTCCCCCAATGGTAAAGCCAGTACTCCGGGAGCGAGGCGATAACAGGGATTCCTTTTTTCCGCATATCGGAAATAAATCGAGGAATGCGGGAAGGATCAGAATCGTAGGGTCTATTATCAATTCGATCGTGGTTGCCCAGAATGACAAGGTGAGTGTGCGCCAAACTCACTTCTTCTCCCTCAAGCGATCGGAAACCGACGGCGTGCCAATTAGCGATAGATTCCGCGAACGCCGCCTGGGAAGCCTCTACCCGATTGTGATCCGTGATAAATGCCGCTTCATAGCCTTGAGCTTGGTGCCAGGCCATATTGCGTTCTGCTGTAAACATGGGGCGCCCATCGTGAGAAAAGCGAGTGTGGGAGTGAAAATCGACGAGGAGAATGTCCGGATCATCGGCGACTAGCTTAGCCATCGGGCGAGGGATAAGCGCCCCCCAAGCAACGAAGCCAATGAAACACATCAGGGAAATAAGTGCGGTCCTCAATCTCAAAAATACGAAAATTCCAATGAATAGGACGATACAAAACGCCTCAATCTGTTTTGCGCTGAGGACTGTGAGGAAATCCGCGGTACTACAAAAAGGAGTAAAAAGTAGGTGCGCGGCGGGGAAGTGAAGGTGGAAGCCGTTCGGCCAAGCCAAAGAGGCAGCGTCGCGAACCGGACCGGGTAGAGCGAAGGCCTGGGAAAGCAAAGCAAAACCGCTCCAGAAAATGGGCACCCGCCAGGGATAAACCTTACCGAACATTGGGGGACGCGGGTTGCGCTCCCGCTTTACGCTCTTTCCACCATTCATAGACGCCCGGAAGAAGCGATAGGAAAATGACCACAAGAATAATCTTATGGATATGACGATCGATATGGGGAATAAAACGACCTAAAGTGAAGCCCGTCAGGACCATTAAGCCAACCCATCCGACGCCCCCAAAAACATTGTAAGTCAGAAATGTCCTGTAGTGCATTTGTCCCATTCCAGCAACGACAGGTGCAAACGTCCGAATGATCGGGACAAAACGAGCCAACACAATTGTCTTAGCCCCATGCTTATCATAGAACCGTTTAGTCCGTTCGAGATGCCGTTTACGAAAGAAAAAAGAGTCATCCCGCCTAAATAGCGTCGGTCCCAGGCGTCGCCCGATGGCGTAACTCAAGGAATCTCCGAGAATCGCCGCAAGTGCTAACTCCGAAAGGAGTAGCCAAAGGTTCAGGGAACCTTGTGCGGCAAAAAGACCCGCCGTTACAAGCAGGGAATCACCGGGCAGGAAAAATCCCGCCATAATCCCAGTTTCCGCGAACACGATCCCAATGAGGACGAAATGCCCTCCCCACCGAATCAATTCATCGAAATGATAAAGGCGCTGGAAGAAGTCTAGGAAGGAGTGCATGAATGGATCAGTGGATCGGAAAAATAAAGTTTTTGGTTGAGGCCTGCGGATACCAATGGAGGACGGATTTCATCACTTTTTCTGTTGAATCTCCTCCGACAAAATAACGGCTTCAGCGACTTCTTTCATAGACTTACGTCGATCCATAGCCTGGCGTTGTATCAGCCGAAAGGCCGATTCTTCGCTGAGCCCTTGCTGTCGCATCAAAATGCCCTTCGCCCGTTCGATCACTTTACGTGTCTCGAGCGCTTCTTGCGCTTCAATCGCTTTCTCGAGGGCCCGCGTATGATCGATCGCCACCGCCGCTTGATTAGCAACTGCCTGCAGCAATTGGACATCTTCGTCCGTGAACGTATGCACATCGGAGGTGTAACAATTGACCACGCCGATCGGTCTATCCTTCATCATCATGGGAACGACCAGCAGCGAGCGCAGATTCTCTTTTTTCGCAATGTCCGGATAGGTGTACTGCGGATCGGTCGTTACATCGGCAACAATCACCGGTCGTCTTTCCATAATGGCGCGCCCCGAAACACTTAGCTTGACCTGAACGGGCGGTTTCGATTTGTATTCTTCACTCAAACTTTGCGTGGCTTCGATTTTTAGCTCCCGACCTTTCTCATCGAGAAGCATCAACGAGCAGACCTTCGATCCAATCATTTCCGCGGTCATACTTACAATCAGCTGGAGAATTTCGCGCAAATAGGTGCCTTGAGCGATCGTCATCGACATTTTGGCTAGCGTCTCGACCTGACGAGACTTCTTCTGAGCCTGTTTATGCAGCCGCGAGTGAACCAACGCACCGCCGATTTCTTCAACAATTCTTTCGGCCAGTCTGATTTCCGCTGATGAATGTGTGTGAGCATTTTTATGGTGAATATTCATCACTCCCACAAGCTCGCTCTTTAAGGCGATAGGCACGGACATGAAAGCTTCATAGCGATCTTCTTGAAGACTGCTAAATCCTTTGAACCGAGGATCGTCGCTTGCATGTCGGGAGATCGCCACGATTTTGCGCTTTTCCGCAACCCAACCTGTGATTCCTTCCCCCAGCTTGAGCTTCAGTGTGCCCAGATGCTCGCTGCGCGGTTTATCGGATCCACGTAAAATCAATTCGTCGCGATTTTCATCAAATAAATAGATCAGAACGGAATCCGCTTTAAGTTCTTCGACGATCATCGTACAGAAGCGGTGAAGGATCTCGGGTAAATCCTGTGTGCTGCTCACCACTCCAGCAATCTCGTGAAGAATGGCGATTTCGCGGTCTTTCTCTTTAAGCAGCTCTTTCAAGGATGGGGGCATCTAAGGGTTCTCTTTTTTTCGAGGTTAAGGTCTGAGCAGTGCCTTGAGAGGCTTTGAAAGGCGTTCGGCCCTTTTCCGCGCCTTTTCATATTCGACCTGCTTTTTGGTTTGTCCGTGCGGTAGTATAGCAATCTTGTAAAGTCCATTGCTCTGGCGAGGCAAAGTCCACCGCCGAGTGAGGTGCCGCCGTACCCCAAGTGTCGTCGTCTCGCGAAATAAGATCTTTAGCATCGCCGACTCCGTTGCTTGCGCGCAGAGGACCGTAAAAGAAATTCCTGGCCGTCCTTTTTTCATTCCGATTGGCGTCCACCAGACGTCCAAAGCACCCGCTTTGAAGAGTTGATCGGCGGCGTGAGGATACAAACGGGGATCCATATCATCAATAGCGGTCTCAAGGACGACAATCTCATCTTGGTTCCAAGGTTCGGGATGTTTCACCCCTCTGAAGAGGGCAAGAACATTGGGTTTCCCTGGGATTTCCCGTTTTCCAGCGCCGTATCCCGCACGGGCTATTTGGCTCAAGGGAGCGCCTCCATAGCTTTTTGCAATGGCTAGGAGAATTGCCACACCCGTGGGAGTTGCAATTTCAAATGGCGACCCCGTTTGGATGCAGGGTACCATCGACTTCGAGAGCATGGCGGACGCCGCCGGAGCCAGGCGAGCCACGCAGAGCGGTGAGGCATTCACTTGATCGATGCCCAGCCGCCAAAACCCCCAACTCGTTCCTAAGACATCAACAAGGGTATCCAGTAGCCCCAGCCCGGTGCGGTCCCACGTCGTCTTCCGGGAGCCATGGGCCTGGGCCTCGGCTGATTGTAAACTTTCCAAGATTTCACCCGCTCTTGTTTTCACAACGGAAGGAAGTTGCGCGCGTCGCACGAGCGCATTCATCTTATTGAAATCACCGAACGGACGGTCTCCGTCAACCGTCACCGCGTAGGCGGGCCAGCCTTCACGCTCCGTTTTCTGAACTCGAACGTTCCAACCCTTCACTGGGATCACTTTGTGGAGTACCGCGTTCAATTCCCCTATTCGAAGGCCGAGGCCCACAAGTGCGCCGATAAGCATATCGCCAGCGACGCCTGATCCCAAATCGAGATAAAAGTCCGCGCGGCTCATCGAGAAATTAGGGAGGCTATAACAGCGGCCCCAAATCCATTGTCAATATTGACTACGCTCACATTCGCTGCGCAGGAGTTCAACATCGTTAAGAGAGACGCGACCCCGCCCAAATGAACACCGTATCCTACGGAGGTTGGGACTGCAATCACAGGACATTTCACGACTCCCCCTACTACGGAAGGCAATGCGCCGTCCATTCCGGCGCATACGATGACCGCGGCCATGCGGCTTAGAGCGTTTTCGTGGCGGAGAAGGCGATGGAGCCCTGCAACCCCCACATCGTACAAGCGGGTAGGAGCGCGCCCCAAAGCCTCTAAAGAGACAGCAGCTTCCTCAGCGACAGGGATATCCGCCGTTCCGCCAGTCACGACAGCCACCGGACGGCCGTTTCGACGCAAGATCGGCTTAGAGACGACGAGACGTGCGGTACGATGCCAAACCGCCCCTGTAATTGCGGAAACCAGTTCCTGCGCGAGCTTCTCAGGGGCTCGCGTCGCGATCACCGGTCCACGCCCTGTGAGTAAATTCCGAAATATGCTGAGGATCTGTTCGTCGGACTTGCCCGGACAGAAAATGGCCTCCGGAAAACCCTGGCGACGCATGCGGTGTGGCTCAGGTTTTGCAAAACCCAGATCGTTGTAGACTACTTTCATCAAAGTTTTTCGCGGGTGTCTTGGAGCAATTCCCCCCACTCCTTAAGCGTTGCTATTCGGTTCGCTCGCGATCGGAACGCCGTCGCCATGGTGAAGCCGGCCACATAGTAGGGGACAATTTTTCGAATTCTCAGTAGGCCTTGCCTTTCCCCAAAAAAGTCCGAAGCCCATTGAACATGCACCGCGAGCGTTTCAAGGCGTTCCAAAGGGGTTGGAGGCGCCAATTCAATTCCTGTACGCAAGAAATGACGCAAACGGCGGAAAATATCGGGGTCCCCAATCGCGCTACGACCTACCGATACACCCGCACATCTCGTGATCCGCAAAAAGTCTACTGCATCTTGTGACGAATTTACGCCCCCGTTACCAATCACGGGGATCGTCACCTTTTGAACGACTTGAGCAAGACCTTCCCAATCGGGACGTCCCGAGTGTCGGCGCGAAACCGGCCGAGCATGAACGATAACGGCCGCGATCCCGCACTCTTGCGCCAATTTAGCCAAGGCGGGCGCCAAATATTCATTTTCGCGAATTCCAATTCTGATCTTTACGGTGACTGGAATTTTGACGGCCTTCACAACAGCGGCCAGGATTGCAGAAAAGCGACCTTCGTCTTTTAGAAGAGCGGATCCCGATTTGGTCTTTGTCACTTTAGGAACTGGACATCCGGCGTTTATATCCACGAGATCCGCTCCCATGGCTTCGATTTTGCGGGCAGCTTCCGCCATCAGAGCCGGTTCGCTTCCCATTATTTGGGAGCTTACAGGACGCTCGTCCGGGAAAAAACGCAGCATGCGCAGCGTCTTTTCGTTTCCGTGGTTAATAGCCTGCGCGGAGAGCATTTCCCCAGACATCAGAGCGCAGTCCCCACGGGCGCACAATCGACGGAAGGGCGCATCGGTGACCCCCACCATAGGCGAAAGAATGACATTATGCGCGATCTGTAGCGAACCCAGCCGGATGGGGCGCGAGAGAGATTCAGTCTGGACTTCGCCAGCACTCTGAGTCATGCGCGCGTCCAATTTTCAATCGCGAGATTCGCATCGACGGAAAGCGTGCGAGAGGATACACGACTGTGTCGCAGTTTGTAAAAGCCGGCAGCAGCGATCATCGCCGCGTTGTCTGTGCAAAAGGAAAGGTCGGGAAGATAGACCTCGATTCGCGCTAGTTTGGCGGATTTCTCGAAAACCGAGCGAAGTCGAGAGTTCGCTGCAACCCCGCCACCGACAACAACAGAGGTGAGCTTAAAAGATTTCGCTGCATCGAGAGTTTTTTTCACTAAAACATCCACGACCGCTTCCTGGAAAGAAGCGGCGACGTCGGCGACATGCTTGCCGCGGGGCTGCCCTCGCTCCTTAACAAAATTGGCCACCGAGGTCTTGATGCCGCTGAACGAAAAATCCCAAGTTCCCGGAATGAACGCTCTCGGAAACGCCACGACAGTCGGATTCCCCTTTCGCGCTATCCGATCGATAGCGGGTCCGCCAGGAAAAGAAAGGTGCAAGAGATTGGCGACTTTATCGAAAGCTTCGCCCGCCGCGTCATCACGCGTGGCGCCCAATCGCTCATAGCGACCGTAGCCTCTAAATATGACCAGTTCCGTATGGCCCCCGGAGACGATAAGGCCCAAAAAAGGAGGTCTAAGCCTGGGGTGTTCGACCAGACCCGCAAAGAGGTGGCCTTCCAAATGATTGACTCCAATCACCGGAATTGCCCTCACCATTCCCCAGGTCCGCGCTGTCACAGCGCCCACTAAAAGACAACCAATAAGGCCCGGCCCGGTCGTCACGGCGATCGCCTCGAAAGGCGTCTTCTGGTGATTGGTCGCTTCCTCGATCACCTCATTGATGCGTTCCACATGCGAGCGGCTTGCGAGCTCAGGCACCACTCCTCTAAACGGTCGATGGATGGCCAGTTGAGAGGCCACCGCACTTTTTATGACGCGGCGCCCGTCCGCCACGACAGCGGCAGCCGTTTCATCGCACGATGTTTCAATTCCTAAGATGTTCATACTCAGTGATTCGGATTGACAAAGAAAGCAGGTAGCCCAACAATCGTGACGCCATGGGCCTTAAATTCCGGAATCTTGAGGGCCAAAGCTTCGGCTAAATGTTTACGCCGATAATGACCGATAGCAATCGTCCGTTTGCGCGACAGCGCCAGTTTCAATACCTGATCCAATTGATGTTCGATCTCGGTCACATCATCACTATTATCTAAGAAGGTCTCGTTGACCAAACAAGGCACCCCGGCCCGTTTGGCCGCCCGAGGAACGATCGAATGAACGGAGGTATGGGAATCGAGAAAAAACAAGTTTCTCTGCTTCACCCATCTCATGACCAGATCCATTTTCGACTCGTCTTCAGTGAAAGCGGAACCCATATGGTTGTTGATTCCCACAATCTCCGGCACGCTCGAAACATCCTTCTCGAATTGCGTGTGCAATTGTTCAGCCGTCATCTTCAAATAGAGCGCTGCCCCACCCGGGTCGTTATGGGCCAGATCAATGGGCTCCATAGGCAGATGAAGGATCACTGGAAAATGGAGTTGGTGAGCCTTTTCCGCGAGAGACTTAGAATGTCTATCTCGAGGCAGGATCGCAAAAGTCAGGGGCACTCCTAGAGCCGCGTAGCGGTTCATCGTGTCCAGGTCATAGGCCACATCATCAATGACAAAGGCTACAGATGGTTCTGTGAGTGACCCGTAGGCCACGGGAAGCTTCGTCATGATCCCAGGGACCGGCTCTGTCACGAAATACAGGCGCTGAAATACGACTGGACCTATCTTAATCAATATCTCGCGCTCGTGACCTCGACTGGAGCTCGAGTACTGACAGTAAAACTGTCGGGCGGTCGCCCGTAAATGACCGCTCAGCTCAGAGAGTGCGGTAGCTGCAGGAAGGGCAATCCGGCGTTCGCTCTCGATCCAAACCACAGGACCCCAAACCCGCTCCTTTCGCAATTCCGATAAGACTTGCTTATCGCTGAGGCCGGCGGCAGTCAACCGGCGATTCACTGCGGTTTCGATTTGTCCGGAAAGGACTTGCAGATTATGGCGGCGCCACCAGGTTTTGGACAAAAACAAGCCTGCACCACCCAAAACGAGGAGAACTAAAAAGAAGCGGACTATTCCGCCACGTTCATTACTCATATCGGAGATGAGACTAACGTTCTGGCTGAACGCGGTCCGTTCGACTCGCTGGGATGCGCTTCAAGTACCCGTGGGAGTTTTGAGAAAGATCTCGCGCGACTTGAGGACCTCTTGGGCTCTTTCGAGTGCTTCATCAACGGCGCGATCTTTGGCTTCTTTCTCATTTTTCGGCTTCGTACCGAAAATTTCTTCTTCCTGGGCTTGCAGCTTTATTTCCACGTCTCGAGGGACTTCAATGGAAATATCCGGCGTTACACCGCCTTTGCCCGTCTTTTCGTCTCTGTGGAAAGTGCGACCTGAGGGCGTGTAGTATTTAGCCGTCGTCAAGCGCAGACCACTCCCATCCGCTAAAGGGATAACCGATTGCACCGATCCCTTTCCGAAAGTTTCCGAGCCCATAATAACCGCACGGTGATAGTCTTGGAGGCATCCCGAGAAAATCTCGCTTCCGGACGCGGAACCGTGATTCACCAAAATCACCATGGGCACGTCCCCAAAAGGCGCGTGAGCATCCGCTCGAAACTCTTGTCGAGGTTGGCGCCGTCCTTCGGTATAGACAATAAGCTTATTATTTCCGATAAACAGTCGGCAGGTATCGACAGCGACATTGAGGAGTCCGCCCGGATTGTTTCGCAGATCGACAATAAGATTCTTCATCCCCTTGGATTTGAGACCTTTCAGCGCCGCATCAAAGTCTTGCGCGGAGCGTTGCGTGAATTCCGTTAGCCGGACATAGCCAATTTCGTCTTTCAGCATGTGCGACTTGATGCTTTCGATCTTAATCAGCTCGCGAGTCAGATTAAAGTCTTTCAGCTCCTTTTCCCCTTCGCGTCCAATGGTGATAAGGACCTTGGAGCCTGGAGCACCGCGAAGCTTTTTCACCGCTTGTTCGATCGTGATATCTTGGGTGACCTCTCCGTTTATCTTCACGATTTTATCGCCAGGAAGAATGCCTTGCTTGTAGGCCGGCGTTCCGGGCAATGGAGTGATAACCGTCAAAATATTATCACGAATCGCGATTCGGATTCCGAGGCCCCCGAACTCTCCTTCGGTTTCCGTTTTCATTTCCTTATGCGCATCGGGTTCTAGGAATTGTGAAAAAGGATCCAGAACATGGACCATACCCGTCGCCGCACCATAAACCAGTTTCTTCGTTTCGATCTCTTGAACGTAATTGTCCTTGATCAAATTCATTACTTCGACGAGCATTTTCATGTCTTCATAGGTCTGATCGGCCGCCGAGCGCACAAGAGGCTGAGAAAAAATTATCAATCCGATTAGGAAAATAAATGACAGAGCGATATTGCGACGTTTCATTGAAACTTCCTCCTT
>JBBSDO010000054.1:0-13829 GCA_038241515.1 Elusimicrobiota bacterium | reverse complement strand
CGGCACGCACGAGTGTTTCTTCGTCGATTTCGCCCGTTCCCGCGATATCGATCATGATACTGACCGGCTCCGCGACACCGATAGCGTACGCCAACTGAACGGTGCAGCGGTCGGCCAGGTTCGCGGCGACCACATTTTTGGCAATATAGCGCGCCATATAGCACGCCGAGCGATCCACTTTCGTGGGATCCTTGCCCGAAAAGGCTCCGCCACCGTGCGCGGCCATTCCCCCGTAGGTATCTACGATAATCTTTCGGCCTGTCACTCCGGTGTCCGACTGCGGTCCGCCGATTACAAATTTGCCGGTCGGGTTCACGTAGTACTTCGTATTTTTGTCGAGCATCTTGGCGGGGATGACCGGCATAATCACCTTGTCAATAATTTCCTCGACGGCGGCCTTGGTAATCCTTTTGCCGCTTTTATCGAGAATGTCATCCGTATGCTGAGAGCTGACGACAATGGTATCAACGCGGAATGGCTTCCCGTCGCGGTATTCCACGGTGACCTGCGACTTACCATCGGGCCCGAGATATTTCAAAATGCCTTTCTTACGAACTTCGGCGAGACGCCGCGTCAGCGCGTGCGCTTGCATAATTGGCAGGGGCATCAATTCGGGAGTCTCCCGGCAGGCAAATCCAATCATGAGACCTTGATCTCCCGCGCCGCCGACGTTAACACCTTGCGCGATGTCCGGAGATTGGCGGCCAATCGCATTAAGGATCGCGCAACTTTCAAAATTGAATCCGTACTTCGCATCGGTGTACCCGATGTCTTTGACCACTTGTCGCACCAAATCGGCCACTTCCACATATCCCTTCGTGGTGATTTCTCCCCCCACGATGCAAAGACCCACGGTAATGAAAGTTTCGCATGCGACGCGCCCGGTGGGATCTTGCCGTAAAACATCATCAAGTACAGCGTCGGAAATTTGGTCGCAGACTTTGTCCGGGTGACCTTCCGTAACAGATTCAGACGTGAACACGTATTTATTGGCCATAGTCCTACCTTCCTTATGCCTGATTTTTCGTGGAGCGCGTCGCGATCTACTTGCGAGGGTCCAGGAATGTGATGCGTGCAGACAATATCATTTTTGAGACAGTAAAGACCAGGGTTGGAAGCGACTCGGATAGAGCAGAAGGCCATTGATTCACTAACCAGCCTCATGAAATAACGGTTAGCCTAAACTATTACAGCCTCGAAGGCCGAAAACTTCTGAGGGAAGCGTACGCCGTGTCCTAGAATGCACTTTTCGAGGAGGGCGCGCGGGCCCACATTTACGTTGTTCCAAAGTATTGTTTCTCTGAGAATGCTATTGGCGCCGACTTTACAATTGTCCCCAATGACGGAATGGACGCCGATCTCAGCGCCCCTGGAGATGCGGCTTCCTTTACCAATCAGGCAGGGGGCATGGAAGCGCACGTTCTTCTCAATCACGGTGCCAGCTCCTACCCAGACGCCAGGTCGCAGTTGCCGACCCAGGAGGGGAAGGCCGACTTGGCCATCAAGCATATCGTGGTGGGCGCGGCGATACTCGTTCAGATTACCGATATCACACCAATACTCGGTCAAGGGGTAACCGAAAATCGGTTTTCCCGCCTTAAGAAGTTTGGGCCAAAGCTCGTGACCAAAATCGTAGACTTTGCCTGCTGGTATTTGCGAAAGCGCTTGCGGCTCAAAGAGATAAACTCCAGTATTCACCTGGTTTGAGAAGACATCGCTCCACAAAGGTTTTTCGATAAATCGCTTAATGCGGCCCCCCGCGGCAAGCACGGTGACGCCATAGTCGAATCGGCTATCGACCCCCTTTACGCCCATCGTTCCGAAAGACTTTTTTCGCTCATGAAAGTCCAGCAATTTCGTGAGATCGACCGTGGTCAGTCCATCTCCTGACATCACGAGGAACGGCCCGGCTTTCAAAAACGTCCCCACTTTTTTGACTCCGCCGGCCGTTCCGAGTAATTTGGGTTCATGCGAATAAGTGAGGTGGATACCCCATCGCGAACCGTCCCCAAAGTGGCGGCGCATCATCTCCGGATGGCTATGAAGATTGAGAACGATTTCGGTGATTCCGTGACGGCGCAGGTTTTCAAGCGTGTATTCGAGCACTGGGCGATTGGCCACGGGGACCATCGGTTTTGGAATGGCCAGCGTGAGAGGCCGAAGACGCGTGCCAGCGCCTGCCGCCATTACCATGGCTCGCACATTCGCGCTCATGGAGCTTTTGAGAAGTAACTTTGGACACTCTTTTTGGCCCAAGCCAATAGGGACTCGGTTTGTGGCCAGCTTTGGGATTCGGCGTAGGTTCGAACGAGCGGTTCTGTTCCGGAAGGCCTCAGAAGTACCCAAGCACCACTTTGGAGAACTACTTTAACGCCGTCTTGGGTTCGGGTTTCTCGTACCGAGGCGCCAGCCAGTTTTTTGGGTAATTGATCCGCAACGAAGCGCGTGAAATCTTCTTTCTGGGCGATTGGCCTGCCGAGCGGTAAATCCACACGCTTAAAACGGGCTTTTCCGAATCTCTTCTCCATGTCCGCCACAAGTCGTGAAGGTTTTTTCCCTGATGTGGCGATGATCTCAAGGAAAAGCAAACCCGAAAGAATCCCGTCGCGCTCGGGCAATCCACCACGGACAGCATATCCACCCGATTCTTCCCCCCCCGCCAAAATATCTTCCCGTAGCATCCGCTCGGCTACGTGTTTGAATCCCACAGGAACCTCTTCAAATGGCAGGTTAAAAGCTTGCGCAATCCGTTCTCCGAGGGCCCCCAAGGAAACGGACTGGACCACTTTCCCCTTCCATTTTTTATTTTCCGCACAATGGAGCACGATTAGAGGAAAGACTTGGTGGGGTGTCAAGTAACGCCCTTCGTCATCAACGATACCGAGCCGATCGGCATCGCCATCACAGGCGATTCCTACGATGGAACGAGTTATTCGAACGGTTTCCTTGAGTTCTTTGAGATACTCTTCAATCGGCTCGGGGTGAAGGCCGCCAAAAAGGGCGTCGTCGGATTCATGAAGCGAAAGACATTCGATCGGGCAGCCCTTAAATAATCGCTCGGGAATCCCACTTGAGCAACCGTGCATGTGATCAAAAACGACTTTTCCTCGAAACCTTTTGAGTAATTTCCAATCCACCTGCGAGCGCAGGTGTTGAAGATACAGGTTGGAGTCGTCAAAAGCTGGAAGGGTCGCCGGATTTGGCGACCGGCTCGAGCCGGGAGTGGGCGCCTCGGGTTCGATAAAAGTTTCGATGGCGCGAGTGACCTCGGGAGGCGCCGATCGGCCGGAGCGGTCTTTGACCTTAAAGCCATTATAAAGGGCGGGATTGTGACTCGCGGTAATCATAATCCCCCACGCGGCATGTCGATTCACGACGCTCAGGGAAAGCGCGGGGGTCGGCATGGGAAATTGCGCGACACGCGTTTGAATGCCGTTGACTCGAAGAAGGCTTGCAACCTCTTCGGCAAACGAGTGCGACAAAAAGCGTCGATCAAATCCAACGAGCACCTCTTCACTCTTTTGGTACCCTGCGTCATGAATGTACCGAGCAGCCGCATGCGACACGCGCCCGAGATTCGCGAAAGTGAAATCATCGGCAATCAGTCCTCGCCAGCCATCGGTCCCAAAACGAGGCGAGAGGGATGTCACTTCTTGGACCTTCCATAGTCGTCTTCGATCCGGATCACATCGTTCATTTGATGGGTGGAGACCTCGATAAGGCGGACGTCTTCGATTGGAGAAGTAAAACGGTGTATCGTTCCTGGAGTGATCACGGCGGCCTGACCGGGTGCCATGCGCCGTTTGCGCCCGCCAATTTCCAATACCCAGGTTCCTTGATCGGAATAAATGGTCTCGTGCTTGAACCGGTGATACTGTTTGCTTAAGCGATGTCCTTTTTTGATGAAGATGAGTTTTCCGGCGTACGCCGAACCATGGGCAAACCAAAACTCCCATCCCCAGGGTTTCAGCACTTTTTTTGGTTTATTGGATTTCATGACTGGAAGTCCTCAGGATTTTTTTGCGGGAGTACGCTTCTGCTGCTGAAAATAGTCAAAGGTCTGTGCCAGACCCTTTTCAAGTGAGAAACTCGGGCGCCACCCGAGTTCACTGCGCGCGCGTTCCGGATCTAAAACGCTTCGTTCCAACTCGCCCGCTCGAGGTGGGGCCTTGAGGCCCGGCTTGGCGTTCTTTGCTATGGAAGAGAGTTCGTCGTAGAGCTTTATGACAGAAACTCCGGCCCCGTTTCCAATGTTATAAATCTTATTCTCTCCTTTCATTAGAGCGGCGACATTTGCTTCGACTACATCGGCGACATGGACGTAATCGCGTTCTTGCTTTCCAGTACCGTAAATGGTTGCGGGCTCATTGGAGAGCAATTTTCCTATGAAGATGGCGATGACTCCTGCTTCTCCATGAAGGTCTTGCCTGGGCCCGTAAACGTTTCCGTACCGTAGAATTGTATAGGGAATCTTGTAAAAGTCTCCAAAGAACTGGATATAACGTTCGGCGGTCGCTTTGCTAAAACCGTAAGGAGACTCTGGGCGGTTTGGATCCTCTTCTGTTGCCGCCTTGGACGGACACTCGCCATAGATGGTGCCACCGGAGGACGCGAATATAAATTTGCGGACTTTATACGTGCGGCAGCAATCAAGAAGACGTAGGGTGCCTAAGATATTAACGGAAGCGTCGAAAAACGGATCCTGCATGGATCGACGAACATCAATTTGTGCCGCATGATGGTTCACGATATCGAATCCTGTTTTCGCGAATAAGGTGCTGATGTTGGGGTCGCGCACGTCGGACGTCACGAGATTCGCTTTGGGATTTACATTCCTTTTTTTCCCGCTCGTGAGATCATCCACAATCGTGACGTCATGACCCTGTGCGATGTAGGCATCAGTGATATGCGACGCGATAAATCCAGCGCCTCCCGTAACGAGAATCTTCATGGGTTAAACTCCTGATGTCGCTCACCATAATCCTGAGCGCAAGTCGAAGGGTTGCGCAATAAATTCATCAATAGGCTCCTTCATGCGAGAACACGGCGGGCAGTGTTCGGATTAGGATTTTTAAATCCAGCCCCAGTGACCAATTCTCTAGATAAAAAATGTCGAGATCGATCATTTCCTCGTAACTGAGTGCCGCTCTGCCGCTCACCTGCCAAAGGCCCGTAATCCCCGGCATGATACGCAAACGTTTTTTAGCCGTGTCATCATAGTGAGCTGCCTCCCAAAGAACCTGGGGACGCGGTCCGACCAAACTCATATCGCCCTTGAGCACATTTAGAATCTGAGGAAGTTCATCCAGGCTGAAACGGCGCAGCCAGCGTCCTAACTTCGTAACACGCGGATCGTCCTTCATTTTAAAAACGGGACCAGCGCGTTCGCTTAAATGTTTTAAATTCTCAATACGGCTGTCAGCATCTGCCACCATGGTCCTAAATTTGAAAAGCTTAAATTTCCTCCCTTTCAATCCAACGCGATCCTGCGTATACAAGGCAGGGCCGGGTGTCTCAAGCCGAATCAGGAACCCAATAAGGGCCAGGGGTATAAAAATCAAACCCAAAATGACCAGACTCACGAAAATGTCGAAACTACGCTTTAGGACATAATTCGTGCCATGCAAAGACAATGGTTTTATATGAAAAGTAGGCAGCCCATAAAATCCGTTAACAATAATTTCCCCTCGCCGCATTTCAAGTAGATCGGGCACAATCTTACATTCAAGATCCAATAGCTCGCAGACCCGGGCCGCCTCCAGAATATCGTGAGACGGGAGGGCTCCTTGGATTAACATGAGCTCGGAAACCTTCTGATCGCGCAGTACTTGCTCAAGGCTCTGGCCCCGCGGGACTGACTCCATAAACGAGGTGCGAACAAAAGGTTGATTCTGCGCCATTTCGCGGATAGCCTGCGCGGCGCGCCCGGTGCCTAAGACCAGCACATGCTGGGGGCCACTTTTCGCAAACATAATCCGACGCGAGAGGGATTTATCAAGTTCGCGAAGGCCGTATAACAGGACGGTGCTGTAGAGGCACCAAAGACCGATGACCAGCCGTGAATACTCAATCCCGCGGTAAGCAAAACTCATGCCGGTCGTGAGAAGCGAGCACAGGATGGCACCTTTGAGTACGAGGATGAACTCATCGTAGGCACTGAGAAATGTCTCACGATAGAATCCTAAGTAAAAAAACATTAGCAGGCACATGGGCAGGAGCGCCCAAAGGGTTTGATGGTAGGTCGCTAACTCAGGGACACCTTTGGTAACGGGAAAAAAACTAAGGAAAATAGTCGAGCTGAAACGGGTCCAATAAGCGGCCTGAAATGCCAGTATGAGCCCTCCAGCGTCGAAGAGAAGCAGGCTTAAAATAAAAACGGACCGAAAATGGTTGCGTCGCATCCGACTGAATTTTAGGACATTTCACTCTTGTATTCAACGAAGGCTCGTCTGAAGCGTTTTTCGCATTCCTTTTGCCCAAATTCTTGGGCACGGCCTTGAACAACGGATGCATCAAAGACGGTAGTCTCAAATCGTGAAACGGCTTGGGCCAGGCTTTCAACGCTTTGATCTCTAAATAACGTTCCCGTTTTTCCTTCAACGACTGTTTCGAGGGCCCCGCCCTTGGCGTAGGCAATCACCGGACAGCCTGTCGCCATCGCTTCAAGCGGTACAATTCCAAAATCTTCCAGTCCCGGAAAAATGAGTCCTCGCGCGCGCTGATAATACGAACGAAGTTCGGCATTACTTCGCCACCCCAGAAACTCAACCGTAGGCCCGGCAATGGCTCTTAGACGAGAGTGATCTTGTCCTTCCCCAATCACAACGAGACGTCGCCCCAGCTGGGCAAAAGCGTCCAAGGCCAGATCCAGCCTTTTGTAAGGGGCTAAAGCGCTGACCACTAGATAGAAATCTTCCCGGGATTTTAGCGGCGCGTCCGGAATTGCTCCGTAGAACCCATAGTCGACGGGTGGGTAAATAACGTCTGAATCTCGCCCGTAGAGTCTCTTAATTCGGTTCTGAACATTGTGCGAATTCGCTATAAAGGTATTGACGTTTGCGGCCGTCTTCCGATCCCACTTTTGCAGAGCGGGCCGGCAAGAGCGCATCGCCAGATGCACGAAGGGGTTGGCGGCGCCCTGCCCAAAATAATCGTTGAATTGGTCCCAAATGTAGCGCATGGGTGTGTGGCAATAGCAGACGTGCACGGCTCGCTTCGGAACGCGCACCCCTTTGGCGACGCAGTGACTGCTGCTGATGACAAGGTCATAACCCGTCAAATCCATTCGCTCGATCGCCCATGGCATGACAGGAAGCAAATGACGGTAATACTCTCCTACCCCTGGAAGTTTTTGAAGTGGGGAGCAAATAATACGGTGGCGCTCAATCGTAGGGCTCACTTTTCCAGGGATATGAACGAGAGTAAATATATCCGCCGCGGGAAAAAGATCGCAGAGCACTTCGAGAACTTTTTCTCCACCGCGCATACCCGTGAGCCAATCGTGCACCAAAGCGACGCGACGAAGACTCACTGAAGACAATCCTCGTAAACCGCCAAAGTTTTCGCCGCCGTCGCCTTCCACGAGAACTGAGCAGCGCGCTTCAAACCCGCTGCAGTGAGCCGCGAGCGCAGAGCCGAGTCGGCCGCTATTTGTCTCATAGCGTCAATTAAATCGTCGTTCTTCGTTGGATCAATCAGGATCGCCGCCTCTCCCACCACTTCGGGAAGCGACGCTCTGTTCGAGCAGATCACGGGCGTTCCACATCCCATAGCTTCGAGCGGCGGAATTCCAAAGCCTTCATAAAGCGACGGGAATACGAAGGCCAACGCTTGCGAGTAGAGCGCCGGCAATAATGACGGTGCCACTTCTCCTAACCATCGAATCTTGGGAGAAGCCTTCAACGTTCGGTCAAACCCAGGGATAAAGTTGCGACCTACCATGACGAGCGGGGGACAAGCAGTATCCGAAGCTGCCATTCTTAAATAGCTTCCAACAAGAAATTCGACGTTTTTAAATTGCTTCAAATTTCCTACAAAGAGAAAATAGCCATTCGTTAACCCCAACGCGCTTAGCGCCGGTGCTGCCTCGATCCGAGAGAGCGGACGAAAATTCGTTGACAAGCCAAGAGGGGTGACTGTAATTCGCGAACCAGCAATCCCCAATCGTTCAATCAAATCACTCTTTGTATGTTCAGAAACGGTGATAATGGCACGCGCCTTGGGCAAAACACGAAAGAAAAAAAAAGACGCGTAGGCTTTCGCGATCAAAGAAGGTAAAAACTCCGGAAAGATCAAATGGATAAGATCATGAACGGTGACTACTGTTTTTGACGCGTAAAATGCCGGCATATTGTAATGCGGACTGTGCAGTAGATCGGCCGATAATTGCCGAGCCGCCCTCGGGACAGCCCACTGCTCGGAAAGAGAATAGATGGGTGAATCAACTGTTCGGGTGGGTAAGGAAATTTGTAAAGAATCCCGTGAGCGCCGCAGTACAGCAAAGGAAAAATGCGGTGAAGGGTCATCGGAAACTTCGCTCAATAACCCTCGCAAATACGTTCCAACGCCAGACGCAAAAGCCATTCGAGCATCGATGCAGACCGTTTTTACACTCAAGACGGAATCCCTTTTTCTAACGTGACCTTCTCTTTTTCGAGAATCATTTTGAAATAGGCTTTGCAGTACGCTGCCCCAGCTGTGCGATGGGCTTGATCCTGCCTTGAAACGATCTCCAATCGAATCCATTTGATCAACAAATAGCCCTTCAACATAGCGACCGCCCACTTGGGGGCATGTTTGCGATAAAAGGCGATATGGCTCTGCTGATAAATAAGAGACGTGCTATTCCACGGGCTTCGACGGGTCGATTGCCCGAGCCTATGCATCAGTTTAGATTCGGCTACAAAATCGATGTTCCAACCCGCCTGACGACAACGCAAGCAGATGTCGGAATCCTCAAAGTACAGTTCAAAGTCTTCGTCAAATCCTCCGATCTGATCGAACACGTCGCGGCGAACCATAATGCAGGCGCCGCAGATCGAGGGCACGCTTTTAGAACGGTTCTGAAGCCATTGAATAAGCCTTTGCCTAAAGCGAGAGCGGCGTACCGCATAGGGGGCAAAATATTGCTGAATGAGTTCCCCCGCCAGAAGCGGATTCCAGACCCATGACATCTGAATGGCTCTCTCGTTAGGTCCAATCAATTTGGGTCCGACTACACCCGTGTTAGAATGCGATTCCAGCCATTGAATCAGGTGTTCGAAGGTCCCCTTCTGGACCTCGGTGTCGCTATTTAGAAACAGGAGAAAGCGACCGCTCGCTTCGGCGGCGCCTCGATTACAGGCGCGGGAAAACCCGAGGTTGCGATCATTTCGGATCACAACGACTTCGCGGAAACGCTTTCTAATCGCCTCAAGAGTGCCGTCGCTCGAGGCGTTGTCAACGACGATGATTTCAAAGTTCATTTTCGGAGGATTTTGCAAAAGGCACTCGATGGACCTCAGGGTTAAATCTTTCGTATTGAACGTGGGAATAATAATTGAGCAACCCTGGCTATGCGGCGAATTGCTTTGGCGTGAGCCTTGCGATTCAGTTTTGGAAAGCATCTGGAGTCACATTGTTTCCCTTTGAGAGAACGTGTGCATAAAGGCTTTCTAACTGGGGGGTCACGACGAATGGTGAGAATTGGGTTCCCACTCTTCGCAGGGCGGCTTCCCCAAATTCTTTCCTAACTAGGGGTGCTTCTAGCAGTTCCAAGATCTTAGCGGCAAGGGCTGAGGCGTCGCCCGGAGCGACGAGAGTGGCGGCATCGCCGACCACATCGGGTATCGAGCCGGACGTCGTAGAAATAACGCATTTGCCACATGCCATGCTCTCAACGAGCACATACCCGAATTGCTCCTGCCATTTGCGCACGGGTTTGCTCGGGAGGACAAAAAGATCAGCGAGATTATGAATCTTGGGGAGTTCGCCATAACCAAATGAACCCGCCGTCAGTACTACCCGCCCATACCGTTTTTGAGCAATGGCAATTTCTTTTGCCATGGGTCCTTGCCCGACAAACAAATAGCGAATCCGTTTGGGGGCCCCGCTTTTCAAAATAATTGGAATAGTGTCCAAAAGCTCGGCGATACCTTTTTCAGAAACGAGTCGACCGATGAATAGGATGATGAAGTCTGTTTGTGCAATGCCAAGGCGCTCGCACAATCCTCTATCGCGTTCTTGGGGTTTGAAACGCTCCGTGTCGACCGCTGGTGGTATGACGACTATTCGATGAGGTGCAACTCCTTCTTCGATGAGCATTCGACGAGTTGTTTCCGTGACGGCGAGAATTGCGTCCGCTTCTTGGAGCACTTGAGCTTTGCGCTGTTTACGCCATGGATGAAGTTCCCCCATTCCAAGGAGGTTTTCCCAAACTGTAACCACCAATCGACATCCGGTACGCCGCTTGAACTCAAGAGCTTGAAAAGTCATGGTGGAATAAAGTTCGGCTGAGTGGACTATTTCCGGGGAGCCGAGTATGGACTTCAGGTTATCAAGTCCAAAGCTTCGACCCGTCGCCCAGCTTAAGCCGCGATTAAACAGCACCGGAAGAGAATCGTGGATTTTAGCCCACTGCGACCCCCACAAGTGGGGACGTCGCACTTGAATCGCTCCTGGAAGGGGTCCGACATAGAACTGCCAATCGGCACCGATGGCTGTGAATTCATGCCGCCGAGCAATGGTCTCATAGCTCTGAAGTTCCCACGCATTGAGATGCGCTCCACGCAGAAAAGCAATCTTCATCGGATTACCTAGGCGACGACCGAGCAAGGTCTTACGGTGGCAGCCACCGTGCCGAGCAAAACACCAAAAAACATGTCGAAACTGTTTACGGACACGATGTCGACCATATTGTGAATGAGAAAAGCGAGAATGCTAATCATAAAATAGGAATTCATTGGAAAACGGTTCGGGTCGGCGCGCCTAAAACCCTTTACAGCGAGATATACGCAACACATCAAGCCACCGAACCAGAGAGTGGCTCCCACGAGACCATGGGTAATTAACATCTGCAGGTACAGATTATGTAAATGGACCCACGATCCGGTGGGCCGGCCGCGGCGATCAAGCACAAACGACTTCAGATCATTTTCGGATAGGTAGGAGTGTATTTGCGAATCGTAATTGCCGGGCCCTAGACCATGCCAAGGGTGCGAATAAAATACACGTTTTCCCACCTTCAAATAGGCGAGCCTATTGGAGTCGCTGAGGAGCCCGCGACCGGCGGGTTGGCGAACAACGATCACTCCGAGGATCAAATAGCCAAGGGCCGTTAGGGCGAGAAGGCGTGGGCGGTTCCGACCTAGCAGCGCGGATTTCTGAAAATACAAAACAACGAGCCATCCTCCTGCCAAGCCAAGCCAAGCTCCACGCCCGTACGCGAGGAGGAAAACAACTGAAGTGAATGCAAGGCAAAACGAACGTAACTTATTTAAAGCAGGCGCCCTGAAAAGAATTGGGGCAGCCATCGCAGGAATACACAGCGATAAGTAAGCGGTAAAAATATTATGTTGGCCGAACAATCCTTCGAGGGAAACGTAGTGAGGTCTGCGGATGTACTGCAAGAGACCCAATAGCGCGACCCCAAAGCCAAGTGCACAAATAAGTCGACCCAGCCGGATCGGAAAGTCTTCGTCATATCGTGCGACGTAGCGGGCCAAACCGTAACACCAAAGAAACCCGATCCATCTAAGACTACCTCGCGCAGAGCCGCCCAATCCTAGGGGGACTAATAGACTATAGATAAGAAAGGCGATCCAAAAAACCAGAGCGAAAACACCAAAAGCATTTTGATATTCGTCGCGAAGGCCGCCCCAGCGAAAGCGCGCAAGGCCTGCTAAGACAGAGATAAAAACAATATAGTCCAAAGGCGATAGGCTGGGAAAGCGTAAGAATGGATTACTGAACTCCAGAGGTACGAAGCAGAGAATAAGTTGGATCCAGAACGAAATCGGAGAATAGAAAAATCCGAAAAAGATCGCTCCTACACTTCCAGCAAAAAGAACGTAGAGCAATGAAAGTTGGAAATACGTTTCAGAACCATACGAAACCTTGGCTATTACGTGCCATGGGTAATACCCGTAAACTAGTAGCAAACGGTGAAGCAAGAGACTTCCCACAATCAGAAATGTCTGAGCTGTTCGGGCTAAAAAGGGGCTACGAGGCGACAGGGGAGGCATAGCGCTTTCTGGGGTTGTTTGCGATACCCATTTGTTCGGAAAGCACGCTCTCAAAGTTTAGGAGAACCTTTTGTTTATCCCACTTTGCCAGGGCGGACTGGCGAGCGGAGTCTCCAAAAAGACGCCGCAGATCGGGGTTGCCTGCCAGCTGGCGAATTGCGCTCACCAACCCTCCCAGATGTCCTGGACGAACCAGGAGACCACATTCTTCGACGATCTGCGCGACTTCGGACTCGGGTTCAGCAGTAGCAATGATCGGGCGACCGCTTGCCAGCATTCCTGTCAGCTTAGAAGGCATAAAACAGCCTGTTGCTTGGCTGCGCTGAACTAACACATGGATATCGGCAAGATTCAGAAGGGCGTTTAGGCGCGAACTAGGTTGCAGAGGTAGGAAAAAGAGGTTGGGTAGACCTTTTGCCTGGAGCTGCAACGACTCGCGCAGTGAACCATCGCCGGCCAGAACAAAGACAAGATTGGTATCTCGTGTCAGCTGACGAGCCGCTTCAACGAGGAGCTCGAGTCCCTGTTTGCGACCCATGTTGCCAGAATAAAGAACCACAAGTTTATCGGACTGGAGATGGAGTTCCGCCTTAAATGGATTTACTGAACGCATTGGAAATATGGATTCTGTATCAACCCAGTTCGTGAAAAGTGTAGTGCGTCGCTCGTTTACTCCTTTGGTCCCAGAGCGCTCTAACATTTGCGGCGAAACGGCAGAGACATGGTCCAATCGTGCCATAAGAAATCTTTCTACGCGCCGCATGATGCGTTTGAGCCAAGTGCCGTGGAGCATGCCGAGCTCAAATGCAGCATCAATCTCCCAATCTTGGACGTGCATCCATGCCTTGGCGCCGCACAAGCGAGAACCGAACCACGCAACGGGACCGCACATGAAAGGAGGTTGCACCGTTAGAATGATTTGAGGTCGCCAGCGCAGAGCCCGCCAAAGGACGACCGGGGCGCTGCTTAGGGCGAAAGAAAGCAAGTGTAGAAACCGAGTGCGTGTCCTCAAAGTTTTAGGGATCCAAAGGGGACAACGGTAAATCACGCTGTGTTGGCGAACTTCGCGCCGGTATCGCCAGGTGGAATATCCTTCACCAAGTCGCCACTGCGGATAATAGGGCGGAGCAGTGACGACGGTCACCTCGTGCCCACGCGAAGCAAGCCAGTCAGCCATCTCGCCACTGTATTTTCCTATTCCTGTGAGCTCAGGCCAGAAGTTAATTCCATAAATCAATATGCGCATGTAACCCTTTCCTACTTCTTACAAGCAACGAGGATCAAACAGTCCCCTTTACCCAATCGGTTCCCCAGCCATAGGAACGGAAAAAGCAACAAGCGGATCATTATCAGAAGAGGAAGAACTCGAGCGACCGAGCGCAATTGCAGGGTAGGAAGACCAGGCTGAGCGTAAAACTGTGCCAAAAGCGATTGCGTGACCCAAATCGCCGGTGTCTCCGTCTTTATTTCGACGACTTTAAAGTTTGACTTTTCCAATTGCCTATTTAGCGTCGCGGCGGAGAAGTGAGAGATGTGAAACGGAACATGCCAGTTTATCCAAAACTTTCCAAAGAGCGAGCGTAGCCAGCTTTGGCTATTGGGACAACT
>JBBSDO010000053.1:0-13951 GCA_038241515.1 Elusimicrobiota bacterium | reverse complement strand
GGGCGGCCGGTTCGCTGGTGGGCCTCATCAGCTCAATAGGGTCCGGAGCAATTGGATTTTTGCGGGTAAGCAGAAGCGCTCCCAAAAGTCCAACCAAAAAAATGCCGGCAGCCGCGAGGAGGATGCTCCGTCTCACCGCAGTATTTTATCGCTTTATTTGGAGTTTTGGATACTGACGGCCGGTGGCTTCTCCCCCGGTGAGAGAATTTGACCTCGATCGGGAGGAGCCTTAAACTTCAACACGTGGGGATGTTTGGGTGCCGTATGCTTTTTCTTAGGTTTCGCGGCCTGAGCTGGAACCGCGCCCAAAAGCAGCATCAGGCACAGCCACCCTATCAGAATTTTGGGACTATTCCGAAAATGCTTCCAGAAAACGAGCGCCCATTCAACGATTTGCATACGTTTAGTCTACCCTACCTATGTTACAGGCATATGACCAACGACATGACGAAACCAGGTCCGGAGGCGTCTCTTCACCTCAGTACCTGGTTTCGCCGACGAACGTGTTGGCTAGTTACAGCCGCGCAAAAGGCTGATAAGCAATATGATGGGTAAAGGAACGCCCAATAGCCAAAGCAGTGCGCCGCTGCCAAGTCCGCCGCGAATGTTTTTTAAGTGTTTAATCATAGGGTCTCCTTAACGCTGCGTTTGAATCTGATCGACCTGGTTCTGCAGGTTATGCTCCCGTCCCCCGGCAACAAACCAATGGGCAAGGTTGAGTAATGTCGAAAACAGCAGCACCCATTCCACGACTCGCAAACGTAAATGGAGATTGTGCGGACTGAGATTTTTCCCTTTTTCTGCTTCTAGAACTTCACCAACTTCACTTTTTGCCATGTAGAACCTCCTTGTTCTGCGTATTTAGACAAGAAAGTGTCGACGCAGGTGACAGGGGGGGGTGAGACGTTACCTGTCCGTAACACAAGTTTTACAAGACTGTAATGAAGCCGTTGTATGCTATGAGCAAGGAGATTCCCGATGAGCGATACAACCCATACGACCGATTGGAACCCCCAAAAGAGCGACTTTGTCGCGATGGTGTCACACGAGCTGCGCACGCCACTCACGGCTATTCAGGCCACCGTCAAATTAATGGCCGAAGGCTTCCTAGGGGAAACGAGCACCGACCAAAAACAAGCGCTGTCCATGACGCTCGTCAATCTTGAACGCATGGGACGCCTTTTGAACAACTTGCTTGACCTGTCCAAAGCCGAGGCCGGGCGTTTGGAGCTTTGCCGCGAACGGGTGGAGTTCGTAGGGCTCTTGCGCGAAATTACGAAAACCTTTGAACCGCTGGCACGCGAGCGCGGTCTGACGCTTCGGGCCGACGTTCCCCAGATACAGCTACCGCTTTATGTCGACAAAGACAAAATCATGCAGGTCTTCACAAACCTGATCCATAACGCGCTGAAATTTACTTCCCATGGCAGTGTCGAATTGTCATTACGCACTCAGGGCGATTATATTGAGTGCCGCGTGACCGATACCGGGGTCGGAATCCCCGACAAGGAAATCCCCCTTGTCTTCTCCAAATTTCCGCGGCTTTCTCCCCGCTCATTCACGGCCGAACAAGGAACGGGCTTAGGTTTATCTCTTTCCAAAAACTTGGTTGAACTCCACGGAGGCTCCATCCAAGTGGAGAGCCGCCCCGCAAAAGGCACAACCTTTACCATTCTTCTGCCGAAGATGACCGCCGAAGCGTTCTTCAGAGAAGAAGCCCTTAAGCTTTTTGCGGAAGCGCAGGCGACCTCGCGCCCGCTGTCCTTCGTGCGCGTTTTCCTTAAATCGTGGGAGGACGTGGAAAAGTCTTTGGGTGCCGAAACCGCGGCTACGATTCTGAATCATTTTGAGATGCTCGTGAAAACGTCGCTCCGTGAAGAGCGGGACGTGGCGATTCAGACCCCTTCGGGTTTTTGGTTGGCGCTTCCTCTTGTAGAACGTGCCAAGGCCGATGAGATCGCGGCCCGCATTCAACTCAGTCTCAAAAACGATACTCTGCGTCAGCAGATGAAAATTTCCATCGAAGTAGAGACGCGCGTCACAAATTACCCCGACGACATCAGCTACGTCGACAAACTTCTCGCCTACGTCAGCTAGTTGGCTCTGTCCCCCTCACCAACGCCTCTCCCCCCAAGGGGGGCGAGGAATAACTAAAAATTCCTCTCCCAAAGGGAGACCAGGGGCTCACAACTTTCTCGTCGAGCGCCCCTAGTCCCGCGTCGTTGCGGGAGGCTAGGTGAGGGGTCTGGAGGTATGGGCCCGAACTACGCGGCGTGCTGGGGGTTGGGGACTTTTTCGATGACGCTGGCTAAGCGTTCATACAACTCTTCGAGCTTGGGCGGTTTACTGACACAGCCGGCAAAACCCAGCGAGGCACTCGTGTCGGGGTCGAGCGGTTCCTCAGAGGTGCTCATTACAAAAACCTTCGTTGTCGAGAGTGCCGCATCGTTCTTAAGCGCTCGCGCAAAAATAATAGCGTCCATGTCGGTCATGTGCATGTCGACGATGACGATCGGGAAGGTGCGGCCCGCTTTTTGTTCCCGCCGCAGCAATTCGAGCGCCACCTGGCCGCTGGCGACCGCTTCGCTGGCTACCGCCCAGGTGCTCAACTGCTGGCGCACCCACTGACGCTGCGTCTCGTTCTCGTCAACAATCAACACCCGCGCACGGCTCCAGGGAAGTGAGGGGACCTGGACAGAAGGTCCGTGCACGTGGCGCTTATTAAACGGTATCGTGCACCAGAAGCTGGACCCTTGCTCCGCAACGCTCTCGAAACCGATGTCCCCGCCCATCAAGTCCACAATCCGCTTGGAAATGGCCAGACCCAAACCCGTGCCTCCAAAGCGCCGAGTGTGCGAACCGTCGCCTTGGCGAAACGCTTCGAAAAGATGTTTTTGAGTTTCGGCCGGAATACCAATTCCAGTATCAGTAATCCGGCAGTGCAGCCACACCTGGGAATCTGTTTGTTTGGCTTCAGTAACGCGCACGATAATTTCGCCTCGGGCTGTAAATTTAACGGCGTTACCCAACAACTGCGCCAGGACTTGGCGAAAGCGCACGGGATCACCCAAAACGACGGACGGGATCTCGTTATAAATGAGGCCCGCGAGTCCCACGCCCTTGGCTTTGGCTTGTTCAGCCAGCATGGTAATGACCCCTTCGACGATTTGCCTGACGTTTACTTCCTGGGTTTCCAGCGCGAAAGTTCCCGCTTCGATCTTCGAAAAATCCAGCACGCTCTTCGACAAATTCGATAACCCATCGGCGGCTCGTTGGACGGTAGCGGCAAAGCGACGCTGTTCATCCGAAAGTTCAGTATCGAGAAGGAGCGTGTTCATCCCAATCACGATGGCGAGCGGCGTCCGGATCTCATGGCTCATGTTGCGGATAAATTCCGATTTGAGTCGCGCCGACTCGATGGCCGAATCCCGCGAGAGCTCGAGCATCCGCTCCGCCTGTTTGCGCTGGGTGATGTCTTCCGAGATGCTTAGTAAAAACGCCGGATTCCCATTCTCGTCGGGCATCGGAATTTTTTGTGTGTGCAGAATCCGTTCCTCTTTTCCCGCAAGCCGTAGCGGTTCTTCAGCGATATCCACCGATTTTCCATCTTGGAGCACATGCCGGTCTTTCTGAACCGCATTTAAAGGCTGGTCATGAATCTTCAGATCAAATTCGTTTGAACCGAGGAGTTCTTTTTCCGAGCGACCGAGCCACTCCTCGGCCGCCTTATTGACCATCGTCAGGCGAAGGTTCGTGGCTTCCTTCACCATGATCATGTAGGGGATTCGTTCAATAATCGACTGCAGGAAGGCCTCCGCGCGCAGCGTGGCATTCTGGGCCTGCTGACGCTCAGCATTTTCTTTCCTCAGTAATCCAAAGACCCAGGCGAGCAAGCCGAGGGTGATGGCGGTTGCAAAAAGTAGGACCGCCTTCGTTTTCATGGAATGCTCGGCGGTGAAAATCCAGCGATGCTGGAGTTGTGAGCGTTCTTCTTGCTGGATCTCGCCCAAGAGATGTTCCATCGCATCGCGTTTTGACGAATCGTCTTCGGTTGAAATCCAACTTGCCGCTACCTCATAGCCCTGAGATCGCCGCAAGTCCACCGTGTGAGTCAAGTAGGCAAGATGGCTCGCAAGGAGCGCCCCTAGCCGCTGCAGGCTTTTAATCATCTGAGGATGATCGGCAATTAAAGTTTCCACTTCGCGAAGTTTGTAAGGAACCATGAAACGCGCATATCGGTAGGGATCCAGTCGAGCACTCAAGCCCGTGATCACGTAGCCCCGCGCGCTCGACTCCGCCGATTCCATAAGGACTTGGATATACTGAACATCTTCAAGCGCCTGATGCGCGCGAATGACCGAATCGAAGGAACGCACAAGCTGGTGGGTACTCCAATACGAAGCAAGACTGGTCCAGGAAAGGATCGCAACAGCCAGGCCAAAACAGAAGGCAATGGCCCTGGGTTCGAGATGCTTATTCATGCACTGGAAGTTTAGATGGGGCGCAGGCTTCTCACAAGGGAAAACTTCCGTATTTCGGGAAAATTACCTCACTTAAAAGCCTAGGTCCAACAGCCCATATTTTTGCCCGCCCGGCCTATTGGAGTACCAATGGAAAGGCTCTACTATTGATAAGAATGAGACAACTGATACTCCGCTCTATAGCGGTCCCAATCGCCATTGCACTTATCTTCGATCCGGCCTTTTCAAACGCCATGATGGGCGCGACGAACCGCACTTTTCATGTGCGAACCTGTTCTTCTAGTGCCATAGCATGCCAAGCCTTCGCCCCGCTAGCGATCGATTCCACGGTATTGACGCGAGCGGAACACCTTCGCTACCGAAGCTTTCTTCGTCTGGGCTGGAATTTCGATTCGCTCGTCGCCCTTCCTTTGAACATGACCTTGAAAGGTCCAGTCGTCGCCCTTTTGCGAAGGCTTCGCATCCCGCAGTGGGCCCGCATCGGTGCCTTTTTCGTGGCAGCGGTGATTATAGTGCCCGGCATGGAGGAGTATTTGCGGCATCTTCTTCTGAGCCACGGTGCGCCGGCCTTACTCGTCGGAGTGTTCATGGTGGCTCTTCATCTTCCTGTCAATCGGTCCGATGCGCGCGAGCGGGCGACCGAGATATTGAATGACCAGGACCCCGTTGTCAAGCCGTCCACCTTCTGGAAAACCCTTCTTACCTTCGTAGCCATTCAGGCGTTTTCTACCGCGTTGATCCATACGGTCCTCTGGCTCACGCACGGAAACTGGGTTTTCGGTACGTATCTGCACGACCTCATTAATTTTCTGATGTTTTTCATTCTGCTGAAACCGGATGATCCGGAAAAGGTCATGAACGGTCCCTATCTCGCAGCGCTGCGTCCTCCACTTCGGGGCAGAAATACCGACAGTGAAGAACCTCTGAACCTCGAAAAACAAAAAGACGCGGCCCTCGAGATGTTAAAGCGCTTCGGACAGGAACATGTCCCTGCAGGTTTTGATTCGCTGAATCTGACAGAAAAAGGGGCTTTGCTCCGCCAAATCGCCGACATGAACTGGACGCAGCTCTCAGAGATTTATCACGAACTCATCAAAGGCAATAGACGCACGGTCCTCATTCCCACGGAATACAAAGAGGCGCCTGCTAAGCGCGTTGATGAGATCGACGACTCATCGATAAAACGAGGGCGTTCCATTTTGACCGAACATCCAGGCGGAGGCGCCCGTTTTGGAATTATCGTGCCCGCGGGAGGGCGCGGATCGGGCTTGGGCTATGACCATCCGAAAGGATTGTTTCCCGCAACGCCCGTTTTTGGAACGACTTTGTACCAAGTCTTCGTCGAGAAATCATTGGCGGCGGCACGTGCACACGGTCATTCGAAAATGTATCCACTTATATTCATGTTGAGTAAGGAAACTGAGAATGAAACAAAGGACTATTTTGAAAAAAACAACTACTTTGGACAAAAAGATCGCATCCGTTTTGTCATGCAGCCGGAAATCGCCGCCTTCGACAAAGAAGGGCATGTCGTCATGAAGAGCTCCGGAGAAATTTACGAAGGGGGCGCTGGTCACGCTGATGCCTTTGAATATGTCCTTCGCGAGCCGGACACAGTGCGGTGGTTAAAGAAGCTCGGTGTCGAGTACATGCAGTACAGCAATATCGACAATACTTTAAGCCCCATCGCCCACGAAGGTTTTCTCGGTGAACACGCCAAGAGTTTCGACAAATCGATCACGGACCGGGCCCACATTAGTTTGGCTTTAGTCCCCAAGGATCGCTCTAAACGTCTAGGGAATACGCTGCTCATTCCAAACCCGAAAGATGGTGGCCGGACGACTGTGCAGCACAGCCTCGACTATGGCAATGACGATAAAATTGACGCACACACGCTTAACGGTGATCCCAGTATCCGTCTGATTACCGTAAGTACCGCCAATAATGCTTTACCTGCTCCTTTTACAATAGCTCGCAACAAAAAGGTGCGCTTGGGCGATCAGGAGATTCTCGTTGATGCCCCCGAGCGTTCAAGCGGCAACATCGATCGCTACGGCGCGCTTGTGCTATTTCAGACGGATGAGGTCTTTGCCTCCATTAAAAAGAAAGATTCGGATGACTACTACGAAACGCCGGCGAGTGCGAAAACCTTGCAATCCACCCATTGGAAAGAAAAACTGCGAGCTGCCGGCGAGGCCGTGGAGCATCAATATATTATTCCCGAATCAACCGTTCTAGAGTTACCGTGGGATGCGGATTATCTAACTCCGTTAGACCTCGAAAAATCGCTCCAGTTGATCCATTTCCCCCGAGAGCTGGCGCAAGATGCCATCTACGGAATTCTGCCGCGATTCGGTGATTACCTTAGCTCACCACTCCTTTCCCAAGGACCTCCTAATAAGGGAGGAGATACCGAGGGCCTATTGCCATTAGCCGTTCACGATAGAATAAGAGACGAGATTGCAAAGGTTTTATCAAAAGGCTTCTTGCAGTCCCAACTGGCAGCCCGCTGGGATATTGATCCTGATTCTTTCGAAAAATACTACCAATCGGCTGGAAATATTAAGGTAGGGGAGTTAGTGACCCTGTTGCCGTATGCACAACGTAACAATATCGCATTTGAACAAATTCAGAAACAGTTGTTAGCCGCTGCTCGGAATCGCGTCCTTCAGGCGATTTATAAAGCGCACAACGATCCATATCAAGCTAAGGACATTTTACAGCAACCCAGCGCCGCTAAGCTTGTCCAATTCATCGAAACGCCACGGATGGGTGACCTCTTATCGGTACTTTTCTCCAATGCTTTACTTAAGAAACCTTACGTATCTCCGGAGGTCTCGAATAAGCGCAAACAAGATACTGCGCCACGACTCGGTGCTACGCGACGTAAAAAGAAAATCCGAGTTGCAAAGGGTGCCAAGAAGGATCAGGTCTCGGATAAGCGCAAGCAAGATACTGCGCCACGACTCGTCTCGAAGAGCCAATGGGTCGACCTTTTCAGTGCGGCATTCAGCTCGTATTCGAAGGCATTTAACGGTCTGGGAGTTGCAAAGGATGCCAAAGAGGATCAAGCAATACGCGGGGCGGTGATGGCGGGGCTCTTTGCGTATGTGTTCCCCATGGCTATAGTCTATAACGTCCTAAGCGGTGAGGCGCCTAAGCCGTTTCTCGATACCGTTATTAAGGAGAGCTCTCAGCTCTCGCCGTTGGAAATCGTTCCTTTCCTTAGGAGACTCGCGGGCGAGTTCTATCGCGACATCCTGGACGTTAGAGAGCATATCGCTTTGTTTAAGCGCGATATCCCAAGAAATCGCTCGAATGCAGATCAAGTTCGACTGAATGCCATACAAGCGATGAGCAGCGAAGTACTTCAGGCCGTAGGAACACTCTTTGAGCTGGTTTCAGAAGTCAATACAGACAGGAAGAATCAAAAAGCGGCAAACCTTCGGAAGGCCGCGTAAGCATCCGGCGAATGGCTGCGGGTGGCCGCGCCCAAAGCTCCGCGCTAGTTTTAATACCGCAGGAATCTTATAGACTATTCCAAGCGAAATTTACTGATCGATCAAACCATCTTTAGGAGTTCAAAATGGCCCTGCCCGCCGAAATAGCCGAATCCATACTCAAAGTTCCGGTTGCACTGATTCAACCTGCAAGACACCAAGCCCGAAAGACGTTCGAGCCTACATCTATTGAAAGATTGGCAGAAAGCATGAAGCAAGAAGGGCTGGTACAGCCAATTACCCTGCGCCAGGTAGCGGGTGAAAGCAGCGCCTATGAACTTATCTCTGGGGAGCGACGCCTTAGGGCGGCAAAGCTCTTAGGATGGGAATACATTTTGGCCCGCATCCTGCAACCGGCAAGCGAAGAGGAAGCGACCGCTAAAGGCCTGGTTGAGAATCTGCAGCGTGAGGATTTGGACGCTTTGGAGGAAGCCGAAGGGTTTTCGGCTCTCAATAAGGAAGATCCCGCATTCTGGACGCACGACAAGATTGCCAAAGTTACGGGCAAAGGCCGTACATACGTAACTCAGTCCCTAGGGCTGCTTTCGCTGCCGGAAAGTGTCAAAGCCTATGTCCGACGTCGGACATTGAGCCGTAGTCACGCCTTGGAGATCCTACCCCTCCAACCAGAAGTCCAGGAGCGATTATCTGGTGAAATAGTAGACCGAAAGCTTTCGATTAAGCAAACCCGTAACCGGGTTTCTGAAATAGTATCAGGTTCGGCCCTAGATAAGACCGGAGACAGCTTGCTCAAAGGCGACCCGGCCGATCCATTGCGACCGGTGTGGGAGCACCTAAAGGGTGACCCAATGGCAAACCTTAACGGAGGTTGGAATGTAGATTTCAGCCCCCTTGGTTGGAAATTCAGTATACCTAACGTGCCAATTCAGAAACTCGTTTTTTGGTTTAAACAACTTAGTCAAGCGTTAGAGGAGCACATGAAGTACCGTATACCCGTAGAAGGTACTGCCAAGGCGTCTATCTCCGCAGATCCCGTACCTGACGCCCTAGTTAAGACCTTGCGTCTACCCTCAACCGCTGGCGAGATGAGCGAAGTTGAAGCTTTGGCACCCCAGGGCCCTGCGGCCGTGTATGCCTGGATCTTTGGGGCCGACAATTTTTTAAGTTGGCAAATGCGCAACGCCCACTGGCCGCCCGACGTTTCCCCGCTCGACGCCTGCCGAGCTTTGATCACCCAATTGAAAGCCCGAATATCATAAAAAAATTCCAGGAAGTCTGAGAAATAGCATAAAATAATTAAAGAACGTTTCGTTTTCATACTATATTCCAGGCGTGATTCGAAATCACCACAAAAATGTCGTACGTACGACAAATTACCCCGCCCTAAGCAGATCGAAGACTCTGCTGCTGCCCAAATACTGAAAAAACATGAGCTGGGAGTCGGAAAGCAAAGGGAAGTTTATTCCGAAAAAGCGGTGCGCCCAACGCGCCGGCATAGGCCGAAACGAGAGCGATGAGGATCGCGATCGAAAACGAAGTTAGCCCCTGCGGGCCCTGATGCGGTCTTTTCGGCTTTGGCGGTTCCTCCCGAGAAGCGTGAAGTAGAGCGATTTCTTGCTCTAAAGTGCTTTCCGTCAGCTTGCTTACGATGATCGCGTTGCCCCCAAGCTCCCGCTGGAAAGTCGGAGAGATCCCATTAAAAAACATCTGTTCCATAAAGAAAAGGGGCCCTACCCTGTGGAGAAAAGGAGCTTGACTCCAAACTCCTTGTGGGTTCCGGACCTCCACCCCCCACTGCTCCACAGCACCTATCCTTCCCCCATAAGAAACACGTCGGGAACGGTTCCACCGGTCATTCATTAGACCTGCATGGCGGTAATTCGCTTGCTTTTTAAGTTCCCAGAGCAGGCGACGACTCACGTTTGCGCTCGTGAGTTCGTCCCAAGGCGTAAAGCCTAGGGCAGGTGGAACTTTGAGAAAAGAGGGTGCCTGTCGATATTTGTAGTGCAACCGTTCGTCCGCATCGACAATTAGGCTCACTAGCGAAGAAGAACCCCCCGCTTTATCCAAACAATCCAGATAGTATTCAGCAAAAGCATAAATCATTGTCTCATCGTCGACTTCGAGAATCCGGGCAAGATTCAAGGCCTTGGATAGAGCCAGCCCGCCAAATGCGGCGCCCAAAATTTGCTCTTTTAACGAATTCGCTGCAATCTTTACTGGACGAAACACTGCCTTCTCCGCACGATAGATCTCGTATTCTGCAAGTTCCACAAGACTCTGCAGTTGGGCAGTTCGGACACCGGGTCCTTCTACCGGCGGAGCCGACAGCATTTCCAGAAACAGTTTTCTCTGTACCTCAGCATATGGATTCTCCGAAGAAGCTTGTGAAAGAGGTAATTTGGCGGATTCTTGCTGATGTTCGCGCAGTAATCGCCTGGCTTCAAGGATCTGCCCATGGACCTGCTTTTTCCGCATTTGCCTTTGAATCCATAGATATCGGAGACACCAAATACCCAACATGCCCCCTAAAATGCCTTCAAAGAAACGAAGGTAGTAATTCCTTGTCAGTCGGTCATGATAAGCCATCCTCGCCGCCACGTAATGTTCTTTGGTAGACTCCCAGACTCTTTTTTGCTCCGAGTACCCGCTTTGGTCGAGGGCTTCACTCAGCCGGCTGATTTGAATATCGAGTTGTGCGGCGGCCCTTTCATCATTCTTGTCCATGGCCTCCTGCGCGTTGGCCACTGCATTCAGTAAAGCGGTCAAGAGGGGTTCACCGCTCTGCGCCTTTTTCCGGAAAACCTCTATGGCCTGCGATCGCCACCGACTATCTTCTTCAAATCTTATGTATTGGATGAGCCCTTCCTCCACTTCTCTATTCCAATACCCGGGTAGATCAATTTTGGGCTTGAGGTGTTCAAGAGCATCTCTGCGGGTCGAGGCGCGTTCATCCCCTAAAAAGGGTACCGCGTTTTGGCGTTCTATACGCAGGGCCGGACTGTTGGAATCTTCGCTGGTTGTTTGGGCGGAGCCTATCGCGGGTCCGAGCAAAGTCATCCCGGTCGCCATTAGGAATAATATAATTCCGAGCAAATTATCTCTTTGGAGATTTGGTGCGATTTTGTGGGTAATTCTTCGGTCGTTCCGCCGCCGAAGCACAAGCCAAATCGGAAGGCCAAAAACTATGAGTGCGCCGCCAATTATCCATAAAATGTCGAGATGGCGTAATCTTCCCAGTCGTTCTAAAGCCTTCCCATGAAGCAGTTTTGTCCATCCGGCGCAGCTTTTGCTGAAAAGCCCTAACACCGATTTTTTACTCAGCGCGCCTTGATCGGCGTCTCGGGGTGGATCCTTCGGCGGGGAAGGCGGCGCGGCAGGAAAGAACCTCGTCGGTACTGGCTTCTCACGTGCCTCAGGGGCATCTTTGAGCGCTAGGTCTCGTACTTTCGTAATAAATGCCAGTTGCAATGCATCAAATGGGCCATTCAAAGTCCCAGCGGCATTCGCCACCGCGGTGGCGACGGACTTTTTATCTCTGGACTTTTGGGTCAGGTTTTCATAAAAGGAGGTCGCGAATTCTTCCGGGCTTTGCAGCGAAGACCGCTCGTCTTTCACGGTACGAAGCAGCAGATTGTCTACCAACCACAAGAGCTCTTGCCCTTTCGTCACGCGAATCAGCGCCCGCAGCGTGTCGCGAATATTTATTATTCCCGCGGGTGAAGTCCCCTCGGCGTTTACAATCCAGCTCAGGACCAGGTTATGTAATTGAGGTTCCGTAGAAGCCGCCGCGGCTGCTTCAGGCCCCCCAGGCTCTTCGATTTCGACTGCCAGATTCTTGTACACCTCCCTTGGGTCAAACTTTTTGGGTTCAGCGAGTTTGCGAAACAGAGGGATCATGTCCGCTTTCAGCCTGTTTATTACTTGGGAGGAGTACACCTGCGGAATTGCCGTTTTCCTGTGACGAGGTGCGGCGCTGACAAGAGCAAAAGGGGACAGGGAAAACAAAAGGAGGGCGCTGGCAAGCTTAAAACAGACCACGGAAGAATGCGTTGGTTTTTGGCGATCGGGATGACTGAGCGGTTCAAGCATCAGCGCTTGCTGTTTAAAACATTCCGAAGTTGAAGTACGATACTTTTGGCGTGAACGCAAAAGAGAACAAGCAGAGGCACTCCCGGGGTCGACCAACAAACCAGGCAGCAAAAAGAGACAGAGGAGGCGACGAAAGTTATTGCACATAGCGATCGAACGCAATGTCCGACGCGCTATTCTATGCGCTTTTGCGAAAAAAATGAATGAGTCGGAGGACCAAGATTTTTGAGCCGGTGGACCCATACCCATCCTTCTTGCAATATGGGTGTGATACTTCCATAATGAGTCGCAATATGGAAACGATTCGTCGATTCTTGAAAGATCCTTTAAAAAGTTTTTTCCTCCTGGGCCCGCGCGGCACAGGAAAGTCCACCTGGGCGCAGCAGACGTTTCCAGCTGCCTTGCGCGTAGACCTCTTAGACCCTTCGACTTTCCGAAGCTACAGTGCCCGCCCCGAACGATTGCGTGAGATCGTTCTCGGATCGCCCAAAACCCGCGTCGTGGTGATCGATGAAATTCAAAAGGTACCGGCTCTTTTACCTGTAGTTCATGCGCTTATCGAAGAGAAAATGGGGCAACATTTCGTGTTGACAGGATCCAGCGCTCGTAAATTGAAACGCACCGGCGCCGATCTTTTAGCGGGACGGGCGCTTCTGCGAACGCTGCATCCATTCATGGCGGCCGAGTTGGGCTCCGCGTTTCACTTTGATCGAGCTTTACGCGAAGGCCTCGTTCCGCTAGTTTGGGACTCCGATGCACCGCAAGAATCGTTGAACGCCTATGTCGCTCTTTATCTACAAGAAGAGGTACAGCAAGAAGGACTGGTGCGTAATATCGGTAATTTTTCGCGCTTCCTCGAAGCGATAAGCTATTCCCACGCGGCTCTTTTGAACATGAGCAATGTCGCGCGAGAATGCGAGGTGGAACGTAAAATTGTGGAAGGCTATGTAGGAATTCTCGAAGATCTGTTACTGGCCTTTCGGCTCTCCATTTTCACGCGACGAGCCAAACGCGCGATCACGACGCATCCGAAGTTTTATTTTTTTGATGTTGGTGTCTTCCGATCGTTACGTCCCCGAGGACCTTTGGATTCACCTTCGGAGGTCGACGGCCACGCGCTCGAAGGTCTGGTGGCGCAGCATTTACGCGCTTGGATCGCCTATGGGGCCAGCCAGAAAACCCTTTCATTCTGGCGCACACGTTCAGGGGTCGAGGTGGATTTCGTGATCTATGGCCCTGAAGGGTTTTGGGCCATTGAGGTCAAGAACAGTGCGCGGGTTCGTGACGAAGATTTGAGAGGTTTGCGCGCATTCCAGGAGGATTACCCGGAGTCCAAAGCCCTTTTTCTATACCGCGGACGGGAACGCCTGAAGCGCAACGGGGTTCTGTGCCTTCCCTGCGAGGAGTTTCTCCAACAGCTTCATCCTGACAAATCTTTGGGTGCCGGGCTGTAAAGGGGCGGTCACCCCGATGCGCCCCCATGAAATGAGGCCAGGAGCTTGTAGGACGACGACCCCTTTATAAGGTGGGTCTTTGAGACTTACCTTTTTAGTCTACCGGTTCATGGCAGCTTGTTGAGTCAGGAGGTAGCCTTAAGCATGCCTCGAAAAGGCTCGCTCGTTCAATACTTGTCCCTGCTCATTGTCGCCGCCCTAATAGGTGATCCGGCCACTGCAGTCACCATTGCCCTGACATCACCAAAATTGGCAGCAGGTGCCAATTTTTCTGGCGCGCAAGCGCTAGGCCCAGCGGCGTTATTGTTTTTTAGTCCTGATAGCCCACGCTCGCGGGTGGCAAAAGGCGTTTTGGGAACCGCTGCAGCGGTGGCGGCAATGGGATGGGTTGGGGACCATGGCTTCCTTTCTTATTTACCGATCCATCCGGCCGCGATCATCCCTTTGGTTCAAACAGCGTCCC
>JBBSDO010000052.1:0-14188 GCA_038241515.1 Elusimicrobiota bacterium | reverse complement strand
TCATTGGTGTTATCGGACAGGACCCTTCGGCGAGCCGCTTGCTCGCCAAGTTTGAAGAAGCCCGAATTCGAACCGAGTGCGTCGTACGAACAAATGACCGCCCCACGATCGTTAAGACGCGTGTTATCGCGCAACACCAGCAAGTCGTTCGATTTGATCGCGAGAAAAAAGCAGAGTTTCCCTCCGAGCTTCAGGCCGCTCTGAAGATCCAAATTGACCGCGTGCTTCCTCAAGTGAACGCGGTCGTCTTTTCCGATTACGCAAAAGGCGTCATCAGTCGCGCGATGGTGCGTGCCCTGATTCCGGCGGCGAATCGACGCGGTATCCCAATCACGGTGGATCCCAAAGTGGAAAATTTTAATTACTATGAGCGGGCCACTTGCATTACTCCAAATCTAAAGGAGGCTATGGAAGGGGCGGGCGTCCATTCGCTTAAAGGGGATGGGGATATTGACCTTATTGGCCAGAAAATTTTACGCAAACTTAAGGCGAAATCTTTATTAATTACGAGAGGGGAGAAAGGGATGTCCCTTTTTGAACGTCATCGGCCACCCTTTCACATTCCCACGCGCGCGCGCGAGGTTTTTGATGTGACGGGTGCGGGAGATACCGTCATCAGCACTTTTACGTTGGCTTTAGCGGCCGGTGCGAGTTTGCGACGCGCTGCGGAATTGGCCAATGAAGCGGCCGGTATTGTAGTTGCTAAATTAGGAACGGCTTACGTGACAAGAGCTGAACTCCTCAGAGCATTGGACAAACGCCGTGATTGATCACCGCCATGATGTTCTGGCGGTCATTCCATCTCGGTGGGGGGCTCAACGTTTTCCGGGTAAACCCCTCGCGCCTATTGCCGGCAAACCGCTTGTTCAGTGGGTTTGGGAAGCGGCAAATGCCGCCAAACGGGTGACCCGGGTTGTTGTGGCTACGGACAATGACAAAATAGCCCGCACCGTTCGCAGTTTTGGCGGTGAGGCCGTAATGACCTCGCCGCACTGCCCGAGCGGCACCGATCGCGTTGCGCAGGTGGCGCGGGATTCGCGTGCTGGAATTGTGATTAACGTTCAGGGCGACGAACCGCTTCTGTCTGCACAAACCATTGATCGCGTCGTGGAGGCTTTACAGCAAGACAGCACCGCGGTGATGTCGACAGCGGTGCGAAAAGCACAGAATGAAAAGGAATGGAAAGACCCCCATGTCGTCAAGGCGGTCTTGGATCGATTGAATTATGCGTTGTACTTTTCCCGCGCTCCCATTCCCGCCCAGGCACAGCGTCAGAAGCTTCCGCCTGCGCCGCGGTGGGTGCATATCGGGATTTATGGCTTTCGCCGGGCTTTTCTTTTTCGTTTTGCAGCACTGCCTCCATCCACTTTGGAACAGGCGGAATGCTTAGAGCAACTCCGCGTATTGGAGCATGGTTGCAGTATCAAAGCGGTAGTGGTACCGCAGGCCACCTGCGGGGTGGATCGACCGGAGGATGTAAAAAAGGTGGAACGACTTCTGGCTAAGAGCCATACAAGGGAAGAATCCAAATGACGAAATACGTCTTCGTGACAGGCGGTGTCGTGTCCTCTTTAGGCAAAGGAATAACGGCCTCGTCGCTAGCCCGACTGCTGAAATCGCGCGGCTTGCGAGTGGATATGCTGAAGTTGGATCCTTACTTTAACGTAGACCCCGGGACCATGAGTCCTTATCAGCATGGTGAAGTCTTCGTGACCGAAGACGGAGCTGAAACAGACCTCGATTTAGGCCACTATGAACGCTTCCTTGACCAGGATATGGCCCGCAAAAACAACTGCACGGCGGGCCAGATTTACGATAACGTCATTAGCAAAGAACGGCGAGGGGAGTTCCTCGGGAAAACTGTCCAGGTCATTCCGCATATTACGAACGAGATTAAGTCGCGAATCACGAATGTGGGTGGCCCGACTAAGGACATCGTGATTGTGGAGGTGGGTGGGACGGTAGGCGATATCGAGAGCCTTCCCTTTCTAGAAGCGATTCGCCAAATGCGGCTCGATGTGGGTCGGGATAATGTTCTGTACATTCATGTCACCCTCGTGCCCTATATCCGCTCCTCTGAGGAAATGAAAACCAAACCGACTCAGCACAGCGTCGGCAAATTACGGGAAATCGGCATCGAGCCGGATATTATCGTCTGTCGCACGGAACGCCCTCTGGAAGAGGAGTTGCGGGCCAAGATTAGTTTGTTTTGCAGTGTGCCTAGCGAGGCTGTCGTGGAGGCGCGCGATGTTCCCTCCATCTATGAAGTTCCACTCGCTTTTGAGCGGGAAGGACTCGACGAGTTAGTTCTGATGCAGCTTCGCGTGCGCAGCCACCGTCAAGGACTTCAAGAATGGGCGGCCATGGTGGACCGAATTCGTAATCCAAAAAAGAAGGTGACTGTAGCTCTGGCCGGAAAGTACGTTGAACTAAAAGACGCGTATAAATCGGTGGGTGAAGCGCTCCTTCACGGGGGAATCGCCAACGATTCGCGGGTACACATTAAATATTTGGATGTGGAATCTCCCGATCTTGAACGAGAACTGGCGGACGTCCAGGGAATTTTGGTCCCTGGCGGGTTCGGAGATCGCGGGGTCGAAGGAAAAATATCGGTGATTCAATACGCGCGGGTGCACGGAGTTCCGTACCTGGGCCTCTGCTTAGGAATGCAGTGCGCGGTGATCGAATTTGCCAGGAACGTCTGCAATTTGAAATCCGCGCATTCGACCGAATTTAACGCCAAGACCACTCATCCGGTCATTGACCTTATGCAGGAGCAAAAATCGATCCATAAAAAGGGCGGCACCATGCGCTTGGGTGTTTATCCCTGCAAACTAAAACCTGGATCTTTAGCCGCTTCTCTCTACGGCAAAACCTTGGTGGAGGAACGGCATCGGCATCGTTACGAATTTAATCCGAAGTACCGGCGAGCAATCGAATCGCGCGGAATGAAAATCTCGGGCGAGTACACGGAACGTCATTTGGCGGAGATCGTTGAATTGCCGTCCCATCCCTTTTTTATCGGGGTGCAGTTTCACCCGGAATTTAAATCGCGTCCGACGCGTCCTCATGCGCTCTTCAAAGGGTTCATCGAAGCCGCTTTGGAATTCAAGCTGGCTCAAAATCGAGAGCCGAGCGCAGCGCCGGTCGCGTTGTAAGACCTGCGTTGATGACTTCGGTGAAGGCTCGTGTCATCCCATCGCCCAAAATCTCCAAGAATATTTTCGTGGAGGTCGGTGCTTGCACTTTCTCAAACGGCTCAGCCATGGCTCTCATTGCGGGCCCTTGTGTCATCGAAAATAGCCGTCTTACGGTGGCCATAGCTCGAGAGCTTGTCCGTTTGACTCACGAGAGAGATATTCCTTTCGTTTTCAAAGCCTCCTACGACAAGGCGAACCGCAGCTCTATACGATCCTTTCGCGGTCCAGGCCTTCGCCAAGGGCTAGAGATTCTTCGACGTGTCAAAGACGAAGTGGGTTGCCCGGTGCTCACGGATGTTCATTGGAAAGAAGATGTGACTGCTGTTGCAAAAGTGGTGGATATTCTGCAGATACCCGCTTTCCTTTGTCGACAAACCGATTTGTTGGTGGCCTGCGCCCAAACGGGATTGCCGGTTAATGTGAAGAAGGGACAATTCTTAGCACCCTGGGATATGGAGCCTGTAGTGCGTAAACTCGAATCAGCAGGCACACGGAAAATATTGTTAACGGAAAGGGGATCGAGTTTTGGCTATAACAATTTGGTCGTCGATATGCGTTCGCTCGCCGTCATGAAGCAATTCGGTTATCCCGTTATCTATGACGCGACACACAGCGTCCAACTTCCGGGGGCGCTCGGAACGGCATCGGGAGGACAGCGGGAATTTGTGGAACCTTTAGCTCGCTCGGCCGTGGCCCAAGGCGTCGCCGGACTGTTTTGTGAAGTGCATCCCAACCCAGAGAAGGCGCTCTCCGATGGTCCCAACAGCTTAGCGATGGCGACGCTCGCGCGATTTCTCGCGCTTATGCAATCTCTTGACAGAGCGGCTAAGACCTCATGATTTGGTTAGTCGGCGTGCAGCGGGAAGAAACGTGGTTGAAGGAGACGATCTTATGAAATGCCCTCAGTGTCAGGTAGACAATAAGGACACGGCAAAAACTTGCCGAAAATGTGGACTGAATCTTCAGTTGCCCCCTTTGTGGCAACCAACTTGGGAATGGCATCGGCGGACTCTCGCAATTATTTATCTCGTAGTGATTGTGTTGTTTTTTGTTACGAAGGCAGTGCTGCGTCCCTACGTCAGACATCTGCCGCCTGAGATTACACCTTGGATGCATGGGAGGAGTGCTGACAACGTTGCCCACTGATGCGGTGCTGCTCAAAAAGGCAAAGAACGTTTTGCTGCTTGAAGCGAAGACCGTTGCCGCGCAGGTTAGAGCGATCAATGGCCAGTTTTTGCGGGCGGTTCACACGATTGCGCGTTGCAACGGGCATGTCGTCATTTTGGGTGTAGGCAAATCCGGCCTCATTGGGCGAAAAATTACTGCCACGCTCGCTTCCACCGGCACCCCTTCAACGTTTATCCATCCCTCCGAAGGGATGCATGGGGATTTGGGAATGATAACGGCCAGGGATGTGGTTTTGGCGCTCTCTTTCTCGGGGGAAACCGACGAGCTGAAGCGGCTGTTGCCGTCCATCAAGTCTATGGACGTTCCACTGATTGCGCTGACGGGCCGCAAACATTCGCGCTTAGGGCGGGTGGCCGATGTGGTCCTGAGGGTGGACGTCAAGCGCGAAGCCTGCCCCTACAACCTGACCCCTACGACGTCGACGACGGCAATGCTCGCTCTAGGCGATGCGCTTGCGATGGCAATCATGCATGCGCGCGGATTTAGGGCGGAAGACTTTGCGCGATTGCACCCGGGCGGGATTCTGGGAAAGCGCCTTTTGGGGACGGTGGGCGAGATCATGCACCGCGGGAAAGAGAATCCCGTAGTGCGTGCGGACGAAACGGTGCGCCAGGCGCTGCAAGTGATGACGAAAACGCGGATGGGCGCCACCAGCGTGGTGAATAAAAGCGGGAGATTGGTCGGGTATTTCACCGATGGAGATTTTCGGCGTTTGGCTCCAGACGATCAGTCGATTCTTAGCCGGCTCATGGAGCACGTAATGACCGCCAAACCTCACGTCTTGACCCCCACGACCCGGATGGGGGAGGCGGCTTCGGAACTTCGGCGGTTCCATTGCGACAACATGCCCGTTGTTGACGCAGGGGGGCGACCTATCGGACTTTTAGATGAGAGGGATCTGCTATCTGAAGGCATTCTTTGAGATTTTGGCCTTGGGTGGCGTTATCGACCTTTGTGGTCGCGAGCTTTTATGGTTGTACCGGAGGGGACGGCTCGGGACCGGTCTCCTCCCCTCAGAAAGGGCCGACGCAGATTTTGAAGAGTTTTGAATTGCAAGATATTCAGCAAGGTGTACGATCCATGCTTCTCCAATCGATTGAGGGCCGAATATTCGAGGAGCAACATGAGGCCGAGCTCACGAAGCCTTTTGTGACCTTTTACAGCAGCGGCAATGTGTCTTCCGTGCTGCGCGCGCCTAATGGAAAAGTGGATATGCAAACCAAGGAGATCGAGGCATGGGGAGGAGTCACGGTTGTCACGCCCGACAGCGCCACTTTAACGACTGAACGACTGCGCTACGATCCGAAACGAAAGAAAATTATTTCAAAGGAGTCGGTGCGGTTAGAGAAGCCCGATTCCATTACCGAAGGGGCGGGCTTGGAATCCGATCCAGAACTTAAAGTCGTTAAAATCGGGAAGCAAATCGTCCGCTTCAAAACAGCGGGTGCTATCCGATGAAAAGCGGTGCCGGAGTGGCGGCTTTGGTAGTGGGGTTGGCATGGGGTCGCAGCCACGGCGCTGTGAATCCTCCCGCCGCAAGTCCTGAGGCCACAATTACGAGCGATGCACTTGAAATGCATGACAGCGGAGCAAAAACGTTTTTTATGGGACACGTGGTGCTAACAGATCCGCCCTACGTGCTTCAAGCAGATCGAATGATCCAAACAAGGAGCACCGGTGTGGTGGACGCAAAAGGCCACATTGTCGCTACATGGCTCAGCCTGGCTGGAGAAAGGACGGTCGCCGAAGGAACGGACGCACAGTACCGGCCGAAAGAAAAGGTTGTCGAACTATGGGGCGGACCGAAAATTACCCGCTGGGAGACCTCGGCCGATACAGCGCCTCCCACTATAATTGCTGACCGATTTGTGGGCCGCCAGATCGCCAATGAAGTGCCTTCTAAGAGTCCTGCGCTCTTAAATCAGGGGACAAGCTCGTCCACGGTGCTCGATGCCCATGGACATGTGGTCGCTACGTGGTTCGGTCCGGCTGGAGAAAAAACGATTGGCGAGGGTACCGAAGGGCAGTACCGGGTGGAAGATAAGGTTGTGGAACTATGGGGCAATCCCAAGATTACCCGCTGGCAGACCGCCACAGACACCGCGCCGTTCACGGTGGTTGCCGATCGATTTGTAGGCCGGCAACTCGAAAATGACGTGCTCGCCCATGGTCACGTGGAAATGAATCAGGGAGCAGGCTCCTCTACTAAGTCTGATGAGGCCGTGTACAAACAAAAAGAGGGATTTCTGACTCTTTCGGGTTCATCTCCGGTGCTCGTGCATTGGCAAGACGCCCACAGTATCGCGGACTTTCAGTCCAGTAAAGGGTTTGTCTGGCTTTACCCGAAACACGCGCGGCTCATGGATCATGTGCACGGGCATGTCACGCCGCTATGAGCCTTCGGGCCGACGCGCTTTTCAAATCGTACGGCCGCCGATCCGTCGTGAAGGGAATCGAATTTGCAGTTAGGCCGGGAGAAGTGGTGGGTCTTTTGGGGCCCAACGGGGCGGGGAAGACGACATGTTTCCATATGATCGTGGGCCTCATTCGTCCGGACCGCGGCCGGATCCTATTAAACGAGGAGGACATCACGCACGAACCTATGTACCGGCGGGCGCGAAAGGGAATTGGTTACCTCGCGCAGGAGCCCTCTATTTTTCGGCGATTGACGGTCGAAGAAAATTTGATGGCCATCCTTGAGATGCGAGATATCGGCGGTCAAGACAAGCAGCAAAAGATGGATGGGCTTCTTGGCGAACTCGGGCTTTCTGGACTTCGTCATCAGATTGCAGCCACACTTTCGGGGGGAGAAAAACGCCGCTGCGAAGTGGCTCGGGCGCTCGTGTCGGACCCGAAATTCCTGTTGTTAGATGAACCCTTTGTCGGAATCGATCCGCTCGCCGTGGCGGATCTTCAAACCGTGGTTCAGAAACTTAAAGCAAGAGGGATTGGTGTTTTAATAACCGATCATAACGTTCGTGAGACACTCGAGATCGTTGACCGTGCCTATATCATGTATGAAGGGGGAGTTTTTCGGGAGGGAAGCGCCAGGGAACTTCTGGCGGATCCCGAAGCTCGTCGGGTTTATTTAGGGGAAAAGTTTACATTGTAGAGGAGAGACACTATGCAGGTTAACATCACAGCTCGACATTTGAAATTAACGCCCGCTATTTCGGAATATGTCCAAAAAAAGCTCGAGAGAGCTCGAAGACACTTTGACGATCTTATCTCCACGCAGGTGATCTTGGATGTGGAGAAGAACCGGCACATCGCGGAGATCGTGATTCACGCCACCGGTCGGACATTCATGGCCAAAGAGGAATCGATTGATCTTTACGCGGCGGTCGATTTGGCCTGCGACAAAATCGATGAACAGCTTCGCCGCTATAAAGAGCGTCGCAGCGTACATCGGCCGGATGGGCGCGGGAGACGAGTCCGAGGCGAAAAGTGGGATGTTCCCGAGATGGCGTATCTCCCCGAGCGTGCGGACCACCGCGTGAGCAGCATGCGGGCTCTCCAATTGATGACGCTTCCCCTGCAGGATGCTATTTCGGCTATGGAACAATCCGATAGCGCGCATTGGATTTTCTTAAATGATTCAAACCAACGAGTCACTGTCGTATATCGGAAACCCGACAAGACGTACGGCGTTATAGAAGCGATTTCATAATCTAGAAAATGGAGGAGCACATGCTTGCCAATCAGGAAGAAAAATGGGAAAAACTAAAAATTCTGGATTTCCTCAAGCCGTCTGCCATTACCATCGACGTCACGGCGACGACGAAAAGAGGGGTTCTTGAGGAGTTGGTCGCTCTGCTCACAAAAGAAGGGAGGCTGAAGGACCCTAAGGCCACTGTCGAAGTTCTGTTGGATCGCGAGAAACTAGGGTCGACCGGAATTGGACAGGGTATAGCGATTCCGCATGCGAAAACGGAACAAGCCGATGAAGTCGTGGCGGCCTTTGGACTGTCCCGCCGCGGCGTTCAGTTTGACTCTCTTGACGGTGAGCCGGTCTACATTTTCTTTCTTTTGGTGGCGCCGCCGGATGCGGCCGGTCTTCATCTGAAGGCCTTGGCCCGCATTTCGCGGCTCCTTAAAGATAAATTCTTTCGTCAGGCGCTTCGAGACGTCAAAGATCCGGCTGAAATCCTGAAGATCATTCGAGAAGAAGATCAGTACTAAGGAACTGAATTGGTCACCCTGCTTGTCAACGACATCGTAACGGAAAAAGAAAGAGATCTCGAGCTTTCTCTCTTGGCGGGAGCCAAAGGTCTCCGTCGAGGCGTCACAGTTTCTGAGATTAATCGTCCCGGCTTGGCGTTGAGCGGGTATTTGGATTACTTTCCTTCCGAACGAGTGCAGATCATGGGTCTTGGGGAACACACGTATTTGTCGACGATGACGCCGGCTCAAAGGACGAAAGTGCTCGACAAAACGTTCGCCTACCCCAATCTGCCTTGCATCGTGATTACCCGTGGGATAAAACCGCACGCTGAACTCTTGAAATCTGCCGAAAAAATCAAGCTTCCGGTGATTCGCTCTGGGCTCGTCACCGCCCATCTCATTGGGGAGCTTACCGTTTATCTCGAGGAGAAGTTGGCGCCTACGACGACGATCCACGGTGTTCTCATGAATGTCTACGGTCTCGGTGTCCTCTTGGTAGGGGATTCCGGGATCGGAAAGTCGGAATGTGCGCTTGAACTGATCAAACGAGGCCACATGCTGGTCGCAGACGACGTCGTCGAGGTCAAGCAGCGCCTTGGAGGCATTTTATTTGGCACAGGGGCGGAGCTGATTCGTCACCATATGGAGTTACGCGGGGTGGGAATTATCGATGTACAAAAGATTTTTGGGGTCAGCACGATTCTTGACCGTACGCGCGTCGAGTTGGTGATTCGACTCGAGGACTGGAAAGAAACTGTCGAATACGACCGGGTGGGTCTTTCGGAACAAGCCACATCCATTCTCGGGGTTAGAATCCCCGAGATCGTGATGCCGGTGAGGCCGGGTCGAAACCTCGCCGTTCTCGTGGAGGTGGCTACTCTCAACCAGCGGCTCAAGTATCAAGGGCAGTTTACGGCGCAAGAGTTTAATAAGAAATTGATTGCGCAAATGGCTAAAAAGCCTCTGGCTGCGGCGCAGAGAGCGAAGAAATAGGAACTATGAAAAAAGATCGAGTGCTTTTTTGGATTGTCACGGGTATGTCGGGCGCAGGAAAATCGCAGACCATCAATTGCTTTGAGGATTTTGGTTTTTTCTGCGTTGACAACTTGCCGGTGGCGCTTCTCCCGAAGATGGCGGAACTCTGTGCGCAGTCGGGCCGTCCCTTGGCGCGGGTCGCTTTAGGGATCGATATTCGCGAAGGAGGATTTCTCAGAGATTTTTTCACGACGGTCGCGAATCTAAAGAAAGAGGCTGTGGACTGTAAGATCATTTTCCTCGATGCCGATGACCGATCGCTCTTTCGGCGATTCTCGGAGACCCGGCGCCGCCATCCGTTAGGAACAAGCGTACGCGAAGGTATCGATGAAGAACGCAGGCGGCTTGTGAAGATCAAGGAGGCCGCCGATAAAATCATCGACACGTCGAACATGACGCTGGCGGAGTTGAAAAATTCAGTTTCGGGGCTGATCGAGCGTCGTCGTGGAAACGACATGCAATTGACTCTGGTGTCATTCGGATATAAGTACGGCCTTCCTGTCGATGTGGACATTGTCTGGGATGTGCGCTTTATGCCCAACCCGAACTACAAGGCGCATCTGCGAGAGAAAACGGGTCGTGACGCCGCGGTGAAGCGCTATGTCATGGCCACCCCTCAGGCGCAGCAATTTGGCAAAAAGTTTTTCAGTCTCATCGCCGAGTCTCTGCCGCACTACATTAAAGAAGGTAAGAGTTACCTCACCGTCGCCATTGGCTGTACCGGTGGACGCCATCGATCGGTCGTGATGACGGACGCCTTGCGTGATTACCTGGCTCAACACGGCTTTAAAGTTCGGGTCCATCATCGCGACATCGAGCGATGATTTCCGTCATTGTTGTCACTCACGGGCAGTTCGGCCAAGAACTCGTCCGAACGGCGGAAAATATTGTTGGACGTCAGGAAGGCGTAGTCGCCTTGGGGATCACCCCTGAAATGGGAATCGAGACGCTCGCCAAGGCGCTGGACGAAACGTTGGTGAAGCTAAAGAGCGAGCAAGGGGTTCTGTTTTTTGTCGACATGCTCGGAGGTACGCCCTGCAATACCGTGCTGCTTAAAACCAAAAATTTGCTTTCTGAAGTCGTGACCGGGGTCAATCTCTATATGCTCATTTCAAGCCTCACCCACCGGAGTGAATTGAACCTGCGGGATCTTGCGCTCAAGGTCTGTGAAGACGGACGAAAGGCCATCGCCTTACCCAAAGATCTGCTGGCCCAACGCGGAGCCTGATGGGTGTTTCTTTGCTGCGCATCGACGACCGTTTGGTGCACGGGCAAGTGATCGAAGGTTGGGTCAAGTCCTTGCGGGTCACTTGGCTCATCGTCGCCAGTGACAGCGTGGCTGCCGATGACACTCAGCGGGCACTTTATTGCTTGGCGGTACCCCATGGGATTCGTTTAGAGTGCCTCAGCGTTGTAGAAGCTGCTCAGCGTTGGCGCGAAGGATGTTGGAACGGCCAAAAGACTCTCGTGCTCGTTTCCAATCCACGTGATGCGTTTCGCCTGTATGAAGCAGGCGCTCCAATCACCTCGGTGAACGTAGGGGGACTCCACTTCCGCGAGGGCCGCGTTCAGGTCTTGAAAGCGCTTAGCCTGGACGAAACCGACGTTCGCGATTTGAAAGATTTGGCTGAAAAAGGGGTTTTACTAGAAGCCAGACCCCTACCCTTAGATGAGCCTGTCGACGTCGTAGCGCTTATAGCGCGATGGCAGGTAGAGCACGAAGCAATGAAAGAACAACCGCGATGACGGAATTTGTCTATGAATAAAGTTCACTTCATTTTTGGAGTTCATAACCACCAGCCAATCGGGAATTTTGACTTTGTTTTTGAAAAGGCCTACAGCCTTTCGTACCGACCGTTTTTGGAGGCGATGGAAAAGCACCCTCAATTACATTGGAACCTTCATGCTACGGGTATTCTCTGGGAATGGCTTGAGGCACACCATCCGGACTATTTAGATCGGGTCGCGGAGCAGGTACGGTTGGGTCGAGTCGAAATCTTAACCGGGGGTTTCTATGAACCTATATTGCCAGCGCTTCCCGATCTCGACAAAATCGGTCAAATACAAAAACTGACGCGTTATTTGCGCCAACGCTTTAAGACCAAACCGAAAGGGATGTGGCTCGCGGAGCGGGTATGGGAGCCGCACCTCACCAAAATTTTAAGCGATTGCGGAATTGAATATACACTCGTAGACGACGCCCATTTCATGACCACAGGTTTGACCGAAGAGGACATGACGGGTTCATTCCTGACAGAAGAGCAGGGGGCGACCCTGCGGCTGTTGCCGATTCGAAAGGATTTGCGGTATGCAATTCCCTTTAAAGATTCGGGAGAGACGCTCAACCTCCTGCGCCGTTTCGCGACTCCCTCGGGGCACAAAGCGCTCGTGATGTTTGATGATGGAGAGAAGTTTGGATTGTGGCCGGATACCCAGGAACACGTCTACAAAGAAGGGTGGCTGGAACGGTTTTTAACCGTTTTGGAAAGCAACAGCGATTGGATTTCGTGTTCACGCATCTCCGATTACCTATCCGAAACCGTTCCGCAAGGCCGAGTTTATCTGCCCACCGCTTCCTACTACGAAATGGGCGAGTGGACCTTGCCGGCCGCGTCGCAGGATTCGTTGCACGACGCATCACTATCCATGGTGGGCCAAGCCGGCGAAGTAGGAAAACGTTTCCTTCGCGGCGGATTCTGGCGTAATTTTCTTACCAAATACGACGAGTCCAATAATATCCATAAAAAAATGCTTTGGGTCGCGGAAAAAGTCCATCACGTGGTGGGCGCTCAGCTGCTCGCCACAGGCAAACCGTCGGCCAAGCAGCAGAAAATGCTGGACGCTCTCTGGGCGGGACAATGCAACTGCGCCTACTGGCACGGAGTTTTCGGAGGGCTCTATCTTCCGCACCTTCGTCAAGCCTTGTACAGGGAACTTCTTTGCGCGGAACAGCTAGCGGACAAGGCTCTCAACAAATCCGGCATCACCGTCACGGAAACGGACTTCGACAAGGATGGTCTGAAAGAAGTCCTCATGGAATCGCCCGAGCAGAATCTCTATTTCTCTCCTCACTCGGGCGGATCGATTTTCGAATGGGATTTAAGGCCGAGGGGGGTTAATCTTCTCAACGTCCTGACGCGCCGACCCGAAGGGTATCATCGCCAGCTCGTGGAACAGACGCATGGGGGGGCAACGGACTCCGGAGGAGTGCAAACCATCCATGACGTCGTACGTGTGAAAGAGCCGGCACTTGAAAAAAAGCTGTTCACGGATTGGTATCGACGTTCGAGTTTGCTCGATCACTTTTTACATCCGAACACCAAAATCGACGATTTTTACCGCTGCCAGTATGGAGAACAGGGGGACTTCATTAAAACCGGATACTCGGTCGATGTCGTGCAAGATCAGTATCCGCAAATACGATTGAGCCGGATTGGGACGGTGTGGACCGGCGAACAGCGCAATCTCATTTCGATCGAAAAATCGGTTTCTCTCCTGGGGGCGGCGGGTTGGCAAGTGATATACCGAATTCAAAACGAACAGGGCCCAACCTGTTCCCTGTGGTACGGTTGCGAGATGGCCTTCGCTTTTTCGAGCCAAGATCTTCAAGATCCCGTCGAACACTTCCAACAGCAAGCTTGGACCCGCCAGGATCACGGTTTTGGGATCGCGGCCAAAGTACACTTCGACGTTCCCACGGACCTTTGGGAGTTTCCTCTCCAAACCGTATCTCTATCCGAGGAAGGCTTTGAGAAAACCTATCAGGGAACTGTGTTGATGGCGCACTCTCGTCTCGTTCTCAATCCAAAGCAAACGTGGGTGCGAGCCTGGCGAGTGGGGGTTTCCGGGGCATGATAATTCCTCGTTTTCTCGCTGGCGCGGCTTGGGCAGGCTTAATCGCTCTCGATTTCACCGGTATCGGACCCTGGATGATTGCTCAACCCATGGTGGCCGGCGTTCTGTTTGGGTGGCTCATGGGGAAAACAGCCGTAGGAGTGATTCTCGGAGGAATCGCTCAGCTTTTATGGATTGATGTGACGCCGGTGGGCGTTGGAGTGCCTTACGACTCAACGGCGGTGACGATCCTCGCCATTTATTGGGCGACGATTCCCGCCCACAGTTCGCTCTCGCAGATTATTTTGGCGCTCATTATCGCGGTTCCCTTTGGTTTTGTGTTCAAAATGGTCGATTTTTACGCGCGCCGAACAAACACCTTCTTGGTTCGAAACATCGAGAAAGTTTCAGACGAGCGTTTACCTTTGGCTTTGTGGGTCGGAATCGTAGGAGGGTTAGCGTGGACGTGGCTGCGATACGCTTTGTCCTACGCGGCGAGCTTGTGGGTCGGCGAAAAACTCTGGCGGTACCTGGCCTATTCACCGAGGATGACCTGGGTCGATCAGGGATTGACCATGGCCGTGATCCTTTTGCCGGTGGCGGGTATGGGAGTCGCCCTTGAACTGTTGCTCCTGGAAGACCCAGAAAGCCGTTTGACGTCACTAGGCGGGTTTCGAACGCCAGGGAATCGACGGAGTGGAACCTAATGCTGGCGATGTTTTCTGCTTTCCTAAGATCCTTTTTCGTGCAAACGCTTTGGAATTTTG
>JBBSDO010000051.1:0-14199 GCA_038241515.1 Elusimicrobiota bacterium | reverse complement strand
GTGCCCCTTTTGCCCACTTGACCGTTCGCGCATCCTGGAAAGCATGCTCCAAAACGGCATCAACATGTTGCACGGCCATTCGCCCTGGCGTCAAATGCGCCGGAATATACGCGGTGACGGTATCCGGTGTAATTCCGCGTATCGGTTCTATTGCATTCTCCTCCGGATGCAGGTACGACTTTAGAACCTTCAACAAGGCGTCCGTACCCTCCGCGGCAGCCGCCACGGCGAGAGCATTGACAAATTCTTTGACGTCTCCAGGGAGGTCCAGCAAACCGGTCAACGCCCCTTGAGACAACTGCGGCACCGAAAGTTTCAGCCTTTCGAGGGTCACCGTTTCGGCCGCCTGCTTTTGCCGCATGGATTGAATAACTTTCATCATGTCGCCCTGTCCCTGGTCCGAGCCAGCGCCTTGCAATGCAGACATCGCACCTTCCGATTCTTCGACGGTCTTGAGCGCTTTGTCCAGATCGGCGATCGGGCCCGCATTAGATCGCGCAAGTGCCGAGCGAAGGTCTCCGCGCAGTCGGATAAATACGGGGGCTTCTTCCTCAACGACGGACACGTTAGCGTCCTCCATCGCCTTGATCACTCGACGCCGGCGGCTATGTCGGTCCTCTTTAGCGGAAATATGAATGACGAGCTTTTTAGGCGTATCATGGGCTTTTTCTTTAAGCGCTATAGCGGCCAAATTCGCCGTCGCGGTAACCTCGGAGATCCATAAATCCACAGTCCCATCAGGTCGAACGCTGGTCGTATAGCCGTGACCGGATTTAGGCGTCTGCAGGTTATGAGCGATGCGGCGCACCCGCTGCAGTTCTGCCACCACATGGTCCTTATTCTTGCCGGCCTTCTTGCCGGCTGCTGCGATCGCCGTTTCGCTTAAAGCCGACTCAGCCGCTGCAGGCCTTTGAATGCTCAAAGACTCTAAGAGGGGTATCGTATTTACCCCTTGTGTATTTCCAGTCGCGCTTACCAGCAAAGCGGCTTTTTTCGCCGTGTTAGTACTTTGAGGCACGAAAGCCGCAATTCCTCCCACAATCCACGAACCGCCGACCACAAATACACCCTTTAATGTCCCCGCGTCTGAAGAACTATTGGCTATCGTCTTTTTGCCTTGGTCCGACACTTGCTTTGTGACCGCCTTAAATCGCTGCCAAGCCTGCTGCCCGATGCTGGAGGAATCACCGAAAGTGACTTTCCACCATTCATCGACACTTCCGAGTGCAAGATTTCCAGACTTCGGAGCTCGTACACCAGCCTGCTTATATAGGAAACTTGCCGTATCGCCTATATTTAGGGCCCCGCCGATAGCACCGACGAGCGAGGGGACGTTCGTCCCAACTTGCTGCGCCGCCTCCTGCGCTTGGGCGCGCAAAAGCAATATCTGGGGAATTGTTAACGGTTTAATAGCCGTTCGCATCTCGGCGGGCATGTTGGTTGGAGGTGCGTGCTGCGGGTGAATTCCAAGATCAACATGTCCAGGAGTGAGGGTCGACTGTACGTTAGTACTATCCGCCACTGCGAGACCCACTTGCGCCTTCGGTGCCGGTAGACTTTCCATCGCAGCCACCGTGATCGACGGTTGTCGACCCACTTCTCCACCATTTCCAAATCCCGTTTCCCTTCCGCTAAAACCGCCAGGGACACGAGACCCGCCATGCTCGATGAGCTGTCCGCTCAGCCCGGAGCCGCGCTCTGAGCCGCCGTCTTCACCTCTTAAAAGGGTACTCGGCGTGGGCGGTTTCGGCGCCTGAATGTCTCTCATAATCTGGTTTGCGCTCTGAAGAACTTTTGCAACATTAGGATTTTCTGCCGATTCGAAAGGTAACATTTCCTTTGCCAGCTTCTTAGCGTAGGCAATTGCATCTTCCACCGTGCGAACACTGACGGCCGTCAAATCTTCCGCACCCGTGGGGACCTTATCCCAATCAGCACCACTCAGTTCACCGATAGTCTCTTCAATCTTGGCTCGGACATTGTCATAAGTGGGATCATTGGGCACTTCCCGGCGCAATTGTTGCCACACTTTAAGAGACGCAGCTCGATCACCCTCGAAAGAACCTCGAAGCGCGCTATCGACGGTGGTGTCCTGTCTTTCCGGTTTATGATTGGCATCCTTCGATTCGGAGGTCGTTGACTTTTGGAACGCTTTTTCGACGGATTCGCGCCACTTCGTCGCCGTTTCAAGCGCCCTCTTGACTTCATCGTCGCCGGTCAACTTGTGGGCTTGCTGTAGCCGTTCTTCGCGCCCTTTGGCACTTTGAAGCCGGGCCTGCAATTTTTCCAAATTCATCGTGCGAGCGTTGGCATCCCTGGCTTCGGCCTGATGACCCGTTGTGGAAATCCTGGCCTCCATATAATTTAGAGCGAGTGCGGACAAAGCAGCCGCGGATCCTCGTTTATCCGTCGGCTTGAGAGACTCAGGATTTTCAATAAATTGCTTCAGTGTCGCGCGCAAATCAATTAATTTTCCGTCGATTTGCGCAATACCGCTGACAAATTTGGCGAGTTCCTCTCGGGCCTGCGATCGACTCACGTTAGTCTGATCGGAGGAAGGCCCGGACGAGTCGTGATTGAATGTATCGCGATTCTTGGTAAATTGATCGTAAAGATCCTTGACCTTTGCTTTTATTTTTGCCGATTCAGGGTCCGCGGGATCAAGTTGTTCGAACTTATATGTCTGCGCCCAGAGCGAGTCAATTAACACATCTCGTTGGGCCTTTGATTCCTTCAAACGACTCAGCGCTCCATCAAGGTCGGATTCCTTTACCCATAGTTCTCGCTCCGCTACAAAGTCTTTCGTCGTTCCGTCTTCGTCGTAGGTGCGGCCCACCCGATTGATCAATTGGACATACTTAGAGGCGCCTTTCGCATTTCTTACTAAGGCTGACAGATTTCCTACCAAGCGGTACTCGCCCCGCCAGTCGGATCCCTCGGCGCCCGCATCACTTTCCAAAAACACCACTTGCGCCGGCTTTTTGGCGGGATCCCCTTTACCTTCGTAATAATCATCTCCGGTCACTGCATTCTTTCTATTTTTATCTTTCAAATCTTTAGCGGCGACTACATCCGTGCTAATTTTGCGGCTTTCGAGGACTTTTTTCAGACTTTGACGTTCATCTACGGTTAATCCGTAAACGAGACCGCGACGTAAACCGGGCCGGTCACTACTGAGGTTGTACTCAGCAGATGCCTTCAGGAATTCTTCAAGCCGATCGGCCACCCCAGTAGCATCAAAGGACTCGTTCCGCTTATACATGCGTAGTCCAAGTTTCGGATCCAAAATGCGGTCCGGCGCTGAGCTAATGTCGTCCACGCCGAAGCCAATTTTATTTTGCAATAGGACCCTGGCTCCCTCGGCTGTGCCCGTCATACCCAGTATGATATCCGCGCGGGCCAAAGCTTGCGATTCGGCCACTTGGGAATCGGTCACGCTTGTCGGCACCATATTAGGCCGAGCATTGATTCCGGCATTGTTGTTAAGGCCAAATTTGTTCAAGGGGAACGCCGCAGTGTAAATAGTATCGTCATACGTCATGCTTTCTTGAATCTCCGATTGATCGTTTACTGGCATCGTTTTCCAATCATTGGCCCCTGTAGCGCTTTCCTCTACAACGGCGCCGACACGTCCATGGACCCTACCCCATTCGGCCTGGCCCCAGCCCTTTGCAAAACTAACCACATTGGATGTCGTGAGATCTTTGATGCCTGTTTGTTCTCTCACAAATTCTAGGGCCGCATCTGTCAAGTAGGCCGTTTGCGTTTGATGATCGTACCAATAGGCTTTTTTGCCGTGACCGTCCAGTTCCCAAAATCTTTTCAGCGCGTCCCCGCTGTCACCACTGATCACTTCATCAAAGTTTGAGGCTTTTTGGAATATGTGCCACATTGCTTGGGATTTGATCCATTCAGGGCTCGTCGTGCCTAATGTCTCTCCGGAACCCTTGCTCATTCTAAAATTCATCGGAGTCGCCAGATTTTGAACTTCATCCATGAGATGACTTATCGGCACACGTCCTTTCAATAAATTCCAAGCATCCCGAAGCACGCCGTCCGATTGCGCCTTCAAGAAGATGAAACCGTAAACTTCACGCGATACCAGCAGAACGCCGTTACCGTCGACCAGTGCGTTGGGCAGGCTCTTGCGGTCCTTCATCGATTCATAGTCCGCATAGAACTGATCAACATTGTGCAAGGTCTTTCCGCCGACTTGTTCAATGATGTCAGAATACTTGACCCCCGCCACTGTCTTAGTAAGCCACTGAGTCGCCAATTCTGCGGTGGGTGCTGAGAACACCACTTGCCCCCCGCGAGCAGAAGCGAATAACGCCCCAATTAAGGTCTTTCCACCACTTGTCGCGTGATTGATGCTTCTATCGCTTAGGAGAGACACTAAGGCGTCAAACTGGTCGGTACCCTCAAAATCCTTATCCGTTTTTTGACCTTTGAACCGGAACTCTTTTTCCGTGCCATCTTTTTTCAGGTAAGGGCTGTCTTTAACTCCCCTCGCAATCGCCGCTCGCCCATTCTTCTTGTACATGTCATTTACTTTCTCATAAAACTCTCTAACAACGTCTTTCGCCTCAGCTTTCGAAAGCACTTTCTTCTCGAGCGCTTTTTGTGACGTTTTGCTCAAAAGTTTAATTCCTTCGTCGACTTCTGGATCAAAGGATTTAAGGTAGTTGTCGTAAGCCTTTTGTAGCGCACGCTCCCCCAACCACTTCGTTATCGCATTCTTCGCCACAAGGTAACGGTGTTGGCCATCCGCCATGTCGCGGAGGGCACGGATTCCTTCAGTTGTTTGTTCGCTTTTGCGAACAGCTGCGTTCACAAGCTCTGTCGCCTGATCTAGCCGGAATAATGCCGTTTCAGGATCGGGATTCGTCGCAATCTTACTTTGAGCTTCGGCAGATTGGCGCTGTCGCTGCAGATTCTCGAGTTCTTTTTTCGCAAGCTTTTTGACCTCGGCTTCATTGATCCACTCCGGTGCTTTCAAATTGCCTGACGCATCCTCGCGAGCCAGACTTTCCGCGTAACTTGTCCAGGCATTCCGCTCGGCGGCCAATTTGTCCAACTTCGAAGGATCTTTTTCTCCTGCAGTTTCTTTGTTGATGGATTCGATTTTTTGTTTGATAATTTTGAAAATTTCTTTGAAGTCAGATTGAGCCCTCCTTAAGGCTGCATCTTTAATGCTCTGATCTTTGAGGCCATTGTTCAGCTTCTCTCGCGACTTTTGAGCACTTTCAGCGCTGAGGACGGTCTGGGCTCTAGCAAGAGCTTTTGACCTTGCGTTTATCTCTGCCTGGCCTTTCTTAGCGGCAGAAACCCGACTCCATCGATCACTTGCATTGAGAATCTTCCTTTGATAGTCCGCTAAAGCCAACTGATAGCGAGCATTTGCCTCTGTCACGTTATCGTAAACCGACAATCCTTTGATTTTTGAAGATGGAGCGTCTTTGTCGGTTCCGGTCAGCCGCTGAAGCTGCCGGTTTGCCTGACGCGACTGCTCGTCCAAATGGAGATTCAAAATGTCGCGCCGTAAGGATTCCGCCTGCGAACGAAGCAAGTTCCGCTGAGCGCGTGACTTTGCCTGATCTGATTCCTTAAGAACCCGCGTTAGTTCTTCATAATGGCGGTCTTCTGCCGCAGCATGTTTTCTGACCGCGGCCGATTCGTCCAAAGCGTTGTCGATCCGCTTCCGTACTGATTGGATGTTTTCGTGCTCGGTGAAGGCTTGGCCGGCTTTTTCGGCTTCTGCGCGCTTCCTTTGGAGGGACAAGAGCTTTTCTGCAACGAGATTGTCTTTTTCCTTTACTGTAAAGTCCTTTTCTCCACGCGCGAGTCGCTCAATTCGTTGAGCTCGCACCTCACGCTCGGCGGCAGCGCGATCGAGAACCTCGTTCGCCCGCTTTTCCGCGCGGGCGACCCAATTCTTCGATTCGGCTTCATGTTTTTCGAGGAGCGTCGTGAGTTCGCTCACCTCTTCTTTGTGTCCCAACTGCTTAGCTAAGAGAAGATCCCTCTCGAGCTTTCTAGTTTTCGCTAAATCGGCCACGCGGAGATCATGCAGCGCCTTCGCTTTCGCACTATCAAAGGAAAGAGGTGATTCTTCGCGAGCGGCCTTCGCTAGGTCACCCAACGCGCGCATCTTGGCTTCCTCTTTGTGGATCGTGAGATCGGCTTCGATCCGACCCCGCTCGGCAGCCGCCAAGGCCGCTGTTTCTTTATCTCCATGCATTCGAGCCGTCAGTTCTTGAAGTTTTAGTTCGTGGGCCTGTTCGGCTAAACGTTTCGCAACTGGATCTGTGGGCGTTGTTTCGGTCTCGGGTTGCGTGGGCCTTACTCCTTCTTGCGATGCCTCGGCGCCTCCGGTGTCCGGACGATCTAAGCCGGCCCTTTCTTCCCCAAGAGGGTTGGCGGATACGGGTACGCCCTCTGACGGAAGATCATGGACAGGACCGTGAATGGGATCAAGAGTGATTCTCTGCTCGGCAGAAATCGGAGTTTGCTTAAGCACTTCACCGATACGCGCTTCATCGGCACGCAAACGTGCCTCTTCGACAGTCCATTTCGCATCCAAAACTCGGCCCAAATCACCCGAGATCTGCACCTCCGCAAGTTTCGCCTGTGCGTCAAAATAAGCTGCGTCTGCTTTGTGGATGGCGGCCTCGGTCGGCTGGCGAGCGGCCTTTGCGCGGCTTAAATTGGCCTGAGCGCGATTGGCCCCGACAGCCGTTGTGAGCGCCGCGGGGCTTTCAGGACCTGAGCGGACGGCCTCGAGCTCCGCTTTCGCCACTGCCAAATTCGTCTTGGCTTCTTGGCGCCCGAACGCGTTCGCGGGCGTCTTTGTTAATCTCGCCAACTGACTTTCGGCAGTAGCAATATCTTTATGCGCTAAAGCCATATCAACGGCGCGTTGAGCGGAAACCACCTGCGCTTCCTGGCCACTAGCCTTTGCGGTCTCTATAGCGGCTCGCGCCGAAAAGTATTTCGCATCGGCTTGATGCATCGCGGCCTCTGCGGGCTGAGCCTTGGCCTTTAATTGACTGAGTTGAGCGCGAGCCTCGAACGACGCTTGACTAGCGGCCAGCGTCTCGGAGCTAGCAGGACCTGTGCGAGTGCTTTCCACTCGCGCCTGAGCGTCCATTAGATTGACCTGCGCTTGCTGTCTTGCGACAGAATCTGCGGCGGCTGGCAACGCCAGGACCTCCATGTGGGCATCGGCCGCTGCTTGATGCGCCCCCAGATCGGGCAGACGAGAATCGGATAGTTGGAGAACCGCGTTTAAGGATTCGCGAGCTTGGTGGGCGAGGCCCGCGTTGCCCTTTAGTTGAGCGGCCCGCTCCTGAAGAACCTCGATCGCTTTTTGTTCTTTCGCAATGGCAGCACCGTAGGTATCGATCGCTTCGGAGCTTCCAGGGTTGGCTCGAGCAGCAACGGCCGCGGCCTCTGTATGGGCTGCCAACCGACCTAATTCCGTCACCACTCCACCGTCTGTGTGAAGATCGCTCAAATTCAACGATTGGAGAGCAAGGGGAGCGTCGTGAGTTCCTGATTCGGACACTGTCGTTAGGGGCACTCCACGTCCAAAGTCGTGTTCTACCCCGGCGATCAGGTCGGATCGCGGCTGTTGTTTCGCTAAGGCCGCATCAAGCCCGCCCTTTAAGTCTTGCTCTACTGCCACTAAGTGCGGCGCGCTTTCCGCGACAAGGCCAGCCGGAGCGGAATTTCCTTTGTTTTGGACGACCTGAATCTCCCGGATTACTGGTTCAAGAACCTCAGGTACCGCTGCTCCATTAAGGAAGGACGTGGTACCCCGCCGACTGATCGTCATCGAATTCGCTATATCACCAATCGTCTTCGCCTTTTCTTGGGGACTCATCTCCTCTTGTAGTTTTTCGATAGCTGCCGTTCCTTTAACTTGCAATTCCGCCTTATAAGCCCCGTGAACCGCTTCATAAGCCGGCATTCCAATGGCGCCGCCCCACGCCACGACGTCCACCGGCAAGACCTGGCCTAAAATTCCAAAACCCGCCATCTTCGCAGATTCTTTGAGAGTGGTGGCCAATACACTCCCACGTGCCTCCGCGGACCGACCTGCGCCCGCTGATTCAGCCGCCCCGATCCGCGTCGCTCCCACGCCAGCCGCGAAAGAACTGAGCTCGTACACATACCGCCCGACATTCCCTGTCTGCAGCATTTCGGAGAAATTATTGACCTGGTCCTTGTAGAAGTTGACCATCGGCGCTCCGCCTGCTACCATACCAACCGCCTCGGCAAGGGAATTCTTAATTCCTACGACCGCCCCTGCTTCCAGCACCTTGGTTCCCCCAAGTAGATTCGTAGCCGCCGAAGTGACGACCCGCGTACCCACCCCGAAGGACATCACATCGCCATAAGTCGTGGCCACTTTTGTGGTCCAAGCGAGCGCTTCTGCGGCTTTACTGCCAGTCGAAAACGCCCAGTTATCTAAGGCCTTTTGGGCAGTGGACCAGCCTTGTCCCGGCTTAAGAATAGTTGAACTTTTTGAATTCTCGGGATCACTGAGTTGGGCCTTGAACGCGGATGGGTCAGCATATTCCGTAATCAGATCGGAACGGATTCCAAAGGCCGCAGCGGTGGCGTTTCCGATGATACCCTGATACCCAGCCGCGCGCATGGAATTGGAAACTTCGTTCCCCGTCTCTTTACCATATCGTAAAGCGGCCAGGGAACCAATGGGAGCACTGAACAGCATCGACGCCGTGCCCGCGGCAACACCCACCGGCGCCGTCAAAGCGCCCATAAGTCCTTGCGCCGACATGGAACCATCCGCGCCGGTTGCCAACCCATAGAGAGACAGACTTACCGGCACCGTGCCATTCAAATAGGCCCTTGTGAGCTGTGCGCCTCCGTTAGCGAAAGTCGAAATCAGATCTCCTGTAGCACCGGCCGTCTTAGACGTCCACTGAAATGCTTTCAATTCGGTCAACCCATCCAGAGCAGTTTTTACCACAGGAGCGCTAACGATCGCTTTTGTGGCGTTAGCAATGGACAGAGCAGATCGAGCCAGCAAAGATCCTTCGAAGCTTGTGGCGATCGTTTCACCAATGAGCGAGCCGGTAGCGAGCAATGGCGCGGCCAAGTATGATCCCACAGGCCTCAATACTCCCAACACCAACGAACCGAGCTCCGGAACTAAAGGAGGCGTTGCAACAAAGCTCCCCAGGGAGGCCCCGGTAACCCAACCGGAACCAAACGATTTTGCTGCGGAGGAGAAACCATCCCACCAGCCACCTTGACCCGTCGCCTCGTAAAAGGAGCCGTTTTGCGCGGCTGTCCGAAGAGCCATCGGAAGTCCAATCGCATGGCCCAAAAGGGCGCCAAAGGGAGTTGCACCAACGGATCCGCCTGTCCCCGTACCAATAAGGTATTCCTGCGTGTTATAGGAACCTAACGAAAAACCTTTGCCCCAACCCCCAAGCTGGTCCACCACAACGTTGGACAATCGCGTCGGAGTGTCCAACTGATCGGAAAGAGACCCTAGATACTGGCCGCTTGTCATCATGCGTGCTGAATTCGGCAGTCCCCATCGCTGAGCATCTTCCGCCATTATCTGTCGATATTCCCATTCGGTAGAACTCGAGATGGGTTTGCCGGTGCGAAAATCTAGGTAATCGATACCTCTCATCTCCAACACCGCTTGAGCGACAGTTCTAATTTCAGAATTTGGCGCTTTTAAATAGGCCTCAAAGTACTTCTTATCCAACCCGCGAAGAATATTGGCCTGCTCCTCCTTGCTCGACTGAATAATTTTGTTGTAATTTTCAACCGCGGACGCAAATGGCTTCATGTATTGATTTATTTGAGCTTTATAGGTTGGAAGATAGGCGTTATACATTTGAGACTGAGCGATGGCCGTAGCTGCACGCGCCCATTGTGCGCGGTCAAGGTTCTGCACTTTCCCGGGAGCTCCGATTTGCCGAGCCAAAAGCTGTGCCATGGCCGGACCCATGTCAGACAGGCTGCAGCCGCCGCTGGCTATGCAAGCAACCTTCGCCTCGACGGCCTTTACGTCTTTCTGCCTCGCTAATGCACTATCAGAACCCTTCTTTAAGCCAATAATCGCCTTCGCGGTGATGGTATTTCTAATCGCCTGAAGCCCATCTGCGACCTTTGCCTGTAATGGCTCAAGGGCCTTCTCGTACGCAGTCTTAACAGAATTGAATTTTTCAGCGCCTGATTTGGTGAAAGGGACGTTCGCGACCTTGGTAGAATTTTCCTGAGCCGCTCTAAATTTCTTGTTTTCTGGACTAAAGAAGCCGGAAACCGCGTCAGCGATCGCTCGCATGCCCGCTGCTTCTGGTCCGCCGCTGGAATCCTGCCAACCTTCGGGAGCGTCGATTTTGGAGACAGCAACACCAACTGATCGCACTTTTAGGGACGCATTCCGATCTTCAATCACCTGTTTCTGAGCGTCCTCTGCTTTCTTTTTCGCCACTTCTTGACTGCGCTCTTGCTCGCTGATGGCCATTATGTAGGCATAATCAACGCTTGCTTTGACGCGCTCATCCGAAAGGAAAAGGTCAGGAATTTTGACAGCTTCTTTGACTTGCTGAATGTGTTTGGAAAACAAAGCGGAGTCTTGTTTAGCCTTTTCTAATTCATCGGTGAGTTTGGGGAGATATTTGTTTTGTAAATAGAGCTCAACCCCGGCGAGGCCCTCCGCTCGCACATTGTCTCGTGCCTGAAGATAGGTGCCGTCCGAATTCGTTCCTCCGATTACCTTTTTGACGCTGGCAATCTGCTTTTTTAATTGTTCGATCTTTTTTAAATCATCGCTTACTGCCGTTGCGTCACAGCCCAACGTAGCATATGGGGGACACCGCGAATCTCTTTCTTCCTTGTCCATTTCCGTCCGTAACTTTGCCTCAAATTTTCCTAGCAAATCCATCAAAGGATTAACGGCATTTTCTACGGGTTTTCCCATCCAGGAGAACTGGGGAAGGGTTTGATAGTTCGGCGTGCTAGAATCCGCCTTTGCATCGGGGTAGGCGGCCTCTTTACCGTATTGAAGTAAGGTGATATTCTCGCGGGTCGCATCGATTTCACGCTGGATTAAGCGCGCCTGCGTCAACGATGCGACATAGAAATCATCTAAGGTAGACGCTAATTGTTTGGCGCCGGCCACGAGTCCCTTCGACATCTGTCCGAAAACCCCCGCCAGGTTTGCTTTTTCAATCTTGTTGACTTCGTCCAGAAGCTGCGCTTTATCATCCGGATTGAGCGCATATTGCGGCTCCTGCGAAAGGCTCATTCCTCTCGATATATCTGGATCAAGCAAAATCTGATTGGCAGTTTCGCGGTTGCCGTATGGCGAGCGACCGACAACGCCATTAGGAACGTTCAGCGACGCTATTTGGTTAGGGTACGCCGGCCAGAGACCGCTTGGAGAATTACTTCGGTCGGCTCCGGGAAATTGGACTGCAGGAGCCGAAGTCCCATCTCCTAAATCGATCGCGAGCTGGGACAGAGCGCGGGCCGTTTGAGGGGAAGTGGACATATCATTGGCGCCGGAAGATCCGAACCATTGAGACAGATTGGATACAACGCTATGGACGCTGCCGACGGCGTTTTCCACGAGACTGAGCTGACTACGGGGCCGGCCGCGCGCGTTGACGGCTCGTTCAGCTACACCGAGCTGAGCAACCGCTTCGCCCTGCGCCGCTAGGAGTGCCGGCTGTCCGCCCCCATCTGATTCGATCAGAGGAGATTTATAGTCAGAAGGTCGGTCCTGCCCTGTTACGTAAAGCGGTCCTGTTTGGGACAAGGTCGAAGCGGGCGACTGATTGGAACTTGGAATGTCCGCCCAAGCCGTCATCCCCGGCATAGTAAGCACCATCGACGTGACGAGTGTCCCGGCGAGGGATTGCATTAGAAATGATTTCTTGCTCGACTGTCTTGGCATACGTTCCTTAAAAACCTAAATCCCCCTCCCCTGGACGGACCTCTGGCACGTTCAAAGGATACTCCTAGACCTGCGGCCAGCCAATGGAGCGCAGGGCCAAATTTTTGCGCCTGGAAGACCTAGTGATTTGTTAGGCCCCGTGCGCGGAAAATGGGTTGACAACTAGACATGTCCTCCTCTCTTTATGCGGATCACTCTAAGAGTACGGGATGAATGTTACGCCGACGTTAAGACTGCATGTACGGAGCGTAAAATGACGAAGGCGGGTGGTGGGAGGTTCGACTACGGCTCGGGGTTATTTTTGGAGTCCCGAACCATGTTTTTCCATTCGGGTTGGCCATTACTTTGGTCGGATTCCCCCCAGCGCGGAAGGCCGTACATATTGGTGTCTTCCCCGCCGTAGGCAACCGCTTCCATCGTAATCTGTTCCTGCCCCGCGGGCCATTTGAAAAATGGAATTTTCGGAAGATGAAGGGTATGGATAACTCGCACCTTGTCGACATTCTGCCCTATAAGCGGGGGTGAGATGTATACATGATCGCCCTGAAATCCACTCGAAATGAGGTTTTTCGCTAAATGGTAATACTTTCCGTAAACGGAGCGGGCCGGCGGCTCGTTCTGAGAAGGCGGAGCAAACGCTTTATTCCATTGACTGGTGTCGGCGGCATCGAAGCTGCTGACGCCATTCTGTCGGTCAATTTCACCTAAGGACTTTCCACCTCCCAGGCGCTCTTGTCCTTGAATTCGCGCTGCCAGGTTCGCCGCTTGCTGGACGTGGATGCCTTGCCAGCAGGCGTAGACAATGAACATGCCGCCTCCGATGAGAGTCAGCAAAATAGGGAGGATGAAGACCATTTCCATAGCGGCCTGTCCGCACGCGAGGCGCATGGGTAAGGATCGGCGGATCGGCGGGTCGGTGGGTCGGAGCCTGTAAATGGGATATGGGCTAGGGGCTATCCGCTGTGCGCTATGGGCTTTTGACGTCGCCCTTACGGTTTCTTGAAGTGTTTGTAAGGTCAACGTCAACAAATCATAGCCCTTAGCAGATAGCGCGTAGCAGATAGCGCACAGATTTTCTGCCCATTCGTAACTCATCGTCCCGCCAGTTGCACATAAAAGGTCGGCTTGAACTTCGCCGGAGGAATATCCGGCGTATGGGGATCGCCGGTGGAAACGCCGGAGCGCCGAACGACATAAGCGACTGACTTGGATTTTACGGATATCCTTCCAAAACCCATCAATCGAACGCGTTTGACGACGATTGCGCCTGCACCGATGGTTTGCTGGATCTCGCCGTTCGCCAATTTCACTTGGATGCCATTTTGCGGTCCCACCTGCCATATCGGGCGCATCCATCCGATCGGGGTCGGCGAATGCAAATACGAAGCGAGGGACTTCATAACTCCCTTGTCCTTCACTTTGACGTCAACAGGTTCAAAATTGACAGGCGCCATTTGTCCCACGTGAATATTGTCACCGCCGTTCGCGGTCAAGAAGCCCGACTCGCTAGCTTGTCTCAATTGTTCCGCTCCCGTATCCGCATAGCCTTCGCCGGCTTGCGTGTTGTAGACAAAAACCTGCACATTAGGGTCTCTAAACCCATCGATCTCATGCAATATATCTGACAAGCTACCCACGCCGGAGTTTTGTGTTGGGGTTCCGTTGGCACTGCCCGCATCTGCCCCTAAGAAGCGATTATAAGCGCTGGCGAAAAGGTATTGCGCTTGGTTAATGGTCCCTACAAGACGCGCATACTGTTCCCCCATGCGATCCCAAGTCATTTCCGATCGGTGCGCGTTCGAAATTTCCGGCAACTGATTAGGATTGCGCCTTGCATTGGCCTCGTACAAGTGGTTGAGCGACTCATTTCGATCAACGACCACGTTGATCGCCTTCGCCTCAAGCGCGGCGATAGCCAAGGCCGCGGCATCGGCCATATTTTGCACTTCGAGTTTGGCCTTGGATATCTTATAGATATTCGAAACGGCGACCAGGAGAACGACGCTGGTGAATACCAGCATTCCTAAAATAGGAATGAATTGTCCCCGCCGATTGGGAAAGCGCATCATGCTTTCAAAGTAACAGATGCATGTTACGCAAGTGTTACAAAAAAAACGCCCCTTTCCCCGCTCCAAGTCGCGAAGATCGCCCCTAAGGGAAAGCGGGAAGAAATGAAGTTATGCCTTTCTTGGCGATCTTAGCGTGCTTGGCGCGAGGTGCCGTTGACTCGTTTTTGGGGCCAGGTCTGC
>JBBSDO010000050.1:0-14278 GCA_038241515.1 Elusimicrobiota bacterium | reverse complement strand
GTCTTCGCCAGCGTGGCGGCCTTTTCGGCGACACGCTTGACCCTCGTCCTTACGACCTTGCGAAACCTGTTATGGAAAGTGGCGCCTGCCATACTCATTGACTCTCACGGATTTTTTCAAGGCTTTTATCAGGGCTTGGGATGGGGGCCAAATCCATGGGGAATCCGCTATGGTAAGGACGCCGATGGGTATGAGGCGGTGGCGAAAATCGATCCGCAGGCGGGGTTTGCGACGCCCCGCTTTCAAAGCAGAATTCGAGATTTGTATTTTCGGCGTGTACTTGAGCAGCCTGGGGCGGTCGCGCGGATTTACTTCGCTAAAATGATGGAAGCGTTGCGCGACCCATTCCATCTTTTCGGCATCTCTGCATTTTGGACCATGGCGGCGACCCTAGTGGTGTTGACTTTTTTAGCCATTCGAAAACGCATCGAATCGGCGGCTTTAGAAATCAGTGGGGTCTTCACCGTGGCCAATTTGATTTTGCTTTCCGAGGCTGTTTTTATTCGACCGGATGCGCCTTACATCTATCCGATCAAGCTGGGCATTGTTATCGGCGCGAGCTGTGTAGGCGATTATTTACTATCTCGCTATTTACTAATGGACGGCTGACGTGACTCGTGTTCGATGTGCGCTAGGGACTGTGCAGCGGGTTTGAACGAGGGATTACTTTTCAAGATTTCGTTTAGCATTTTAACGGCCAGCCAACGATGTCCGAGCTGCCAATAGGCGACCGCTAAAGCGTGCCGAGATGAATAATCCTCAGGATAAACAGCCACCACATCTTCTAAAAGCGGTACCGCTTCGGTGGGCCGGTGCTCAGAAATGAGCAAGACGGCCAGATTAGCTCTTATGGGATGCGAACTTGTGAAGTGGAGGGCCCAGCGATACATTTTTTCGTCCGTGTCACGCAAAGCAATATTTAACCGAGAGACCAATGCCCAACCGATCAGCAGGGGAAATAAAAGATAGCCCACCCTCCGGTGCCAGTCTCGCTTGCCCGTAGTCCAGCAGACAGTGAACACGAGCGCCATAGGCAAAAAGATTCCGAGGGCGGCCGGATAGACCCAATGATCGAGCGTGAAATTTCCATTAATCATCGGGGGTGTTTTCGGAAGCATGGTAACGATGAACCATCCAGCACAAAAAAGCCAAAGCGTATTCTTCTTTCGCCAGGCAAAAACCAAAAGCGTTGTCAGACCGATAAAAAGAAGCGGCCAAAGGTGGCTGAGCCGTGGAACCATACGATGGGAGTGAAGATTCCAGGGGATGACGAGAAGCCTGACGTAGCGCGCAAGGATGTTTGGAAGTGCTTGAATCACAAATCGTGCGCTCAGCCCTGTCGAGAGGTTTTCTAACGGGCTCTTCATAACCCAAATGCGGAGCGCCAAATAGAAGATGACGGTCAGTGCCATTGGAATAAGTTTTTGATATTCGCGGCGGGAAACGCCCGCTTGGAACAGGACGAGGGCCCCTAGAACGGGAAGTACGACCGAACTCTCCTTAAACAGAAGAGCTGCGGCGGTACAGGTGGCCGCCGCTACCAGCCACGCCATTCCTTTTCGCAAAAGAGCTAGGAGGGCAAGCAACGAAAATAAGAAGGCGAACAATTCGGCGCGTCCTGCAATAATTAAGAGTTGTTCGACAATGATCGGATGAACGGCGTAAAAGCTAGCAACGAGGAGGGCCGTCAAAGGCAGAAAGCCAAGCGCGAGGACGAGTTCTCCAACAAGAACCGCGTTTAAAGCATGGACGCCTAGGTTCGTGAGGTGATATCCAAAAGGCCGAAGGCCCCAAAGCGAGTAGTCAAGACGATTGGCGAGTGTTTGAGCGGGGCGGTAGTAAGCATCACCCCGCCCGTCGAAAACGTCGCCGCTGAAGTCATGTCGGATCGCCGCCGCGCTCCAGCTTTGCATCCACGGATTGCTTTCGATCATGACATGGTCGTCCCAGAGAAACCCGACGTGCAGGACGGGCCAAAAAGTAGTGAAGGCTAAAAGCATGATCACGAGGCGTCTTTGCAAGGGAGCAAAGGTACCGAGCGGGAGAGCTGGGCTCGGAGGGGAGGTGTTAGGAGAGACGGGATTCAAAGGCGCTCAGAAGGCTATCGGCAGCGCGGGGGGAAAGCGGCAACTGAATCGAGCCCTGATAAAGGACAGCCGTATGTTGGCAGAAAAGAGCGCCCCCTACCACTTTGTTTTCTCCTGAAAGCAAATCGAAACTCGTGGGATTGTTAAAACAAGCCCGTGTTTCAAAAGGCTGCTGGGAAGAGGCCACGTCACAGCAAGCAGCCATGCGGAGAGGCAAACTCGTCCTCAGCGAATCGAGAATCACGTTGTGGATCCAGCGGTATTGATCGCGAGGTAAAAGCGGGAGCGCGGATTCTCCCTTTTTCCAGGTTAACGATAAACAAAGATCGTTCCCGTGGTAAACCATCCCTCCCCCTGTGGGCCTTTGCACGGTAGCCCACCCTGCGGGAATAAGATTTCTCAGACTCTCTAGTTTTTGCAGCCGTCCATAGGAAACAGTTTTTTCCCTAAATCGAAAAATCCTCACGGTCGGTTTGGCGTTTCGGTTTTGGAGGTCCCAGAGCGTATTTAGGTCATAGGCCATATTGTCTGTTCCGCCCATAGGGGGCGTGGTCAAGAAATTCCACTGCTGTCTTAAAGCAACAGGCGAAAGCATTTTTAGGTTTTTGCGGGGGTAGGTGGGTTGGATACTTTCACTGGGACGGAGCGCCACCGCAAGTTAGGTTCACGCGCCGCTTTGACTTCATCTAGGCGCCTTACCGGTGTGCTGTGCGGAGCCGTTTTGAGGATTTCGGGTGACCGTTCTGCTTCGTCTGCAATTTTGTTCAGTGCATCGATGAACAGATCAAGGGTTTGCTTGGATTCGGTCTCCGTCGGCTCGATCATCATGGCCTCTTCGACAATCAAGGGGAAGTATATCGTGGGAGGATGAAATCCGTAATCAAGTAAGCGCTTGGCAATATCGAGCGTTTTCACGCCAAAGCGCTTTTGTTTGGCGGAGGTGAAAATGCACTCATGCATGCAAGGCTCGTCAATGGCGACTTGATAGCGATCGTGAAGTTTAGCGCGAAGATAATTGGCGTTCAAAATGGCGGTCTCGCTCAGTTTGCGGATACCTTCCCTGCCTAAACACCGAATATAGATGTACGCCCGCAGGAGGATCAACGAATTTCCATTGAAAGCTCTCATCTTTCCAATGGATAGAGGGGCAGTTTCTTCGACAGAAAAACCTTGCTCGGTTTTGCGAATCCGTGGGACCGGCAGAAAAGGGGTCAAGGCCTCCGTAACCCCTACGGGCCCAGCAGCGGGACCGCCACCTCCATGCGGCGTCGAAAAAGTCTTGTGAAGATTGAGGTGCATGATGTCGAATCCGAGATCCCCTGGACGTATCAGTCCGACGAGTGCGTTCATGTTGGCGCCGTCCAGATACAAAAGTGCACCCACATCGTGCACCATCTTGGCAACTTCCTTGATCTGGGTTTCGAATAGCCCGAGCGTGTTGGGATTGGTAAGCATGAAAACGGCAGTGTCTTCGTTGAGCACAGCTTTCAACGCTTTCAAATCGACTCGTCCTTTGGGGTCGGACTTCGTGTTGACTACTTGGTAGCCTGCGATCATGGCCGAAGCCGGATTCGTGCCATGGGCCGAGTCGGGAACAATCACGGTTTTTCGCGCATTGCCCTTGTACTTGTGGTAAGCCCGTGCGATCAAAAGTCCCGTCAATTCTCCGTGAGCCCCTGCCGAAGGTTGCAAAGTGAACTCGGACATTCCACAAATTTCCGAGAGCATTCGCTCAAGCTCATAGCACACTTGCAAAAATCCCTGGACGGTGGACGCAGGTTGTAAGGGGTGCACAGAGCGAAACCCAGTAAAGTTGGCGACTTGTTCGCAGACTTTGGGGTTGTACTTCATGGTGCAGGATCCGAGCGGGTAAAAGTTCGTGTCAATACTAAAGTTGAGTTGCGAGAGTCGCGTGTAGTGACGGATGACGTCGAGTTCGCTAACTTCCGGCAGTTCGGAGACTTTCTTTCGAAGAGCGAGCGCGGGGAGAACGGCCGCTGGGTCGATGGAAGGCACGTCAAGAGCCGGAAGCACATAGCCGCGACGGCCGGGCTGTGTCTTTTCGAAAATTAACGATTCCATTACAAAACCTCCCGAAGAGCCTTAGCGACGTGATCGATGTCCGCCTTGGTTTTGGTTTCGGTGACTGCCCAAAGAGAAGCATTCTCAAGCTCTGGGAACCACTTCTTAAGTGATAAACCCGCCGCGATGCCCTTTTCAAGCAGGGCCTGCTGAAGGTTTTCCACGGGCACCTTCGTCTGAATGACGAACTCGTTAAAGAAGGGACTGTCTCCAAAGGGAACGCGCACGCCAGGAATCTGGCGGAATTGATCCAAGGCATAATGAGATTTCGCGAGATTCTGATAGGCGACATCGCGAAATCCTTGTTTACCCAAGAGCGTCAAATAAAAATTGGCACAGAAACCGATCAAGGCCGTGGTCGTGCACACGTTGGATGTGGCTTTCTCGCGGCGGATATGTTGTTCGCGGGCTTGAAGCGTGAGAACGAAAGCGCGCTTGCCATCGACGTCGACCGTCTGACCGACGAGACGCCCTGGCATTTTCCGAAGCCATTTGCTTTTACAGGTGAAAAGCCCGACATAGGGCCCGCCATAGCCCGGCGGGATCCCCAGCGCCTGTCCCTCACCCACAGCAATATCGGCTCCGAATTCTCCGGGCGGCGTTAAAAGTCCCAGCGAAAGGGGATTGACGACGGCAATGTAGAACGCGCCAGCCGCTTGCACGATGGGACCCATCTCGACGACGGGCTCAACAATGCCGAAAAAGTTTGGATTCTGAACGATGACCGCAGCGGTATTCTCCGTGACGCGCGCGCGGAGAAAATCGAGATCCATTTGACCGTTTCTTTGCGGAACGTCGATCAATTGCACGCTGGCTTCGGCGGTGTAAGTGTCGAGCACCGCCTTATAGTCGGGGTGAAGCGTGTGCGGGATAAAGACTTCCTGGCGACCCGTTTCTCTCACCGCCAGCAAGACGGCTTCTGCTAAAGCACTCGCGCCTTCATACATTCCGGCATTGCAGACGTCCATGGCGGTGATTTCGCAAATCGCACTCTGAAATTCGTACAAGGTCTGAAGTGTTCCCTGGCTCACTTCGGGCTGATACGGCGTGTAGGCCGTCAGGAATTCGCCGCGGCTCATGAGGGCTGATATAGCGGCGGGCGAATAATGCTCATAGCATCCCGCGCCCAGGAATGAAAGGAGGCGAGGGGGAGCCTGATTCCTAGAACCTAGTTCGTGGCCTAGGCGAACAACTTCACCTTCGGATAATCCCGATGGAATTTTAAAATCACCTTCATACAGGGGCAACCCCTTGACCAATTCCTTGAAATCGCTGACCCCAATATCAGCCAGCATTTCTTTTCGTTCGGCATCGGTATGGGGAGTAAAGTCCATGAAAGAGTCCTAAGGGTGAGCAGCGGGGCCGCCGCTTTTGAGAAAGTCTTGATATTGCGCTTCCGTCATGAGTTTATTGACTTCGCCCGGGTCAGAGAGCTCTAAGGCAAAAATCCAACCTTGTTCGTAAGGGGACTGGTTTATGAGTCCAGGTTCCTTCTCAAGTTCGGCATTCGCCTTAGCGATCGTGCCGGACACGGGCGCGTAAATACTAAAAGCGGCTTTTACAGACTCGATTGTGGCGGCTTCATCTCCGGCCTTAACACTTTTTCCGATTTTCGGGATTTCGGCGTACACAACGTCGGTCACTTCATGTTGGGCATGATCGGAAATTCCGACATAGCCTATGTTTCCTTCCACTCGAATCCATTCGTGTGACTTTGCATAGTGCCGTTCGATATTGCTCACAAAAGCTCCTTCGTCTATTTTTTTAAAAAGGGCAGTGATACCACTCGAGCAGGAACACGCTTCTCGTGGATTTCCACTTCTAGCGCAGCGCCGAGCGCATTCCAGGCAACGGGAACGTACGCGAGTCCAATGCCCTTTTGGAGCGAGGGGGAATAAGTGCCGCTCGTCGTTATGCCGCCTGAAACGCCCTCTTTGTACAGTCTACAGCCTTCCCTCGGCACACCGCGCTGATTCAATTCGTAAGCGATGAGTATTTCTTTCACCCCGTCACGCTTTTGCTTCTCTAACGCCTCCCGGCCTGTAAAAGGACCTTTTGCCCATTTTACAGCCCATTCCATATTGGCTTCGAGCGACGTACGGTCCTCATTCAACTCATTCCCATAAAGGGGATAACCCACTTCCAGCCGTAACGTATCCCTGGCCCCCAATCCGCAAGGCTTTAAACCAAACTCAGAACCATTTTCCATGAGCTGCTTCCATAGCGTAACGATCGTGTGAGCCGGTCCAAAGAATTCGGCTCCATCTTCGCCTGTGTATCCAGTTCGGCACCCCCAATAGGTATCGTTCGCCGCGGTACCACTGATTTTCTGAGAGGCAAACCGGGGAAGCTCCGCCACTCCAGCAACCGTCTTTCGAATGATGGGCAACGCATTCGGTCCTTGAATGGCCAGGCCTCCACGATTTTCAAGATCGATAATCGCGCAGCCTTCGATCACTTGGTTGCGAAACCATTCCAGGTCTTTCTCATGCGTTGAGCTGTTGACAACGACAAAGAATTCCTGGGCGGTGCTCGAGCCGTAGACAAAAATATCGTCGATAACTCCGCCCGTGGGTCGGCAGAGATGACCGTAAACGCCCAGACCTTTCTCAACCGTACGCTTAAGGTCCCCTGTAATCAGGTTCTGCAGGAAATCAAACGCCTTGGGGCCTGACACTAAAATTTGGCCCATATGCGAGATATCGAAGATACCGGCGGCCCGGCGAACGGCTAAGTGTTCATCCATCACGCTCGTATATTGGACGGGCAGGTGCCAGCGGTGAAAATCGACTAACTTCGCTCCTGCAAGCAGATGCAATTCATGGAGGGGGGACCGCTGTAATTCCGCGGATGTCGTCACAGTCCGTCTCCAGAATGCAGTTCATCCGCGAAGTAAGAGCTCCGTACGAGCGGTCCGGAGGCGACGCGTTCGAAACCTAGGCGAACGGCCTGGCTTCGCCAGTAGTCGAACTCTTGAATTGGAACAAAGCTTTGAACCGCCAAATGCGTTGCAGAGGGCTGAAGGTATTGTCCGATCGTCAAGTAATCGCAGGCGATCAAGCGCAAATCGGCAAGAGTTTGGCCTATCTCATCTCGCGATTCCCCGAGCCCAAGCATGATACCGGACTTGGTTTTCATCGTCGCCAGTGTCCGTGCCTCTTTGGCATGCCGCAGGACCTCGAGCGATCGAAGATAGGTGGCTTTAGAACGTACTCGGGGAGTTAATCGTTCTACGGTTTCCATGTTGTGATTATAGATATCCGGACCGGCCTCCAGCACCCGGTTAACCGCTGACAAGTCTCCATTGTAATCCGGAGTCAGCACCTCAATGATGGTCTCGGGGGCGCGTTGGCGGATCTCCCGAATGCAGTTGGCAAAGACGGCAGCCCCACCGTCGTCCAGATCGTCGCGCGCAACGGATGTAACGACGACGTGCCGAAGATTCATCTCAGCCACCGCGCGTCCAATGCGTTCAGGCTCATTCCAATCCACTACACCGCCCGGAGAGCCAGCCTTCACGGCGCAAAAACCGCAGTGGCGGGTACAAACATCTCCCAAAATCATGAAGGCCAGACTGCCGCGCGAAAAACATTCCCCGCGATTGGGGCACTTTCCGCTTATGCAAATGGTGTTTAGTCTCTCGCGTTCGAGAACGTCCTTGACCCGGTTAAAGACGGGTCCGGCCGGAATAGATCTCCGGTACTCTGGCGGCAGGGGGTGCTTGAGGTCGTTCATGAATTCGCGATCGCCTTACTCGTAATGAGAGAGCGGTTTACCACTTCCCGAAAGGATTCCGAGAGCGTCGGATGCGCAAAAACGGTGTCTGACACATCCCGAGCACTCAGCCCCGCTTTTATTGCAAGTGCCACGAGGTGGATCAATTCTGTCGCCTGTGGACCTACGATTTGTCCTCCCAGCAATTTATGGGATTGCGCGTCCGAAATGGAAATCCACACGCCTTCGCTTTCATTTTCGATCAATGCTTTGGAATTTCCCGCGAAATGGTAGCGGTCGAGACGCGGGTGATAGCCCGCATTCTTAGCCTCCGTTTCTGTAAGTCCAACCGCCGCGGCTTGGGGCCAAGTGTAAACACAGCGCGGGATGAGCGAGTAATTAATAGGAGTCGGTTTGCCCAAAAGTGTCGATAGCGCCGCGTCGGCTTCCCAGGATGCCGTGTGGGCGAGCGGCACAGGGCTCACAAGGTCGCCGATAGCGTAGATGTGGGGCACCGATGTTTGGAGGTACTCATTGATCCGCAAGCGGCCGTTTTCAAGGTCAATGCCAGCCCGACTCACCTGAAGGTCTTGCAGGTTTGGTGAACGGCCGACGGCAATCAGGACGGCGTTGGCTTCCAGTCTTTCGCGATTAGAGAAGCTAAGCTCTATGCGTTTGTCATCGACTGACTTGACGCTCTCGACCGTTGTGCCGGTCCATATACTCATGCCGCGCTTTTCGAAAGACCGACCTAATAACATGCCTGCCATTTCGAATTCGGGTTGTGTGGGCAAAAGACGCGGTTCTTTTTCAATAATCGTTACTTTGGAGCCCAAGCCTTGAAAGGCACAAGCCAGTTCGCAGCCGATATACCCTCCGCCCACGACGACCAAGTGCTTGGGAATGTACTCTAACTCAAAAATCGTGCTGCTGTTAACGATGGCGGGATGCTTCGGAAATAACGTTGGAGTGTTCGGTGAGGACCCCGTGGCCAAGATGATGGCGTCCCCCTCGATCGTTTCAGTTGTTCCACCCGAAGCAATCACTTCCATGCGATGGTCGGTAACGAATCGCGCATGCCCTTTCATCCGGCGGACCCCCGCTGCTTTCAGCGACTGGTCGATGCGTTGCCGGAGGGTGCCCAGAAGTTCATTTTTTCGATTAATCATTTGCCTCGGATCAATCGTTTCAAGGCGCACCACGATTCCCGCATCCGATAGAGCAAGAGCTTCCACGAGCTGTCTAGATTTGGATAAGAGGAATTTAGAAGGGATACATCCACGGTTCAGGCAGGTTCCACCGACTTCGTCTCGTTCAATCAACGTGACCGATAATCCGCGCGCCGCGCCCTCGAGAGCCGCGACCGAACCGCCAGGGCCGCTGCCCACAACGATGAGGGATTTTATTTTCACGGAATAGGAAAATTATACAAGATTGCAAATTTCCTATAATTCTCGCTCACGATGTAATTCCCGCCGTGAAAACGGGGAAAAGCTAAAAGAGGTTTAAGGAGAATTTTATGGCTAAAAGTGGAAAAACTAAGAGAAGGTTTCAAATTCGACAGCGCCAAAAAAGGCGTCTCAAAAACAAAAAGGCTCGCGCCAAGGCGGCGAAGTCTTAACTTCCTTCCGGTCGTTGAAGCTATCGGATTTGAGCAGACCAATCGGTGACCGGACACTTCTTCTAAGCCGCACCTTTTGAAAAGCACTTAGATTCCGCGGGAACAGTCGATTTTCCGCTTCTGTTCTTCAGTATCTCCCAGACACTGACAGCCAAAATGTCGATCGAACCTAAACACTCATGAGTCAGGCAAGCGGCATCTGGTCTGGAACCAGCTCTTTTCCCGTGCGCTCGGGAAATCTCTGGAACATCTACGTTGATGGCCAAGACGCCTTTGCGTCGATCTTTGATGAGATGCAGCGTGCCCGGAGCTCGCTGTATGTCACTTTCGCCTATGTCGATATGGACTTTCGTCCTAGGCCGGAAGTTTCGGAAACCCTCGCTGATCTTTTCCGGCAGCTCGCTGCCGCCGGTGTCGATGTACGCGTCCTGTTTTGGGCCCCCGTTATACGTATCCCCAACACCATTCAAGATCCCGGTGCAGTCCAATTGGGTGACTTTAACGCGGGTCCCACTTCGGCGCAGGCGCGGTGGGACGTGTCAGGGTGGAAAGGCCTTCTTCCGCCCGCCGTGGGATGCCACCACCAAAAGACCTTTGTGATCGACGAACGAATCGCTTTTGTGGGCGGCATGAATTCGCTACAAGGCTACTGGGATACCCCCGCACACGATCCCCGGGACCGTCGGCGCGTTCCGAGTTCGGTACCGCCCAATAAAATAGAAGCGCAATTGGAGAACTATCCGCCTTTGCACGATCTATTCAGCCGGATCGAAGGCCCTTGCGTTCAAGATGTTGCCACCAATTTCTTCCAACGATGGAATGGAGCTAGCTTTCGGCACGAAGGCGCTACGAAAGATCTTTCGGCTCCCTTGGCAACGCCGGGGGCACACGGACCCCTAACCCTTCAAATAACGCGGACGATCGGGCCGCATAAATACCCATCGGTCGAACTGGGAGAAAAGAGTGTTTTGGAGAGCTATCTGAATGCGATTACGGAGGCAAGGCGCTTTATCTATTTTGAAAATCAATATTATTTTGATCATCGAATCGATGAGGCTATCGAGAAAGCGGTAAATCGGGGAGTCCGGGTAATAGGACTGTTGGCGCGCCGGCCCGATACAGGCCAATTGCAAGGTTATCTGGAGTCAGCCAGGGAATGGTTGGGGTATTTAAGTTTCAGGCTCCGGCGTATGATTTTTCAAAAGCAGGTGGAACTTTACTGCCCCGGCGTCAGCTACGCGGACCCAAGCAATACCGGCCGCTGGCTATATAAGGATGTGTATGTTCACGCGAAACTGCTTATAGTTGACGACCAATTCGTCACTTTGGGATCGGCTAATATCAGTTCCTTTAGTATGGATTTTCATTCAGAATTAAACGTCATTTGCAATGATGGCCCCTCCGCCATCGCTTTGCGGAAAGTGCTTTGGCGGGAGCATCTTCAGAAATCCGAGATCTCTGATGCCAATGCGTCTACGACTCCTCCCTATGACCTCTGGCGCCAGTGCGCGGAAGAAAATGTGGCAGCACACCGAGCGCAGGAAAAACTGCCGAGTCGGGTGTTTCCCTGGGACTTTCCAGTCCAGTAATTCCATGCAAGCAAAATACCCCCATATGATTCATCACATGAAGCGGGGGGGAGCCCGTGAATGGTCAGTTTATGTCTTACGCTGCGGCGATGGGTCCCTCTACACCGGGATCGCCAAGAACGTGGAAGCACGACTGAAAATGCACCTGTGTGGGAAGGGGGCGGCTTACACACGTTCTCATTTGCCAGTTGAGATGGTATATAAGGAGCCAAGGCTGACCCGTTCTCAAGCTTTGATCCGTGAAGCCCAAGTTAAGCGGTTGCCCAAAGTCAAAAAAGAACAACTCCTTACCCGCGTATAAATGTAACTTCGCGCTACAAAGAACTATTTGTAAAATTCTGCCTTGGACTCAGAGCCGCATCCCGGAAAGCCCCACATTACCTATCCTTGCCCTTGGACCTACGCCATTATTGGCTGGGACGAGGAGGACCTGCTCCTGGCGATAGGTGAAGTTGTCAAAGGGCGGGTTCATAAAGTACAGTTCTCACGCAAAAGTCCCAAAGGTCAGTACTGTTCTGTCCATCTTGAATTAACCGTCGACAGCGAGGACGACCGCAATGAAATCTTTAAGACTCTTAAAAAAAATCCAAAAATTCGAATGGTTCTGTAACCCTGGGTCCAAATTTCGACTCCAATGTGGAATGAAAACAACGATTCGACAGGTTGGTTTTGGCTTACTCGTATTTCAAATGACCCAGATACTTTGCGCGGATCCTATGCGGGCGCCAGCGCTCGGGACCGCACCCCAAGGAGCCGTTCCTGAGCTAGGAGCTTCCGGCGTCACGACTTCGCCTAAAGGCAAGCCGGATGCCAAAGGTCACTTTTATGTCTACACGGATAAGGGCTCCATCCTTAATCACTATATTCCCTCAGGGTGGATGGGCGATTATGGCGATATTCGCATCGACGACTCGAGCAAAAATTTGCCAAAGAGTGGGAAGAGCTGCATTAAAGTGACCTACACGGCAAAAGGATCGCAGGGTGCCGGTTGGGCCGGAATTTTCTGGCAACAGCCCGCAAATAATTGGGGAAGCAAGCCGGGCGGCTATGACCTATCGCAATATAAGAAGATTACGTTTTGGGCGCGCGGTGCTGCTGGCGGAGAAAAGATTGCTGAGTTCAAGGTGGGAGGGATCACCGGCGAAATGCCGGACAGTGACTCCGCCAGCGTGGGTCCCACCGTGCTGACGAAAGAGTGGAAGCAATACACGATTGACCTAAACGGGAAAAATCTATCGCACAATATCGGCGGCTTTGCTTGGTCGGCCAGTCGTGACGACAATCCGCAAGGCTTCACTCTCTTTTTAGACGACATCCGTTTCGAATCCTAAAAACTCGCCAGCGCCGTTCATTTCTTAAGAAACTAATCGATTACCTTTGTGAGATCGGCGGCAATGTGGCCCACGCGTGCTTCCATGCGAATCCGAACGGGGAGATGGTGCTCGTCTGCGCTGATCCATACTTGAATATTGTGTAGTTTCCCCTCACCTTGCCCGGTCTGTTTCGCCGGTTCCACAAGAAAACACTCGAATCGACCGGCCGAGACCTTCACGCGCTCTCGCCGTTTCACAACGGCCGAAACCAAACGGATACGGTCATTGGCATACAGCGCTACATCGTAAGCCTGCCCTACGGCCAAAGGTAAGGTTCGCAAGTAAAAGACATATCCATACAGGTCGAGTGCACTAGATGGAATCGTCCCATTGGACTCTTCAATACGCTGTTTGTCGATGCGGTTTTCATGCCGATGGAATCGCCCGCACGCTTGATCGAAACTCACCGTGTCTTCATCTTTATAGTTTCCTTCGGTAACGCGATGCATCGTCCGTAGACTCGTGAGAGATGCCTGGTCTAACCAGGAATCGGTGCGGTCGCGATACCCATGAAAAACACCGGCCAGCCCGCTCGAATGGATGTCCATGGAAATGTGATAAGCGGGGCGAGAATCTAGGTTTTCTATCCCTTCAACGGCCAGACTGCCTTTGCCTGCCGTCACCATTCCCCAGCGAACGGAGTAGGTCAACTTTTCATGCTCCTGGAAGGCTTTGTTTGGGACAACCCTCCATGGGGTGGGCGTGCAGACCGGCATTTGGTCAGGGCCCGAATTATCCGCAAAACAGGCCAGCGCGATAAAACAACAAGCAGTAAAAACATATCGTTTCATCTCTCAATCATATAAGAACTCCGGCTGCAGTGTTACTAGCGCTCTTGATTCCGACAGGCTTTCCCAACCAGCCAGGTTATAATAAGGTATGTCCACGCCGCATTCGCTAACAAATGAATCTAAACAATCTTTCGAGAAGGCTACTTTTGCCGGAGGATGCTTTTGGTGCATGACGCCGCCCTTTAGGCTTGTCAAAGGAGTCCACGCCGCGCTTTCCGGCTACGTTGGAGGGCACACGGAGAATCCAAACTATGAAGAAGTCTGCGAGGGGAGGACGGGCCACGCGGAAGGGGTAGAAATAGAGTTCGACCCCGCCATCGTGTCCTACCAGGAGCTTTTGGATATTTTTTGGAGGAATATCGATCCCACGCAGCTTAACGGACAATTTGCTGATCAAGGTACGCAGTATCGGACCGCTATTTTTTATCACACCGATGAACAAAAATACTTGGCTGAGGCATCGAAAGACGCTCTAGCCAAGTCGGGGAAATTTGACAAGCCCCTGGTCACCGAGATTTCTCCAGCGTCAAAATTTTATGTCGCTGAAGACTATCACCAGGACTATTCCTTAAAAAACCCCGTGCATTACAACATGTATCGAAGAGGCTCAGGACGCTCTGGGTACATTAAAAAAACCTGGGGAACTGACGATCATTAACGGAACAAAGGCGAATTGACTCAGCGCTTTCGAATAGAATAGCGGTGCGCTATGAATTGTCCCGAGTGCTTGGGGCAGTTAGAGCTCGGGTCCGACCAAGGCCGAGAATTCTACCGCTGCTTCGTCTGTAAGTTTAAGATTTCGGCCGCCCGCGTACGAGACGATGGGCGGTGGTGGGGTCGTTTTCATCTTCCGCTCATCGATATTTGGCGAAAGCCGCCCGTCGCGTTTTGGCAGCTAGGCGATCATCCTAATCTTCCCAGCGTTTTTATGTTTTTCGCTGGCGTATGTTCGCTCCAATACGTTATCGCCGGACACGCGGTCTTCGAAGTTCCTGCCAAAGTCACTAGTCGTTTTCCTTCC
>JBBSDO010000049.1:0-14807 GCA_038241515.1 Elusimicrobiota bacterium | reverse complement strand
TACGGTGCATCTCTGCCAAGGTGCGATCGCCACAAGTGGTACGACTAAGAGGCCTGGTCATATCATAAATCCCAAAACAGGGCGGCCGGTCGAAAACGCTCCCCAATCCGTGACGGTCGTCGATAACACCTGCACGGAAGCGGGCTTTTGGACCACGCTCGCTATTCTCAACGGTTCCCAAGCCGAATCTTTTCTCGCGGACCAGTCATTAGAATACTGGTGTGTCCGATCATGAGAGCGTTTTGCGCGAGAGCGCTTCTCATTTTCGCTTTCGCCTCCTCGATGCTTCAGGCGGCGGCCGTGAATAGCACGGCTCCCAGCTTCAGTTTGCCGAATAGCCAGCACCAAAAACGAGCATTATCCGACTATCGAGGGAAAGTCGTGTTTATTAATTTCTGGGCGAGCTGGTGTGGCCCCTGCCGGTTTGAACTTCCGGAGCTGAACCGACTCGCCGTTGCATTTTCAGACAAAAACGTGAAGGTCGTCGCCATCAATGTCGACCGCGACCGATCCTTAGCCACGAAGTTATTTCACCGGCTCGGCCTTAGGGGATCTCATCTCGAAATTCTGTGGGATTCCCAATCCAAGGTTGTAAGCGCGTTCAAAATTGAGGGGATGCCGTCGTCCTTTATTTTAGACGATCGAGGCGTCATTCGTTTCGTCCATGCCGGATTTCACCGTCCGGATCTTGAATCGTGGCGAAAAGAAATCAAAAGTTTACTCCTCGAGAAGAAACATCCGTAGCTCCCTTTGTCACTTTGGTTATTCCCACTGGAGCAAAGCCTCACTACGAAAATTCAATTAGAATAACGAAGTGAAGAAATCGAGTTGGCCTCTTTTGTATGCCCCCCTGTTAAGCGCTTTCGGAGTAGCCGCCTGCGCCACGTATTCTTTTAAATCACCTGAAGCCGTTTATGGTTCGCGCGCTCTGCTGAATAGCGGAAGCACCTCAGCACCTGTTTCCGACCAATTCACAATTACCGCCGCCGGCGACCTGTACGCGGTGGTGACATCATCGGGATTTGCAAAGGAGCTCGCTCGCTACAATTGCGGAGAGACCGTGCCAAAACTCACGTATACGGTCGCTCTCTGGAGCGCAGAACCCTCGCGGCCTCGGCGTATCCAAATTGCGCACGATTCGGAACTCTCGCCCGTCGGCAAGACGCGTTGTATGCTGTACGGCTTTGAATATCAAGTGGCCAAAGCGGTGACGCATTTGGACCCTGCAACACCGAAAGCGCCGGCGGCTGGGACTTTCGCGGCGGATCAGCGACAGCGATCGCTTATCGAACCTTCATGCAATTGTGCGCAGCGCGACAGCGGAACGGGCTGGGTGACGTTTCCGAATTCGCAGTGAGGAACCACACCTGCTAGAATAGGACGTCGGAATTTTTAGCGTCCGCATAGAGAAACGGAATAATAAGGAGACATCCATGGCCACGAAAAAGAAAAAGAAAGCCAAAGGCAAAAAGAAGAAGTAGTCGGCAGGCAAAGGGCCTGGCTCAGCGAAGTCGGTACGACTTCTGTTGACCAGGCCCGTTTACCTGTTGGAGCGCAGCCGCGCAAGGGTTGTTCCTGCCGAAAGGCTCGATTTTTCTTGCGAGACTAAAAATGGGGAGACCGATAGATGCGATTTGTTATCGTTGCACTTCTTCTCGGCGTTTGGTTGTACCTTGCCAACAGCGCGTTTCATCGGGGAAATACCGGATTAGCGTGTCTCTATGTGGCCATCGGCGTAGCCCTTACTCTGTATCGGCTTAGGAAATAGTAAGGGTTTCGTTCTACTACTCAGGGAGACTCTCATGAATTTACCCACCGCGTTCCGAATCGGATTTATTTGTGCTCTGGGCCCCTTCTTTTCTCTGTTCGCCTCAGCAGCCGAGTCGGGTTCATCGACGCGTATGCCAGCAGTCGCCTCTACTGAAAATCTAGGGGTCATGAATATGACGGTTAAGAATTTCATCGCCAAAGTGGGAAAGCCCGACACGATTCAAAAGGACCAAGGAGAGTTTGACACCGTTCTCAGCTACGGAGCAGGACAAATGCCGGCCGATTTCTCCACCACAACGAATCTGATGAAGGCCTATTTCGTTCATCACAAGTGCGTCGTGCTGCAGACTATTTTTGCCGGCAGTATGCAGGCCGCGCCTGCCTATCCTGCAGTGGCAACCGCTCTCCCCACCGCGGTCGTCCAAAAACTGCAGTCGCGAGATTTCCGCTACCAAAATCAAAATCTCAAAATCCCTTCAATCAACAACACCACCTTCGACTATGCGTCAATGGGTGTGGTGACGGGGGATGTCTATTGGTATCTACTGGCTGCCAAGGTCCCCGTCGCGGTCACTGATCCCGCGACCAAAAAAACCGCTCTCCGTGAACCCACGCCTACTGAGTATCGAGTGGTTAAACAATGTTACGGACAAAAAACCTATTTCCTCAAGATCATGCGCGATGTAGGGAATTTGTTCCCCTCCTAGAAGGCTAACCCGGGGACCTGCATTTTAGCTGGGTCCTTCGGCATTTCTTTTCCTCCTTTAGGCTGATTCCAAGACGCTTTTTATAAATCTAAACTTTATGGGTGCCCTCTCCCAATGAAGGATTGGGGCTAGTAACACTGTCAAGGACAAGACAATGCATAAAGGGTTCCCCCATTTCGTAGCGCTTCTAATTGTTCCCGCTTTAATCCTTCCTTCTTTTGCGGAGGCCCAAGGAACCTACCAGCGGCTCCAAAAATCGGTCAACCCCATTCCCGTAGAGCTCTTTGGCTACGAAGCCCTCATGCTAGCCGTTGAATCCGTCATGCATAACCGCCACCCTGTCAGTCAACTTCCCTGGGGTAAAGCATTGAGTCAATTGAAGAACCAGTTCGTGGAGCAGCAGGCGCAGAAAGACGCGTCGCATGGCCCTTGGATGTTAGAGCCCGAGGAGATTCCGTCGGCATGGTCCGTTTGGTGGAAAACTCCCTGGAAAGCGGCCACGACTCCTGCGTTCGTCGCGGGGGCTTTAGCAGGATTTGCGTACTTTTCGGATTACTCGCTGGCGACGAAGCTTTGGGGTCTTACATTTGGAGGAAGTTCTGCCGGGCTCGTTTGGGCTTTAAAACCTGAGATTAAACCGCCCACTTCTAATGCGAAAGCGTTCAAAACTCTTTGGGAGGGGATCGGGGAAGACAATCCTGATTGGGCTCGCATGAATCTGCTCGCTGGGGCGATCCTGAACGCGGGTTATTTTGATTCACCTTTTAGCGCCGCGGAGCTTCAAGAAAAATTTACTAAAGATCTTGTTGCTCACGGTCTTGCGCAAAACACAGATGCAGGTCATTTTCTTAAACGACTGTTCGACGCCGGCGTCATCAAGAGAGTTCAGGATGGAGCGGAGCCGCACTATCAGCTTGCTGTGAGCGTGGAAGTCTTTGCGGTGAAAATGCGGGCAGCCTCATTTATCCAACGTCAATTTGAAACGGCTATTTCCCGCGCAACGAATCGGACGGGACGCAGTGATTTAGCGGGCCTTTTGGAAAACTACGCTAATGCCACCGAGAACTGGCCGATGTATCCGGTCGAGGTAATGTACCCCATCCTTCAAGCGGTGAGTCAACTTACCCAAGACGAACAAGAAAATCTTATTGGATTTATTGGGGAGGATTCCAATTTGGACCGCAAGAATCCCTATTACGGTGTTCTCCGGGACCGATCACTGGTGGATTCGATCTGGTTGATGCTCAGAAAAGCGCCACGCCAATCCTTTGGCGAGAAAAGCTGGGTGGCAAGAAACGCCCCGCATTTAGCGGGTACCAAGATTTATACGGTTGCTCCCGAAGGATGGGTTCCTGCAGGCGGGCTTGGGCGTGTTCAACAGTACCATTCGGTAGCCATGCAGTCGCTGCTCGGACTGGACGCCGCCATTGCAACGATCGAACCTTGGTACGAAGACAGTGATGGGGATAATCGCGAAAAATTTCGTGAGTGGGGCCCAGCCCAAGAAATCACTTTTCCAATTACTCCGTTCGCCGGGCTGCCTGTTAATGTCACGGCTTTGAAATATACGGTCAATGGGATGGATCGCTATTTCATTCGAGCTGAGCCCAATGACGCTTACAGGAACTTTGATGGAACAAAAAAGGTATGGGTTGGGAAACGCTATAACTATCGTGAAGACCAAAAAAACAAGGATACGACTTTAGCTTATTATTCAGATTTCTCAGAGTTTTTTAGTGTCGCGTCGCTTGAGTTAATTCGGAGTGAAGAACGGCAACGCCGTTATGCCACCCAAGCGCATGCGCGAAATCCCTATAAACCTCCGGTGATCATAGCCAATGACGGCCAAATGGGGGCGCTGGCGCGAATTAAACGCGAAATGTACGAGGATCCAATGTTCCATGATGTGCCTGGCCGGAGTATCATGCGCGACGCGGTCATTTGGTTTGTCACCCACACCTATATGAATCGAGGAAAGTACATGGAAGGCGACGCCACGACCCCCGGGGTTCGATCGGCAGACGGGGCTAGCGCCGTCGCCGCTGTTCATCGAGACGAAGTATGGGCTCGAGACACGATGGCGCGACTGCTGGCGATCACAAACGGAGATAACCGCGCAGCGTCGCGCAGCAAATTTCTGAAAATTTGGAAAGACAAGTTCCCGAATGATGACGATGAACATCCGACCGCGCAACAGGTAGCGCAAGTCAATATGCAGGCAAAGCTGGATTTTACCGTACCCGACGATGTTCTCGAGAGCTGCGGATTGCCACCCCAAGGTGGTCAGCCTATCTTAGATCCCCAGCGACCGGTTGCTATTTACGCGGGTCGCTTTGTAGCGGAAAAGTCCGGACGCGAAAGGGCGCTGACTTTCGCTAACTTGCGATTCCTTGCGCAGCAAGGTGTTCAGGCCGTTCTGTATGGAAACGTGCAGGCCCATACGAAGGAGGAGTTCGCGAAGTTGCTAAATGAAGCCCGAACCATTAATCGAGAGGCTTTGGAAAGTGGTGGGGGAGGAAAGATCATCGTCCGAACTGGATGGTCACTTGAAGATCAACGCGCTCTATTGGCCGCTGGGGATTTTCAAATCCAGGATTCCAACCGGGGCACGGAGGCGGCAGGTTTTACTGAATCCAATATAGCCGCCAACGGGGGCCTGCAGGTGCCACCGAGCGGCTTGGAAGGAATTCTCCAGTCGCAGGGCATCATTCTTAATCGAAAAATCCCCGGCAAAGGCAGCACGCTCGTACCAGCGTCTTCCACCGAGATGGGCTATCGTAAAGTGTACCAGTGGTTGATTGAGCAATGGACGGAGGACCGGGAAAACCTTCATGAGTGGCAAGCAACCGCCGTTCGATTGAGCCGGATCTTAGAAGCCGAAGTGCCTGCGGGGCAATATCTGCGCGCTCTCAGCCGAGCTGTTCATTGGCGCGAAGATCCCCTGGAAGCAGTCCGAGCGTATGTCGAAGGACAACCGGAAGTCGAGAAATACTTCCGCCACCCGTTCGTTAGGCGCGCCTTGTTTGAGTGGCTCTTGGCGCGGCCGGAGATTGCAACGCCGCTACCGGTGAGTGGGGAAAACGGAGTCCGCGCCTTCGAAGTAAGGCCTCCAGGGGAAGGAACTTCTTTTATCCTTTTGCTAAACACGAATGAAAAGGAGGTGGATCCGAACAGTGAGCTCAAGGTGCCCAGTTTAATTTCGTTTGTCTCGGACGTCGCGCGACAGGCGCTGGTTCGTATGGTCGGGAAAAAGGCGGTTGCCGACTCGACGACAGACCTTAGCGTATGGGATCCCGCAAAGCGTCAATTTTACTCCTCTCGCAACATCGGCGACATACTCCAACACGGATGGCGCGTCGGTGTGCCCAGTTGCGGCGTGCAGGTGCTAGTTCCCAAACCTTCAAAACACAGGCATTCGAGACTTGAGAAAGGGGATACGGCGCGAGGTGAAAATCTTAGCCAGGCGCCCGCCGACGGTGTAGGAGCCGATCTTTATCGACCTTTAGAACCCCAAGAGGTCGTTCGCAAGATACTTGGAGAAAAAGATGCGCACTCAGGAGATCTCGTTGAATATTTGGCACGCAATTGGGAAACCCCAGCAATTTTGGGGACTATCGTAGGTGAGCTCGCCACCCAAAGTTTACAATCCCATGTAAAAGCAAAGTTAATTATCGATGCGCTTATCCAGCTTTCCCGCTATAGGCCGGAGGCACTCGCGGCGATTGCTCAGGTTCTTGGCTCTCTTCCTCAAGACGTCCGGATACGCTTCAAGCGCCTTCTCGCGGAATCAAATCGGATACCATTGTTGACCTTCGACCCTGGATATGCAAACGCGGCCGCTCTCTTGGCCACTAAATATCAAAGCACGCTCCTAAATTCACATAATCCAATCCATTCGCCCTTTATCGTTTGCGTTAAAGGAGCGCCGGCAAGCGGCAAGACCACTTTTGTTCGTGCCATGAAAGACGCACTCACCGCTCAAGGCCTTCGCGTGGGGGTTGTCGATGAGCGGCAGTTTGGATCGGCGCCCATGCGCTATGACGCGATCGCAAGTGAATTTCCAAATATGGATATTGTTTTCGTAGAACTTGTCGCGCGATTGCCAAATGATATTCATCGCTTGGACATGTTTGTGGAATTGAAGGCAGATATGAATGCGCGTTTGGATCGAATCTCCCTCAAGGTGCCTGCGCTCAACTTTGCGCAGGAGCGTGCAGGGATTGAATCGGCGCCAAACTATTCTCGACGGGCACCTGATATTTCGATCGATACCTCAAAAGCAGGAGCAGCGATTTATTCAGAACGCGAAATTGCTGCGCATGTTGCCCCCTACCTGAGGGGAATGAAGCCGAGGCCCAGGGAACCCTCTAAAAATGATAGGGCTGTTGAACAGGACAAAGGAAGGAATGCTGAGCACGGCAATTGGTGGAAAGATCCTGCGGTACGAGCGCTGCTGCTTCTTCCTCTAACGGCGAACCTCGATGGAGATCCCAGTCCTTATTTAGGTATTAGTCTATTCGCACAGGACGCATTCCAGTATGTGGATCCTGAGCAGGTAGGAAGTTTGCCTCACGGGTTGATGGACTCCCCTGAAGGGAGAGCCCGGCTCGGGACTTTTGAGAATTTCTTCGTTACCGAATATGGCCGGGATACTACTGGCGATAGGGCATTCCATGATTATCTTGAGAATCTACGTTTGAAAGGCCTTTTGGACGACGTCGAGAACTATGCACTTTTTCACGCTTTGTTAGACCAGAATGACGGAACGATCTGGCAGGAGTGGCCGGAAGCCTATAGAGATCCGCACTCAGAAGAAGTTAAGGTGTTTAAGCAGGAACACGAAAAGCAAATTTTGGCCTATCTTTTCCAGCAGTGGCAATTCATGGTGCAATTTACGGAAGAGCACGAAGCGGCCCACGCGAAAAACTTGCGCTTCATCGGCGACTTGCCGTTGTACCCTAGCAAGAACAGCGCCGAGGTTTGGCGTTATCAAAGTGAAATCTTTGTCATGAACAAGTTGGTCGGAGCGCCGGGGGTCAATTTCGCTACGGGAGGACAGTATCGGGGATCCTATCCTTATCGATGGTCGAACTTTGAACAAGTCATGAAATTTTGGGAGAAAAGGATACGCTACGCGGCCTTATTTTATGATGGAGTTCGCATTGATCACGAGCTAGGCTTTTTCGGGGAATGGCAAATAGATTTAGGTCAACCCGATCTGGTCAACACGCCGGATGCGATCGGTGGTAATTGGACCTGGCTTTCCCCGCAACCGGTTGAGAACTTCGGCGGGATTCCGTTTACAGTCGCCCTACTGAGAGGTGCTTTTGGGATCCTAATGCCGTTGTTTTCGACAAGGTGGCGTGACGGTCGGGGCATGGGTGATCTCACTCCCTTGGGCTCACTAGTTGATTGGACTGCCAATTTCTCGGCCAGCGCCGCCGCCCACACGTTCCCGCAAGAGTCTCCTGCTGCATCCTCCTTGCAAAATCTCCAAAGCGCGGCCTAAGTTCAACCTCTCTCTTCCGATCCTTCCCTCTAGGTGGTGACTTCCTTTTATGAGGGGCGTCCACCGCATCCTGCAAGATAAGCCCGGACCAGATACAATGGTTCAACGATGCTTTCACAGACCACAGTAAAGGATCCCGTGTGCGGAATGGATGTCATCCCCAGTCAGGCGAGGGGATGGGATTACCTTTTCGAAGGCACCGTATATCACTTTTGTGGTCCGAATTGCCGTGCAAAATTTCAGGCTGAGCCCAAAAAGTACACCGTTGCCCAATCCGTCGTATCTAAAACATCGTCCGCTATCCAGGACGCGCAAATGGCGACGATCTACACGTGCCCCATGCACCAACAGATCCGTCAGAACGGCCCCGGCAGCTGCACCATTTGTGGAATGGCACTTGAAGCGCTGAACGTAAGCGCTGAAGATCCCGTCAATTCGGAGCTGATCGAGATGTCCCGCCGATTTTGGATAGGACTTCTTTTATCGGTCCCCCTTTTAGCGATGGCTATGGCAGAGATGCAGCTCCTCCAGCGCTTGCCAGGCCTCATGCGGCCTTGGCCCTGGATCGAGATGGCTTTAGCCACCCCTGTGGTGCTTTGGGGGGGATGGCCTTTCTTCGAGAAGGCTTGGGCTTCCTTGCGCGACCGTCATTTCAACATGTTCACCTTAATTGCTCTCGGCACGGGGACGGCCTACTTCTATAGCCTAGTCGCTACCCTCTTCCCGACATGGTTCGCGAGTTCACTTCAAGGACAAGAAAAATCAAGCCGTCTTTATTTCGAGTCGGCGGCCGTCATCACGACATTTGTTTTGTTGGGGCAAGTGTTAGAACTAAAGGCGCGCAGCCAGACCTCCGGGGCCATCCGATCACTCTTGGGACTCTCACCCAAGACAGCACGCCGTTTGAACCCGGCTGGATCTGAAGAGGAAATCGCCTTGACCGAGATCCGTGTCGGTGACCGCCTCCGCGTTCGACCGGGTGAAAAGGTTCCGGCGGACGGGATCCTACTCGAAGGAACAACGACTGTTGACGAATCCATGATCAGCGGCGAAGCCGTGCCTATTGAAAAAGTAAGTGGGAGTCGCCTGATTGGCGCAACGCTCAATGGAACGGGCAGCGTCGTCATGCGGGCGGACCGGGTAGGCAGCGAAACGGTTCTCTCGCAGATCGTGCAAATGGTGAGCCAGGCGCAACGCAGTCGAGCTCCCATCCAACGCTTGTCCGATCGCGTCTCTTCTTATTTCGTGCCCGCTGTTATTCTCGTCGCCTTCTTGACGTTCGGAGCTTGGGCCTATTGGGGTCCCCAACCGCGGCTCGCCCACGCTGTCATAAATGCCGTTGCTGTCTTGATCATTGCTTGTCCTTGTGCTTTGGGACTCGCCGCTCCGATGTCCGTCATGGTAGGGACCGGCAAAGGAGCCACCGCTGGGATTTTGATTAAGGACGCGGGAGCCCTTGAGATTCTTTCGAAGGTGGATACCCTCGTATTTGACAAAACCGGTACTCTTACCGAGGGCAAGCCGCGTCTGACCTCGATCGCTGCAGCGGAGGGGTTCGAGGAGTCCGAACTTTTGCGTCTTGCCGCGAGTCTGGAGCAGGGGAGTGAGCATCCCTTTGCCGCCGCCATTGTTGGGGGGGCAAAGGAAAGGGGCCTCCCTCTTTCTAAAGCGACGGATTTTCTTTCCTTGTCTGGCAAAGGGATCAAAGGAATTGTGGACGAAAGAAGGATCTTCTTGGGGAACGCCGCTCTTTTCAGCGGCTACGAGGTTCCCCTTGACCCCATCACCGCGCAGGTCGAATCCCTCCGGCAATCAGGCCAAACGATCCTGTTTGTTGCGATTGACGGTAAAATGGCCGGAACTTTAGCTCTATCAGATCCGGTGAAAGGGACGACCGCCCAGGCACTGCAGCTCCTCCATGAGGAAGGGTTAAGAATTGTCATGCTAAGCGGCGATCACCGCGCGACAGCGGAGGCGGTCGCCAAGGGTCTTTTGATTGATGAAATTGTCGCAGAATTGCTCCCGAACCAAAAGCGCGACAAGATCAGAGCGCTACAGGGCCAAGGTCACGTGGTCGCCATGGCCGGAGATGGAATCAATGACGCGCCCGCATTAATGCAGGCCCAAGTCGGCATCGCGATGGGGACCGGAACAGACGTCGCAATGAAGAGCGCAGGGATCACGCTTATGAAAGGGGACTTACTCGGAATTGTTAAAGCGCGCCATCTGAGTCGAATGACGATGCGGAACATTCAGCAAAATCTCTTTTTCTCGTTTGCCTACAATAGCCTCGGCATTCCGGTGGCCGCGGGACTTCTCTATCCCTTTTTTGGCATTTTACTCAGCCCTATGCTCGCGAGCGCGGCCATGAGTTTGAGCTCTTTGTCGGTCATCCTGAACGCGCTGCGACTGCGAAAGCTGAAGCTGTAAAGCTGCGGAAAAAAAGAAAAGCGGCAATAATAAGGATTGCTAAGATGAGAATCCATAGTTTTGACTTGGGAGGAGGATTAAAGGAATTGTCATCCGATCGGTGGCTACGCGCGTATTCCCTATCGGCTAATGACATTCTTTCTCCCTCCTACTCGCATCAGCCTAGCACGATTCGGATGTCGTGTGCGGATCCGTCATCCGTCAAAAAAATAGCCGCCCCGCCTCGCACGGGTTTTCCATCCACTTCCACGGAATGAACGCCTCGACAAACATGCTGGGGATTTTCCACTTTCACTTCGTAACGAGACGAATGGTAACGAAAAGAGAGCGCAAAACCCGGCCAAGCGCGGGGGATGCAAGGGTCCATGAACAGCGTCGTTCCGCGCAACCGAAAACCTAAAATCCACTCCACGCCGGCCCGGTACATCCACCCTGCGGAGCCCGTGTACCACGTCCACCCTCCCCGACCCGTATGGGGCGCAAGAGCGTAGACATCCCCTGCAGCCACGTACGGTTCTACTTTGTATCGATGGATGTCGGCTCTTGTACTCGCGTGAGTAATGGGATTGAGCATGGAAAGAAGTTGAAATGCCTTGTCGCCGTCTCCTAGCGCGGCAAAGGCTAGAACGGCCCAGACGGCGGCGTGTGTGTACTGCCCGCCATTTTCACGAACGCCCGGTAAATAGCCTTGGATATATCCCGGGCTGGGTTGGCTGTGATCGAAAGGGGGAGTGAAAAGCAGAATTAAACGATCGTCAGCCCGAACGAGTCGCTCTGCCACGGCGGCCATCGCCCGTGAAGCACGTGCTGGGTCCGCTGCACCCGATAAAACACCCCACGATTGGGCGATTGAATCAATTTGACATTCCTTGTTTGCAGCCGACCCCAGGGGAGTGCCATCATCAAAGTAGGCGCGGCGGTACCAATCGCCGTCCCATCCGCTACGTTCGACCGCAGCTTTGAGTTCCCCGACGTGCAGGCGCCAACGCTCCGCCCGAGTCGACTCACCTCGAGCCTCCGCGACTTTCGCAAACTCCCAGAGAGTCGAATGCAGAAACCAGGCGAGCCAAATGCTTTCCCCTTTTCCTTCGAAGCCGACGCGATTCATGCCGTCGTTCCAATCGCCCGTACCGATCAGTGGAAGCCCGTGATCTCCTACGGCGAGACTTCGGTCAAGAGCGCGGGCACAATGTTCAAAAAGGCTGGCTTTCTCCTCCGAAACGCGCGGTAAGAAGTAGGCGTCCTCCTTCCCCGGCGCAATGGGTTGTCCTTCTAAGAAGGCGAGGGATTCGTCTAAAATGCCGGTGTCGCGGGTCACTTCGAGGTAATGGCTCACAACATACGGAAGCCAAAGCAAATCATCCGAGATCCGCGTACGAACTCCACGGCCCGTGGGTGGGTGCCACCAATGCTGTACATCGCCTTCAGAAAACTGACGCGCCGCCGCCCGGAGGAGATGGTCGCGTGCCAAATCACGTCTGGAAACCACCAACGCCATCGTATCTTGAAGTTGGTCACGGAACCCAAAGGCCCCTCCGGCTTGGTAAAAGCCGGCGCGCCCCCACAATCGGCAAACGAAAGTCTGGTACAAAAGCCAACGATTGAGCATGAGGTCTAGCGAGCGGTCCGGGGTGCTTACCTGCACGGCTTCGAGGTTGCTCTCCCACTGCTTTTGGACTTCAAGAAGAATGTCATCGATGTCTAGCTTCCGGTAACGCTGGACCAGTTCAACAGCGTCGTCGCGCCCCGACCCTTGCCCTAGAAAACAAACTACATCGATTCGGGCCCCCGGGCGAAGTTTTACGACTGTGCGTAAGGCGCCACAGGGATCAAACCCAGCTCCCACTTTTCCGGAAAGCGGTTCGGATCCTTCGAGGGCGGCAGGGTGATCGAAGGTACCGTTACGGCCTATGAACTCCGTCCGATCCGCTGTCCAGGAACTTTGAACTCCCGCCAGATCAAGAAAAGACACCTGCTCTGCGAACTCGGTGTTCCAAGGATTGTGTGCGAAAAGAGCACCCGTTTTCGCGTCCCGTTCGCTGATGATAAAAGGGCCTGACTTCGCCCGAGAGGTGCCCAGCACCCAATCGACATAGGCCGTGACCGAAAGACTGCGCGAACGCTTCGAGCGATTGGTGAGTCGCAGACGGCAAATTTTAATCGCATCGTTGCAGGGAACAAATTGGATCAGCTCGGAGACAATGCCGTGTGATTCGTGATCAAAACGGCTATAGCCTTGACCATGCCGGATCGTATAAGGCGACGTTTCTTCGCGGATAGGCAGCACGGTGGGGGTCCAAGTCTGACCCGTGTCTTCGTCACGGATATAGAGTATTTCACTGGGAGGATCGCTCACGGGATCATTGGACCAAACCGTGAGTTGGTTTTCGCGGCTGTTTGCGTTCCACGTATAACCCGCGCCCGATTCCGATACCAAAAAGCCAAACTTTGGATTGGCGATGACGTTAATCCATGGAGCGGGGGTCCATTGTCCGGGAGCCAACGTCGTCACGTACTCTCGGCCATCAGCCGAAAAGCCGCCAAGGCCGTTAAAGAATTGAAGTTGGCGACGTTCGTCCTCCTCCCCGGGTTCAAGTTGGGAACCGAGGTTTCCAGGAGCAGGATTCGTCTGACCGGCGAGTCGCCTTTGACGAGAGAAAGGGATGCGGGAGCCTCCTGGAAAGACCGCGGTAGATTTTTGTTCCTCGTCTGAACGTTCTAAGCGCTCCAACTGCTGCACAAGCGTGCCGTGACGGCTCAGCAGGATGACGCGAGCGGAGGTCAACAAGAGAACGCGATCTTCCTCAGATAAACGATCGGAACGAAGCACAAAAATATTGCCATCCGTGACATGCGCTTCTTGGCGGAGCGTCAATTGTTCTGCGCGCACGAGGTTTTCGAGCGTGGCTTGGAGCTCCTGCCCATAAGAGGGACCTTTTTCATTTAGGATGACGAGATCCACGGTTAGATTTTTCATGCGCCAATACTCGTGAGCCCGCAAAAGTTCCCGCACAATGTCGCGGTCATCTTCCTCATCGATCCGAACCAGGACGATCGGCACATCGCCCGAAATACCGTAGGCCCAAAGCGCGGGAGCGCCGCGGACGTTTCGCACTAGTATTTCAGGCGTAGGGCGCAAGTCTTTTTGAGCGTAGAGAATGCGACTCGCCAGATCTTGAAACAAATGCGCTTCGCCTGGCAATATCCCCAAATGGTGCTGCTGAATTTGCGCGGCTGTCCATGCCAGTGTTACCGTGCGTTCAAACATGGCCAGGTCGTGGTATTTATCGGCCAATCCTACGACTTCGTCGCGCGAAGGCGCGATCAGTGTGGAAAAGACGACTCGGATAGTTTCTCCAGGCTCTAGTCGAATACGACGACGCAAACTGACGATGGGATCGAGTACGGCTCCCGCGGTGTTCGACAAAGGTTTTCCATCGATAACGCACATGGGGGTGCGAATCCCTCGACCGCGCCCCAAGAACCGCACGCGGTCTGATTCATATTGGAGCGGTCCGATGGTCTCCCCGTCGACCACGACGACATGCGCAGCCCAAAGGGTCTGATCGTTGGGTGAGCGAGGTCGCCGAGCGCAGACCAACCCGTTGACTTCGGCCACGAACTCTGTTTGCACAAAGAGATTGGAAAAAGCGGGGTGGGCGTCGTCGGCCGCCGCCGTCGCGAGAACTATTTCGGCATAGGAGGTCACTTCCACTTCGCGGACCGAATCGCCGAGATTTTTCAGCGTGACGCGGCGAATCTCCGCGTCGTCCTCAGGGGATACCACGACTTCCAGGGTCGTTACAATCGAACCGTCCCGACGCACAATTTCAGCGCGGTCTTCGGAAAAATCGACCTCGTAGCTGTCTGGCTCAGCTCCCGTCGGTTGATAACCAGCCGACCACACTTCACCTTGATCAACATCTCGTATAAAGATATACGTCCCATAGGAATCGCGGGTCGTATCTTCCCGCCAACGGGTAACAGCGATATCGCGCCATCGCGAATAGCCCGAGCCAGCCGCGGTGACCATGACGCTATAACGACCGTTCGACAGTAAATGCGTGCGGGGAAGCACATCGTGGGGAGAATAAAACCGTCGCAGAACGGTGGGAACGAGAGAGCGAATTTCACCCTGAGCTTCGTCCGTTCGGGCTGGCGCCGGGGCGACGTTTCTGGGTGTGCGTTCTTGGAGCAGGAGCTCTGTGGCCTGGACCCTGGGTTCGGCGTGAAAACGCTTGCAGATCGCCCCGTCGTACAGAACATTTGTCAGCGCGACGATTGACATGCCCTGATGGTGAGCCATGTATTCCTGCACGACGGCCACTTTTTGGTTTTCGGGCAAACGTGTCGCCGTATAATCGAGTGCCTCATAAAAGCCATACCGTCCT
>JBBSDO010000048.1:0-14821 GCA_038241515.1 Elusimicrobiota bacterium | reverse complement strand
TTCGGTACGATCCAAAATGTGATCAGGACTCATAAAAAGTGCCCAATAACGGGCGCTGTCAAGCACGTATCAAACTCCGAAAAACGACGATAATACAACGTTTTTTTGAGCACCGGATTGTGTATACCAGGGGTTGGCAGTTCTGTCAAGGGGGCCACCAGCAAGACAAGTGGCCCACAGGAGCGGTGCGTCGTGGCGAGGAACTAAGTTCTTTAGGACTCTAGAGCTTTGAAAAAATTGCGATGGTTCGGGGAAGTGATATGGACCCCAAATTCATAAGTTTTTCCGCTTTTGCTCGGGCGCACCCATTGTATGCGACCCTGCATGGGTTTAGACCCCTTTTCAGTATAAACAAGGCCATCCAGCTTTACCATCTGGCCTTTCTTCAGTTTCTCATTGGGAGGAATGCATTCGCAAATTTCGCGGTTATCATGGCGACCGCTGAGCGTTCCCAAACAATGAGCACAGCGCGCACTGGCCCACTGGCTCGACCACTGCAGCCCCACACCATCGTCAGCAATATCACGCGCCCACATCTCCCAGCCGCGGGTCTCGTGGCCGTTACGGCGGCGCGGTATCCCCGGGGGTAAACAATTGACCAGAACTCGGATAGAGCTGCGATGGGCAACGCGGCGTTCTTTCTCTTTCATGATTTCCCCTCCCAGGGTGAGCCGTTCCGTATTTTACTACTCATACCGGATATCATCCAGGTAGAAAACAGCCCCGTTTGGATTGTCGTCCCGGCTCATGACCCAACAAAATCCGCCTGAAATACTTGAGAGTTCTTGGCCTTCGAGAGCGATTTCGTATTGCTTCCACTGTTGGCTGAGAGTCGTCGGGCCTATCGCGGCCGACCCAGAATCCGCGAAATTGCCGTTAATCCCACCAATTTTAAACTGGGCGATCGTCTCTCCACCTTTATCACCTCGCGCCCTGAAAATCACCTTTTTGGCTCCATTTAAATTAAATCCGCCTTGTCGGCTACCCCAATTGTTCGCCGGATTTTGCCAATAGATTCCAGCCCAGCCCTCGTTTTTGGAAGCCTTAGCCGAATACGCCACCTTAATAACGGTCTGCGGTGACTGTGGCAAATCCTTGAAATGATCGTCGAAACGCAGATCCCCATAATCTCCCATCCATCCGGAGGGTATAAAGTGGTTATCCGGAGAACGGAATCCGTGGTACACGTAAAATGGAAACTGAGTGCCTGCCAAGCCGACTTGGGCGGGGACAGGCCGGGAAAGCGCCACGGTCAGGCAAAGCATCACAAAACCTCTGAGAGAATTTTTCATAGTGTTTTTAGAGCTCCTTTTTTCTATTAGATCGAAGCTCCACTCGAAGTATAACAGGAGTTTTCCCGACCCTACTCTTTATTGGACCTACGGGACGTAACCAATAGCATCAAAATAGACCGTACCCCCTTGACCCGGCGCTTGGTTGCCCACGAACGGGTCCGTGAAAATTAACGTCGCCTTGAAAAAATCTTTCACCGATCCCAAGGAAGGGTTGGAAATAGGGATAGCATAATGCTGCCAATTGGAAGTAAAGCTAGCGTGGCTACAAAGCCCGCTTCCATCATCATCTGTTCCATTCGTCGATAGGGTCAGACAGGGCGCTGGAAGAGCTGCACATCCTACCGATCCAGGACTGGCCACTTCAATTTTCAACACCGTGTTCGTCGACAGGGACCCTCGAGCGTAAAAAGTAGCACGGGTATAACCTGCTTTCCGAAGATCTCTACCGGGAGTCCCTAAATAGGCGCTTTGCTGAGGAACGTGCATCAAATCGAACCCAGCAAAATTGTGCGTCGGATCTGGCATGCATCCAAGGTTGCTCACGGGCAGACCGTTCCAACTGTAACGAATGGACCTCCGAGAGATCGAATTCGATGTGTCGTTAAAGCTCAAATTCTGATTTTCCCCGCCTGGATAGAAAAAAGCCCCACCACCCGAAGCCAGCTCGTCATCGAAAATAATGAACGCGGAAGCAACGCCAAATCGGCCTAGGGCCCCCCTCCGGAAGCGTCTTGAACTCGTTCAGCGGGCGATCTGTTGCAACCCTGCGAAAAGATCATTCCAGTCAGAAGGGCCATTCCGCCACAAGACACTATCCACCGACTTGCAGAGGCTGAAGCGAGAAAGTTCCAAAGAATGAGTCGTGACTTAGTTCGCACTTTTCAGGATGGTCACTTCCACGCGCCGGTTTAGAGAGCGTCCCGCTTTCGTTTTGTTGTCAGCGACGGAATGCGTGTCTCCATAACCCACTGTTTTGAATCGTGACGACTCGTACCCGCCTTTTTTGATTAAGTAATCACGAACACTGGCGGCCCGCAGTTCTGAGAGCCGTAAATTAAAGTCGGCGTTGCCTGTGCTGTCCGTGTGCCCTTCGATCAGCACGGAGTTTGTCGGATAGGCTCCTAGGAGCGCGATCAATTGATCTAAAATCTTACTGCTTCCGGCTTGCAATTTCGACTGACCGGTCGCAAATAAAAATTGCGAGCTAAAGCTGACGCGCAAACCATTGTCGACCGCTTTCACGTTCAGGTCTTTGGCGGCCGGAGGAAGCTTTGGCATCGCCATCTCTTGAGTGGGCGGCGGAGTCACGGTGGGTGATTGACCCTCCAGGACAGGTGCCGGTACGGTGGGACTCGAGAGTTGTACGCCCTGCGGTCCTTCGTAAAAAATATCGTCGAGATAGAACACCTCCCCGCTAGGGTTATCGGCCTTGTTCACAAAGAACCCGAAGCCCCCGATCACATGACGAAGGTCTTTTCCTTTCAAATCGATACTGTATTGCTTCCACGATTTGGAAAGGCGTAAGCCGGTGATGGAGGCGACGTCAGAATCGGGATATTGGCCCACGATCCCTCCCATGCGGAATTCGTGGACCTTTTCGCCCCCATTTTCTCCTCGCGCCCAAAAAGTTAACTTGGTGGCGCCTCGAAGGTCAAAACCTGCGCGCCCGGGGATTTCCCCCCAGTTGTTTGCGGGATCCTGCCAGTAGATTCCCGCCCACCCTTTCAAACCGTTGGCTTTATAGGTCACTCTTAGACAAGGGCCTTGGCCGTCTGGAGTGGCCGTATAGGCGCCTGACATCGTTAAGTCGCTGTCCCCCATGTAGCCTGAGGGGGCATAATGCGTGTGGCGTGGAACTCGATCGGTATAGAGGGGAAAACTCCTAAAAGGGATCTGCGATGGACCTGTGGCGGCCTGCGAAATCATCGACTCTTTGGACATAGGTCCCTGCCCCGTTTTACAGGCACTTATAGATAACAAGACTACGACCGCCAGCATGAGGTTCATTTTCATCGCTCCACCTCCTCTTCTAGCCGCGCTCGCAGGGGCTCACTCCGCTAGCCTTCACGGAATTAGCCCCTGCCCGGACCGGCTTCGGATTATTGCTCGTATCGGATTTCGTCGAGATAAATAATGAACCCGTTGGGATTATCGTCCCGGCTAGCAGACCAACAAAAACCACCAACGATATGGGACAGGTTCTTGTCGGCTAAGTCGATTGTGTATTTCTTCCAGTCCTTGGTCAGACTGACGGGTCCGATGCTTGCGGAATCGGAGTCACCATGTTCACCCGTAATTCCCCCCACCTTGAACTCAGCGATTTTTTCTCCGCCTCCTTCGCCGCGGGCCCAGAAGGTAATGCGCTTAAAGGCCGAAAGATCGAAGCCGCCTGGCTTTTCTCCCCAGTTGTTAGCGGGGTGCTGCCAGAAAATGCCCGACCAGTTTGCTCCCTGAGTGGCTTTGCCCGTGTAGGTCACCTTAATGCAAGTCTTACCATCTGCGGGATCGGTGGCATTCCCGTCGTCCAACTTGAGGTCGCCGTAGTCGCCCATCCAACCTGACGGTATGAAGTGGTTCACTCGCGCACCTTTATCCGAATAAACGTAAAAGGTGTTCTTAACGGAACTATCTGTAACGGCGCTCTTATTGTGTTTGGTAGCCGTGGCGCCTACCGAAGCGGCAAAGCCCAGCAGAATGGCCATGGACGTCGATGTGATCTGTCGTGTTTTCATTGTGTTTCTCCTTTTCCTCCGCCGAAGTCGTCGGTGGATTCCGCCATAGTCTTGGCGAACGCTCTTATTTCAGAATATCAATCTCAACTCGGCAGTTTGCTGCACTATCTCCACAAGGTCCAGAAAAACCCGATAACGTCATTTTAATATGTCGATCTCTACCCGCCGATTTTGCTGGCGGCCTTCTTCCGTGGAATTGCTGGCCACGGGCCGGTGCTTTCCATAGCCCACGATACTAATACGTGTGCGGGCGATAGAACCCTTCGTACTTAAATAGTTAGCGACCGCATGCGCGCGGGAATCGGAAAGCTTTTGGTTATACGCGCCGCTTCCTAAGTTGTCCGTGTGCCCGGAAACTCGCAAGACGTTTGTGGGATATGCTTTTAGCAAATCAATAACTTGATCGAGCCCGTCTTTGGCAGACTCTTTGAGATCGGTTTGATTGACATCAAAGAGCACCAGAGAGCTCAACGTGACCCGGAGTCCTTCCGGCGTGTTGCTGACGGTGTAGGTCTTGCCGCTCGGAGGTCTCGTGGGTGCGGCCCCGCTCGACTTCGCCGATTGAATCTCAATCGTTTGCGCGGGAGAGGTCGCTTCATTTCCATAGAGATCGACAATCGCCAGGGACGCCCGGTAGGTCCCGGCCGGCAGGGGCTTCCCTTCAAGATCTAGCCCTTCCCAACGGAAAGACGCCTGGGGCGACCCGCTTCCTTCCCACTTTCGGACCGTTTCACCCGCGGAATTTTTTACGGTTAACACCCAAGACAGAATTCCCGCTTCCGCCGAGGCACGTGGAATGAGGCTAACACTGTGCACTGAACCGCTGCCATCCGGGTTGAATTGGGTTTCGCTTGCGGTCAAGCTTACTTCGGGAATAACCTGCGGAACCGCTCGCCCGACGCTCGCCAATTTCGCTCCAAAATTATGTTCGAGTCCGAAATGGTAGGTCGCGAAGAATCGGTATTCGTTGAAGGCTCCGGTGTCCGATCCAATAAACTCATTGGTCATGCGCGTGCCAACGTAGCGGAACCCCAATTCAGCGTCGCGGAAACAAATGAGAGAAATGCCCGCTTGATAGACCTTATGGTAGGTCCAGCCCAACTCGGTGTGATAGTCTGCGGGTCCCCAAACGTCCTGGCCGTACCGAGCGAAAGTTTTAACAAATCCGTTATCCACGGCGATCCCGCTCTGCACGAAAAGGGTCGCAGGTTTATAGAAATTTGTCGCGGTCGTATACGCGATGGCCGATCCGGCGAGCGCCTCGCCTGCTGATACATCGCCGCTCACGTGCCATTGGTCACGACGCCACCGAATCAGACCCGTTCCCGAACTCAGCGGATGGCTTGTCGCGAGCGCCCCGGCATGAAAGATCGGATCATTCAAAAGAGTACCGTCCTCGCTAAACGAAAACAACCGATCGGTGTTCGTGGGGTAGTGGGTGACACGGTACTGAAGCGCTCCTGACCATTGCGCATCTTCATCGGGATTCAGGTTCCATTCGTCCAAAATGTTCCTCTGGTACTTGAAAAACGGGGTACCGGGCGTCGGATCGAAAACGAGTGTCAAAGACCCAATGTGCGCCTTGCGATTGTCCCAGTGGACCCATACGGGATCGTCTGGCCCGCGCGGGGCAGCCGCCAGAGCTCCGGGATTATCCGCAGTGCCCTCGAATAAAAGCGGAACGGGGCCTTTTATGGGTTGGCGATAGATATAGGCCGCAGAAAGGGTCCAGTCCGTGGCAAAAGTGCGGCTCGCGTCCGCGTCCACCTGCTGCTTATTTCCCGCGACAGGCCCCAAATAAGTGTAGCCAAGGCCGGTAAGATCAATCCAGCGGCTCGGATGATACTCCGTCCGCAGGGTGGCGCCGAGAGCGTCTCGTTTAAGCGTACTCTGATTACGGATATCATTGACGTTATCGACATCTTGGTAGGTCTGGTAGAGACGGAAAGGTTCGTATAAGAGACCTAAGTGCGTTTGTACCCTTTCCGTGGGAGCGTAGCTCGAGTTGTAGGAAACCGTCCAACGGCGAACCTCGCGATCCTCATTCCCGACTCGGCCAATGGGTAAATCCTCGTTTCGGTACACAACGCTGTTCTCCCAACTGCCCACGGGCGGTGCGTCATACTTCACATAAAGCCCGGAACCATAACGGAAGCGGAGTTGAGTTCCGCCAATGGCGTCCAACGTGCCAAAAGGCGTTTTGAAGCGGGCTTCGCCGCCGCGTGGCGTCAAGGATCCGTCCGCCCGCCGGTAATATTCGACATCCGTTTGGGAAGGCAGCAGGTGAAAAAGATCGTTTTGTCCGAGCCAATCGGTCATGGGAACACCCTCAAAAGCCCGTAACAGGGTATGGGTGTCGTCATATTTCACTTCGCCGCGTACGACCTTCGCATGCCGGCCGTCCTTAAATAGGCGGTGCTCGTCATTGACTGGAAACCAGTACCGCTCATCATCGTTACCCACAAACTCTGCGCCGATATCGGCGGAAATGAATTGGAAGGGATGCATGCCAAAATCAACGAAGGCATTTTGGCCCGCGCGGGCCGTCCTATCTTGATGGTTCTGTGAGCCGGGGGTAAAGGCCCAAACTTGGTTAATGCCACTGGGTGAACGTGCAAGACTCCAACCCTGAAGCGGACGATGGAGAGTCAATTCCAAATCCAGCGCGGTATCAAGACGAACCGCTCCCGTGGGCAATTTGTCTGCCGAATAGTCCGTTACGGGATGGGCGACGCGCGTCTTCCACCAAGGTTCATAGTTGTCTTCGAGCCAAGCCGAAGACCACAATGGACGATGAAACAGATCGTTTGTCGTCCAGCTCAGTTCGCCACCCCAAGAGGGGTCGTAGGACTCTGCCGTGGTCGCAAAGACGGATCGCGTCCCTAGGACGGTCGCGGCGAGCGCAAGGTATCGAATGGCGGTCTGTGAAAAAGGGTGTCGTTTTCGAAGAAGGAGTCCGGGGTTCCGGGCACATTTCACTTCGGCATTCCCCGTTTTGAGAGTTCTTTAGGGCTCCAGAGCTCCGCGAACATGTAGTAGGCTTTTCTCAATTGACGCTCAAAGGGACTGTTTTTCCCCTCGCCCTGGCTCGTGATTCCATACCATTCCTCGTAGCTCCACCCGTCCGGAAAGGGCCCGCCGAACTGACCTACGATATCATGAATTGAGGCATCGTATTGGGGGGGAGGCCCCGCCTTCCACCATTCGTCAAGCCATTCAAAAAGAACGCCTCCGATCGCATTTCCCGGTCCCTGAGCACCGGCAACATTCCTTTCGATATCTTCCCAATTGTTTTTCAAGTATTCGGATTGGAGCTCCTCGGCTTCTTCCGGAGGCTTTCGGTGGTGGTAGGCGGGACAGCCGAATTCTGAGATAAAAGCGGGTTTTCCCCATTCATCGGCAAGGTCTTTCCAGAAGCTATCACCGAAGCCGTGGTCTCCACGATAGGCATTGGCCCCATAGATATCGACATCAGGGCAATGCTTCGCGGCTTTATCCAAAAACAACACGTCGCCATTGCAAAGCGCAACAGGGTGATTGGAGTCAATCGACTTAATCAGCTGAGCGGCGCGATTCACGAAAGCGTAATAGGCGTCTGGGTTTTGGCGAGAATTATTGGCATTCCCGTAATTATTTTCGTTCCCCAAGACCCAGTACACGATGTAGGGCTCATCCTTATACTCCTCTACCATCTGACGTACGCTGGCCAGCATCTTCTGCTGTTGATCAGCGTTGCTGTAGTCAGTTCCCGCGTACCATTCGGCTCCGGAACCGATGGTGTAAGCCCCCAAGTAATCGCCCATGATCGAGCGAATCCCATAGGTGGCGTACAAATCCTTTAGAAGCTCCTTACTGTACCCGTGATGGTACAAACGGACCGTATTTACGCCCATTTCTTTTAGCAACTTAAAATCGCCTACTGCCGGCCCTTGTCCGACCAGCTTTCCATCTCGATATTTCCCTACCCAGGATTCATACGGGCCATCGACCTTGGAATTCTTGTTTTGATCGGCGATCATCCAGTCGCGATGGACAACTAAGGACCCGTCGTCAGGCGACTTCCCAATCGGAGTGGCGGAATAGGCGATGCCGCGAACGACGTACGCCGAAGAATCGACGATCAGCTGCCAATGATTATTGTCGTACTGATTGAGGTGGACACGACCTTTGCCCAACTGGCGTTTAATCGGCAGGTCCGAAACGTCGGAAAGTTTAAGGAGGTTGCGCGGGCTCTTGACCGAAATAATTCGTCCCGGATCCACTTCAAAGACATCATTGTGCGGATCGTCATCAAAACGATTTTTAATTCGAACACGGCCTCCCTCTAGCTGCATATGGAGTTCAGGGTGTTTGCGCGTCAAAAAACCCACAGCATCTAGCGAGGTAGGGCCCACATACCACGGAGTTTTCCAAAAAGTATTGCCGATCGTCTTCGGAAAGTGAATCACGCAGGCTTGGTAGGCTTTCACCGCTTGGGCGTATAGGCCCCCGCGCTCAAGCATTTGAGCGATATAAAACTGTCTCAGGCCGGCAGGTTGATCACGATTGGCGCACCATTTGAAGAAATTGAGCTGCGGATTATCCGTGTTCACAAAATCCCACACGCTGCCCTCCAATTGAGCCGCGTACTGAGCTTTTTCATAACTAGGATCTTTTAGAACTCCAGTTACATTGGGATAGATCCCTTCCCCCACGGCTTTGGCGAGACTCTCGCGATCCCGAATTAAATAACGGTATTGGGGAGCTCCCACGTTGGTGAAAGAACCATACTTGGAATAGTCCACGACGGTTTCTGTGCCGGAATCAAAGAGGGCGAATTCCACCTTCTGATCGTGGTGCTTTTGCGCACCAAAAACACAAAAGGCGGGACCCCAGAGCAGGCCGGATGCCAGATGCAAAATTCTTCTAGATTTCATTGAGAATCGGTCAAGATTACCTTATTAGGTTTGTTGTAGCAATATTCAGGTAGAAGGGGGAATGGGGCATTGAGGAAAATATCGAGGACTAAAGGACCACGCTTTTTATAGGTCTCGTCTCACATTTTAAGCGCGCCGGCCGTGATTCCAGCAACGATGTAGCGCTGCATCAAGAAATAGAGCGTTAGAATGGGCACGATGGATATCGCGATGCCCGCCATCAAAAGCGGGTATTGGGTGATATGCGACCCTTGAAAAACCATCAGCCCGCGCTGCAACGGCATCAGGGTTCTATTCGAAAGCACGAGATTGGCAAGCAGATATTCGTTCCAAACGGCCAGAGCGTTAAATACGGCCAACACCGCCACCGCTGGCTTGGCGAGGGGCATCGCGACATGCAGATAAACCTGAAACTTATTACAACCATCAATTCGCGCCGCATCCTCCAAATCCTGAGGTAATTTATCGAAGAACGTCTTGAGCAGGAAAATGCCCAGGGCCAAACCTCCGTTGATCTGAGGTAGAACATATCCCAGTCGCGTATCGATTAAGCTCAATTTGACGAGCAGAACGTAGAGCGCAATGAAGGAGCCCGGTATCGGTATCATCATCGTGGATATCAGCAGGATAAAAAGAACATTCCGTCCCGGAAATTTCAGGCGCGAAAAGGCATAGGCCGCCAGCGAAGAAATAACGATGACTCCGACTACCACTACCGCTGTATAAAAAAGACTGTTGAAGAAGTAACGACTGAAGTTTCCCCGGGTCCAAGCCCAGTAGTAGTTCTCCCAATGGGGATGTTTCACCCAAATGCTCATGTCGGAAAAAATCGTACTTTGGGTCTTTAAGCTAGAAGACACCATCCAGATGAGCGGAAACAGGCAGGCCGCTGCGACCATGAGACAGAACAAGTGCGCAAACACCAATGTCGTGTAGCGCTGAACGCGGTACATCAAAATTTGGAACTGGAAACCGGAAACCGGGCGGGAGGGTGATGGGTTCGCAGAGGCGCTTGATACCGTCTTGGGGGTGGACGAATCCATCGTGTCTAGCTAAACCGAGCCGACCATTTTGATAAGCGCATTTGCACCATGGATACCGCTAGGAGAATAATCCCAAATAAGATGCCGAGAGCGCAGGCATACCCAAAGCGCGACGACCCCACCATCGCGGCGAGGATGCGCGTGATGGGAACCTCCGTGTGATAACCCGGACCGCCGTTCGTCGTGGAGACGATGATATCGTAAATCTGCATGGTCCCGAGGACGGTCAAAATCGAGACCAAAAAGAAAACCGGCATCATCAATGGGACGGTGATGCGTGAAAAAATGTACCACTCGCTTGCCCCGTCTACTCGGGCGGCTTCGTTGAGCTCGCGAGGAATCGCTTGCAGCCCCGCCAATAGAATGACAAAACCCCATCCGAATCCCTTCCACATATGAATGACGGCAATTCCATAAATCGCCGTTTTAGGATCGGCGAGCCATGCCCTCGTCCACTGACCTAAATGAATGGTCGTCAGGGCGTGGTTTAAAAGACCATGAGACCCATCGAAAATCCAGTTCCAGACGAGCCCCACGACAATCCCTGAAAGTACGGGAGGAATATAAAAAACGACGCGGTAGAAATTTTTGCCTTTGATCTCACGATCGACAATGAGGCCGAGCACGAGGGCGAGAAAATTCTGAACGGAAAGAGCGAGCAACGTAATCACTCCAGCGTTGCGCATGGAGATCCACCAAGACGTGTCCCGGAACAAGGCCGTTCGAAAGTTATTGAGCCAAACAAACTGCATGTGACTGGAAATGCCGTCCCACTCAAACACGCTCAATTGAAAAACCTTTAGGAACGGAATCAGGGAAAATACGAGAAAGAGAATGATCGCTGGGGCGACAAAGAGATAGGTCGTTAGCAGGTCTCGGAGTCTAGGCCACGTCATGGCTTCAACGCTCGCTCACCAAAAGGGATCATTTAGAGCTTTGTTGTTTTTTCAGTGCGTCGACTTCGGCGGCCACCTCTTCAGGCGTTTTTTCGCCAACGAGGATCGACTGGATTCCTTTGTCTAATGCCTCCGTCACTGTGGGCTGTTCGGTCACGGCCCATTGAGAAGGGTGTGTGGTCGCATCCATCTGAGAGGCAAAAGAAGCCAGTGAGGGCGGCAATTGGCCGACCGCTGCCCGATTGGAGGGCAGATTCGACGTCTCTTTAGAGAGCAGCACCTGTTGCGGCGCGTCCGTGAGCCATTTTAAGAATTGGATCGCTTCGTCGCGCTGGCTAGATTTCGCGTTGACCATAAACGAAGAACCCGCCCCTCCCCAAATCCGCATTGGATTTTTATCAGAGAGCTTGGGAGGCAGCATCGTGCTAAACGACAAATCGGGATTCATGCCTTTGTACACATTCACGCACCATGAACCGTTGAATGCAAAAGCAGCCTTCCCGTTGGCAAAGGTCTGTTCGGCGGTTTTATTGACCATCGTCACCACGCCGCTGACCAAAAGGCCTTCTCTATGAATTTGATCGAAGAGAGCCAGAACGCGGACCCAATCAGGATCGGTGTAGGGTACCTTTCCGCGGAAGGTATCCATGACTTTCTCCTCGCCCATGATATTAAAGGCGTAATTGCTGGCAAAGCAATCGATCATCCACGTTTCTCCCCACCCGCTGACCAGGCCAGGGATATGAGCGGCTTTCAACTTATGCCAGGCGTCGAGGAAAGCATTCCACGTCAAGGGGGGGTGATCCGGGTCGAGGCCGGCCTGCTTAAAAAGATCCTTGTTGTAAATCATTTGAATATTGGTCACGTCAATCGGCACTCCGTAAACCCCCGGGGGGACTTTATGTTGGTTGCCAGGCTTGAACGTGTTCGTGGCTAAGGCTTTCGGGAACAGCTGTTTTTGCCAGCCTTCGTTTTTCTCTGCGAGGGCCTCTTGCAGATTGGCCACGTGCCCGGAATTGATGAAACTGGCGAGGTCTCTTGATTCCCCTAAAATACCGTAAATGTCGGGCAGGGTGTTGGTTTGGGCAGCCGCGCGAACCCGAGAAGCGTAAGAATCGGAGGGGGCGTACAGTTCGAGGCGAACTTTAATACCGGTTTGTTTTTGATATTGGTCAGCCAATTGCTGCAAGGCCTCTTCCCGGTCAGTCATCCAATGCCAAAGGACCAATTCCCCCTTCTTGCTAGAGGAGCCCTTGTTGCATCCGGAAAAAAGAATCGAACCCCATGCCACCAACGCCAGGGGAGCGAAAAATTTCAAGAATGGTTTCATGGAAGGCGGCAGAATTATACTTGGTGCTCTGTGGCCGGTCAAATTTCGAAGTTAATAGGGGCGCTCCGAGCGTCCAAAACGAGCGTTTCAGCCTCGATCGTAACGACTTGCCAATCAGCGCTTCGATCGTTATGATGTCGTGAGATGGTTGTAAAATCCAACCGATTTTTATTGTTCTTTACAATTAATTTACACGGGAATAACCTGCACGTTACAGCCAACCTTTACACTGGTTTCATGGAGAAGGCATGAAGGTCTTGGTCGTAGAAGACGATCGTTCGATTCAAATGGTTCTGGAGCTCGTCCTCACTCGCATGGCGAAGTGCCAAGTCTTAGTCGCCTCCGAAGGACCTCAAGGGCTGAGCATGATTCAAGAGCATAAACCCGACGTCGTGTTGCTCGACCTCATGCTTCCCGGTATGGACGGCTTTGAAATCTGTGAGCGGGCAAAGGCAGACGAAGCGACGCGCCACATCCCTATCGTTTTTTTGACGGCTCAACCGCAGCCCGCCTCGGTCGCACGCGCCATGGCGCTTGGCGCAGCCGGGTATATCGTGAAGCCTTTTGATCCCATAAAAATTGTCGATCAAATTAATGAGGCGTTGTCGCGGGTTCAGGCGCCGCCCTTGGGAAAGATCTGAGTTTTTCTGTTTATTTTAAGAAAGAGGTTGTTTCCTTCTTTTTCTTGTGTTAAGAGTGGCATGGTAAAGAAACACCAATTTAACCGGAATAACGGTCTATGTCGGCGACCGAATCGAGGGTTGGATGTCGAATGAAGCGGCGTTAGATATGTCGGAAATCATCGGCATGTATAAGGAAGACGCTCGGCGGATGGTGGGCGATATGCGTGCGGCCGTCGGTCAATGGCCGGAGGTGGAAAGCGGTGGCACCGCGCGCCTGCAGTTGCGCCGACTCTCCCATCAATTGAGAGGATCCGGCCGGACTTATGGATTTCGAACGGTCTCGCGTGTCAGCAAAGCACTAGAGCAAATTATTCAAAAGCTTGAAAAACAGACGTTGACGGCAGATGAGCGCATTAAAAAATCAGTGAGTGACAAAGTCGATCGCTTAGCCAAGATATTCGCCGAATGAACGTAAGGAGTTTTTGATGTCGGATATAAAGTCGCGCTGCATTTTAGTGTGCGAGGATGATCCTGCCATGCTGCGCATTTTTCAATTTCTGTTGAGGCAGCAAGGGGTTCGCAAGGTCGTGGCCACAGAAAGTGGCGAAAAGGTCCCCCATATCGTCGCGACCGAAAAACCGGATTTGATTCTTTTGGATTTGATGCTTCCGGGAAAAGACGGCCTCAGCGTCCTCAAAGAGTTGAAAAATAATGAAGCGTCGCGGTCGATTCCCGTCATTGTCGTCTCTGGGAAGGAAGCCCAGGACCAGGTGCGCCAAGCCATGATGGCTGGAGCGATCGATTATGTCATCAAACCGTTTGAACCCATGGAACTGGGGAACCGCATCAAGGCCTTTTTAGAGACTTTGGACGTTCCCGCTCCCCAAGATCCCGGACTCTCTGCACCACCCCCGGGCTCGAGTGTGGGAGGTATTTAATGGCCGTTCCGCAAATCAATAGTCGAACCGTTTCAGCGGGTCGATCCAACCTCGGCGAAATCCTTGTCGAAGTCGGTGTGATTTCCCAAGAGCAGCTGACCCAAGCGCTCGCCGCAGCCGATGGTTCCGAAAAGGACTTAGGTAAATTTTTGATTGACCTCGGTTTTACGACAGAGGAAAAAATCATGAAAGGCATTGGCATCAAGGCGAAGGTGCCCTACTTCACGAGCCTTGAGGGCCTCTTTACCAACGAATCCGCCAATATACTCTCGGAAGAGTTAGCGCGCCGGCTTCAGGTCGTTCCCCTGTTCAAGATAGAGAATGTGGCCACCATTGCGATGGTCAATCCGTTGGACGTTTTTGTTATCGACACTTTAGTCAAAACCACCGGATTCCGTGTGGACCCCGTCGTCTGTATGCGTTCGACCATTTTCGAGACCATTAATAAGCTCTACGGCGGCTGGGAAGGCACCCAGCTTCCGGTGGCAGATCGCAGCCTGCCAGCGCTCAATCCCCCCTCTACCGACTCCTCAAGCCTCGTCATAGAATATTCTCCTTCGGCGCAGGGGTTAACGCCGCGAGGGCCGATGATGCCGCCCCCTGCGGGATCGAAAGCTTCATTTCCCGGAAAGAAAGGCGCCGCGAGCGAAGATATTTTTGGAAAGCTGGTTGAAGATCTTAAAAATAAATTACCCGAACAACGTATGTCGCAGATGGACATCATCCAGCGCGACATTCAGAAGACCAGCGAAGACCAACCCATCGTTCAGCTCATAGACGCCGTTTTCAAGCAGGCCGTCGCGAAGAAGGCGAGCGACATTCATATCGAGCCTTTTACGGATCACACTGAAATACGTTTCCGCATTGACGGCGTCTTGCGACCGATCATGACGGTCCCCAAGGAATTCGAAAGCGCCATGACCTCTCGCATCAAAGTCATGGCGAACTTGGACATTACCGAGACGCGGCAGCCCCAAGATGGCCGCGTGATGACGGAAGTGGCCAATCGCCCCGTAGACTTGCGTATCTCGACGCTGCCGATTATTCA
>JBBSDO010000047.1:0-15057 GCA_038241515.1 Elusimicrobiota bacterium | reverse complement strand
GCTTCCACCCGGCACGCTGGTTCCAAACGACGTGAACCTAAACGGAAGCAATCGCCAGATTATCGTATTAACCGGACCGAACATGTCTGGCAAATCCACGTACCTGCGCCAGACGGCGCTGATCGCGGTCATGGCGCAAATGGGCTCCTTCGTGCCAGCGGCCGAAGCAAGAATCGGAATTTTGGACCAGCTTTTTACGCGTATCGGGGCTTCCGATCGCCTTGCCGACGGAGAGTCGACCTTCATGGTAGAAATGGTCGAAACCGCTCGCATTCTCCATCACGCCACAGATCGAAGTCTCGTTATCCTCGACGAAGTGGGGCGAGGGACGTCGACCTACGATGGGATTTCGATTGCTTGGGCATGCCTAGAATACCTCCATGGCAGCGCCGAAGGCCAAGGGGCGGGGCCCCGATCTGGCAAAGAATTCAGCACCAATTCCTCAGTCCTCGGCCCAAAAGTCTTATTTGCCACACACTATTTTGAACTGACGCAACTGGCCGACAAGCTACCCGGAGTTCTGAACGCTCATGTGTCTGCTCGCGAATGGGGTGATGACGTTATTTTCTTGCACAAAATGGAACCGGGCCCCGCGGACCGGGCCTATGGGATTCACGTCGCCAAGCTCGCAGGTGTGCCAAAGACCGTTTGGAAACGAGCGGAAAGTCTTTTAGCGGAGTTTGAAAAAAAGCGTCAGGGCAAGGATTCTCAAGAGACTTCTGGACAGGGGCTTCTCTTCAGCCCAGTTTCCGACGTCCTCGTTGCCGATTCGGGAAACCAAGACAAGGAAAATGCTAGGCTTATTTCCAGTTGGATCGAGGAGTTAAGAGAGCTCAATCTCGACGGCATTACACCGATTCAAGCCTTACTCAAGCTTCAGATGTGGAAGATTCATTTGAACCAAACCCAAGAAGAGAGGAAGAAATCATGATACCAACCGAAGAGCGACGCAAACACCCGCGCCTGCCGGTCCACCTAAGCGTCGCGAAGCTTGTAGATTTTAAATGCGAAGGAATCGATCAACCCTCACCTGCGGTTCTTGTCGATCTATCAGCCGGCGGTCTTGCGATGATCTGCTTTACCCTTCCGCAACTCGCTCAGAAAGTCACGTTTCGCCTGAAATTGCCGGGGATTGTGAACGCGCAGATGCAAGGACGTGTCCTGCGGGCGCATCGCAAAGGCGAAACCTATCGTGTCGCGGTGGCCTTCACGGAATTTCAGGACGAATGGTCACATATGATCAGTAAATTGGCCAAGTCCTACGAAGAATGCAAAGACCGTTGGGACCAGGGGGATCGGAACTACTGTCCCAAGGAGTGCTCCTACCACAAGGCTTTTCCCAAAGAAGGGGTTTAACTCTCTTGGGGAAGATTCAAAAACTTCCCGAATCGCTGATCCGACTCATCGCCGCCGGAGAAGTTGTCGAGCGGCCCGCCAGTGTCGTTAAGGAACTGGTCGAGAATAGCCTTGATGCGGGTGCTTCAAAAATTTCGATCGATATTTGGGGCGCAGGCCGAACCCGCATCCGCATTTCAGATGACGGCGAAGGCATGACTCGGGCCGACGCCGAGCAGGCCCTCGATCGCCATGCCACGTCGAAACTCCGCGTTTTCGACGATTTGTCTCGTCTTTCTACGTTTGGATTTCGCGGGGAGGCCCTCCCCTCTATTGCCGCCGTTTCGCGCTTCGACTTATCGACCCGCAATCAACAAACTCCCGACGGGTGGCAAATGCTTCTCGAGGGAGGAACAGTCCTCTCCAGCCGGACCGTCGGAATTCCTATTGGAACAACCATCGATGTGAAAGATTTGTTTTTCAACACACCGGCTCGACTAAAATTTCTCAAGCGCGAGAGTACCGAGCGCACCCATATTCTGCGGACGATAGAGGAAATGGCGATCGCCCATCCTCAAGTATCCTTCGAGGTCGCCATCGACGGTAAAAGCGTTTTGCGCCTGGGTCGTTGTAAGGATCTGGCCTCCCGGCTTGGGGATATTTGGGGCCTCTCTGTAGCCGATCGCCTTAAAGCTCTAGACATTAGACAGGGGCCGTGCCAAATCAATGGCTTCGTGAACAACGTTCCGTCCCACCATCCCACGAAGGCGTATCAAATCCTATTCGTTAATCACCGACCGGTTCAGCAGCGCATGCTCACCTATGCCATTTATGAGGCGTACCGAGAATGGCTCCCCGTGGGGAGACATCCCGTTTTTGCTTTGTTTATTAACATCGATCCCAATCTTGTGGACGTCAATGTGCATCCCACGAAGAGGGAAGTCCGATTCGCCGACGAGCGCGCCCTAAGCGAGCTGTTGCACACGAAAATCCGCGAACTTTTTAAAGCGGCGGTCGGATCGCCGGTATTCGGGCAAAATCCTGGATTTAATCGGCCTGTTAGACCGACAGGCGAAACGATAGAGGCGGCGCTTTCCATTTTCTCACCCTCTCCCTCCTCGACGTTAGGAGGCGCAGGTTTGGCAGAGCGTGTGGCGGACGCTCCTTTACCCTTTCTCGCAGAGTCGCCTTTCGACGTGTCGAACATCCAGTATCTCGGCCAATTCCAAAAACTATACCTACTCGTTGCCCGCGGTGAGGAACTTCTCATCATTGATCAACATGCCGCGGCCGAGCGCGTCCATTATGAAAGGCTCATCCACGAAGCGCAAAACCCTTCTTCCAGCCGCCAGCGATTGCTCGTGCCCGTTCTTCTCGAGATGTCCGCCGCGCAAGCTAATTCTGCCCAAGCCTACCTCCAAGAATTCGATGCGCTCGGATTTGGAGTCGAAATGTTCGGCCCGACAACTCTTGCACTGAAAGAGTGGCCCGCCCATCTGCCGGAGGCGCGCCAGGCACAGCGCTTTTTAGAGGAAACGATCGAACAACTGAACCGCGAACAACCGCCAAACCGGACTGCCATTCAACATGAGATTGCCGCCCGCGCCGCCTGTAGGACGGCCGTCATGGCCAACGACAGCATGGACTCAAATGAAGTGCTGCAACTGTTACAGGATCTGGCTAAATGCGAGCGTCCGATGACGTGTCCCCACGGGCGCCCCACTCACGTTCGTCTCCCTCTGGCTGAGCTCCACCGAAGGTTTCGCCGCACCTAGTGTCGATTTAAAAAATGCACGCCCTCACGACGACCCAGATGAGACGCCTGGAACGACGGGCCATCGAATACTACAGAATCCCTGCATTTCTCCTCATGGATCACGCCGGTCGGGCCGTGGCGGATGCGGCGCGTCAAATCCTCCACAGAAGACAGGGGCTTATCCTTGTTATGGTAGGCGGAGGAAATAATGGCGGAGACGGTGTGGCGGCCGCGCGTTATCTTCAAGGATGGGGGTTCGAAGTCAGCGCTTGTTGGCTAACGAATCCTCGCGATTGGAAAGGAAGCCTTGCACGTCATTTTGCCTTGGCTCGAAGGGTGGGCGTACGCTTCCGTAGTTTTAGTCAAATTCCTGCGAAACGTCGAGTTCCCGAGTTGCGCAAAGCCGCTGTTATTATCGATAGCCTTCTCGGTATCGGAACCGTAGGGCCTTTGCGCGTCGAGATGATCGAAGCCATTACGAACATCAATGCTGCGACCCGGCCGGTCGTCTCCGTTGATCTTCCATCCGGAATGGATCCTGATTCCGGGAAGGTCGCCGAAACAGCAGTCAAAGCGAAAGTCACGGTCACTATGACGGCTCCGAAAAAAGGGCTATTGGCCCGAGAGGCCCGCGCCTACGTCGGACGGTTGCGCGTTGCGGATATAGGAATTCCGAATCTCGTGTTTCGCGGTAAATTGCCTATCTAACCTCTCTCTGAGACGTAGTTATCCTTCCCTTGATCAGCTCTACCCAGGACCGCCTGCCCCAAGTTAATAGGTAAAATAAAGCATGGAACCGATTTTAGCGATCGTCGGGCCGACGGCTTCAGGCAAAACGGCCTTGGCCCTTCAATGGGCACAGGCGGAGGACGGCGAAATCATTTCATTCGATTCGAGACAGGTCTATCGGCATCTTCTGATAGGAACCGCAAAACCTGCGGGCCGCTGGGAGCGAGGAATTTACTGGGTTAACGGAATTGCCTACCATCTCGTCGATTTCTGCGAACCCAACCAACGCTATTCGGCAGCGGACTTCGTCGAGTCTGCAAAAACCCTTATTTCAAATATCTTGAGGCGCGGCAAAAAACCAATTTTCGTTGGGGGTACCGGATTCTATCTTAAGGCGTTTCAAAACGGACTTGCCCCTCTTCCCCCGGCAGACGCTGGGCTCCGGAATGAACTACTCGCGCTGGCGGAAGAGAAAGGTCGCTCGCACCTCCACGCTCAACTGGCCGCAGTCGACCCAGAGGCCGCAAGTAAAATCCCTCCAAATAATATTGCCCGCGTCGTCCGAGCCTTGGAAGTGCGACGCTTGACGGGGCGCTCGATTTCGGTTTGGCACCGTGAACATAGAGAATCGCGGACCGAGACAAAAAGCAACTACACCCTCCGCTGCGTCGGACCCCTCCTGGACCGTGCCCTACTGCACAAACAGATCGAAGCGCGTTGCCGCCTCATGGTCGAAAACGGGATGATCGAGGAGACCGAAGTCCTCTTACGCTCCGGAGTGGCTGACGACTGTCCCGCCTTAACGGGGCTAGGCTACCGTTCGGTGATCGCCCACCTGCGAGGTAAACTTTCGCGCGAACAGTTGGTCGCAACGCTGATTCAAGAAACCCGCCAGTATGCAAAAAGACAATTGACGTGGTTTAGGCACCAGATGAAAGTCGAGTGGGTGCCATTTTCATCTTTGACCGCGAGGCCCGGTTTGGGTTCAACGCTCAGGAACGTAGGCTAATGGAACGCGTTCTAACGGTCTGTCTTCAAAAACAACGCGAGTCTGACGCGTCTGTCCAAGCCTCATTGTCCGAACTCAAACGCCTGGTAGAGACGGCGGGGGGACATGTGGTGGAATCCCACAGTCAAAAAAAGGACAGACCTGACCCAGCCACTTTTGTTGGCAAAGGCAAGGCGACGGAACTGGGAGAGCGCGCCGCCGCCTTAAAAGCGCAGGGGATTGTATTCGATGATGAATTAAAGCCTAACCAGCAACGCATGCTCGAAGAGGTGACCGGTACAAAAATTATCGATCGGACGCGATTGATTCTCGACATTTTTGCCCAGCGAGCTCGCACGCGTGAAGGTATCTTGCAGGTGGAGCTCGCCCAACTGACGTACTTGCTTCCTCGCGTAACCGCTCGCTTTGGCCGGTTCGAACAACAAGTGGGAGGCATCGGCACCCGAGGTCCGGGCGAAAGAAAGCTGGAGGTGGACCGGCGAAGAATCCGCGACCGCATGGTGGCGTTGAAGAAGCAAATCGAAAAAGTCAGAGGGGAGCGTTCCCTTCAGCGCGAGGTTCGCCGCAGCGTTCCCGTCCCTCAAGTAGCCATCGTTGGGTACACCAATACGGGCAAGTCCACATTACTTAACGCCTTGTTACGCTATTCCGCCGCTCAGCCGAGTTCCCGGGAGGCCGTCTATGCGGACGATAAACTGTTTGCGACACTGGATCCCACGACCCGCCGTGTCCGCCTTCCGTCAGGAAAGGTCATTCTTTTCAGCGACACGGTCGGATTCATCCGAAAGTTGCCAACAGAACTCATAGCGGCTTTTCGCGCCACCCTAGAGGAAGTGGCCGCAGCCGACCTGATTTTGCAGGTCGTAGACGCCTCGGACCCCGCTTGGCGGGAGCAGTCAAAAACAGTCGATCTTATTTTGAAAGAGCTAGCAACGGACCAAATCCCCCGACTAACCGCTTATAATAAAATGGACCGCCTTTCACCGGAGTTAGTTGGTTTTTTTGGCCGACAAGGCGGAATTCTTGTGTCGGCCCATAAGTCGGAAAATTTAGATCTCCTCTTGAAAGCGATTGAGTCGCAGCTGGAAGAACAGTGGGTGGAAAAAGAGCTGTGGTTTTCGTTTAAGGAAGGGGCCAACCTCGCTCAGCTCCATGACGTCATGGAAGTTCTCTCTCAGGAAAGCACGAAAGATGGCATTAAAGTGCGGGTCCGTTCCCATCCAACGACGCTAGCCCGATGGCTTAAGAAATGACACTTGCCAATAAAATTACCGTACTGAGAATCATCGCGATTCCGGTTTTTATCATCGCTCTCCTCGAACATCATTTAATTTCCGCCCGTGTCCTCTTTGTACTTTCCGTGCTAACGGACGCCCTGGATGGAACACTGGCGCGCATCCGAGGGGAACGAACGCCCTTGGGATCCTTTTTAGATCCGCTCGCCGATAAGTTACTGCTGATGGCCACATTTATTGCCTTTACCTACCTGGGTACTATTCCGGTCTGGGTGTTTATTGCCGTTCTGTCGCGCGATATGTTGATCGTCCTCGGTTGGTCTGTCGTCTACATCTTGACGGGAAATCCGAAAATTCAACCGCGGCCTTCGGGAAAAGTCACCACGGCGTTGCAGATGGCTGTCGGGGTAGCAAAGCTTTTCGATTTTCCGGACCCCCTATATCATGGTTTTCTTTACGCCATGATTGCGGCGACCATTCTTTCAGCTTGTGATTATGTCTGGGTTGGGAATAAGCGTCTGGGAGCTATTGCTTGAATATACGCTTAAGCCTACTCATGGCCGCTGCTTATTTAGTGGGATCCATTCCCACCGGATACTGGCTCGGATCCCTTTGGAGGAACGTTGACGTAAGGCGCCACGGCTCGGGCAATCTCGGGGCTACCAATGTCTTTCGCGTGTTAGGGCCGTTGCCGGGAGCCATAACGCTGATAATCGATATCCTCAAGGGTTTTTTTCCTGTCTTTCTCTGCGAACGACTCTTTCCAGGTCGGCTGGATTTTGGCGTGGCCGTTGGATTTGCAGCGATATTAGGCCACAGCACGTCGTTCTGGGTCCACTTTAAGGGGGGGAAAGGAGTGGCCACTTCAGCGGGCGTGTTTTTCGCCCTATTGCCTATACCGGCGGTTTGGGCGATCGTCGCTTTTGTCGTCTCGTTGACTGCCACACGAATCGTTTCAATCAGTTCGATCGTTGGATCGCTTGTGCTGGCCCTACTGGCTTGGCGTTACGCCCCCTCCATCATTCTTGCGTACGCGGCTTCGCTCGTGGCCTGCTTCGTCGTGTTCACCCACAGGAGCAACATAAAACGTCTTCTGAACGGGACCGAGCCTCAGATTCATGCCCCCGCCAGGAAACCGGCGTGAGCACGCGTCAACGGGTTGGCGTTTTGGGAGGAGGTTCGTGGGGCGCCACTTTAGCCAATCTCCTGGCCGCCAACCGTCATGACGTCACGCTGTGGGAGTTCGATTCTGAGGCCGCCGCGAAGCTCCAAAATACTCGAAAGCTCGCGGTTCTTCCCCATTTGGTTCTGAATCCAAGTATCAGCGTCACGAGTCACTTGGCGGACTGCCTGAAAGGGCATACCACTATCGTATGCGCGACGCCGTCTCACTTTGTGCGCTCTACGATGAATTCAGCGCGGAAGACCGGCGTGATAGAGAAGACTGTCATTATGGTAAGCGTATCGAAAGGACTTGAAGAACGGAGCCACAAGACGCCCACCCAGGTGATCTCAGAGGAGCTCTCGATTCCTGATTCGCGGCTAGTGGTCTTATCCGGCCCTAGCCACGCGGAGGAAGTGTGCCGAAATATGCCCACAGCCACAGTGGCGGCGGGAACGGATCCAGAAACCGTGAAACAAATTCAGCTGCTATTCGCTCAGGAATATTTTCGAGTCTACGGCCATTCTGATATTCTAGGAGTCGAATTGGGGGCCTCGCTAAAAAATGTGTACGCGATCGCCTGCGGAATCAGCGACGGATTGGGATTTGGAGATAATACGCGTGCGGCGTTACTCACTCGAGCGCTGAACGAAATGTCGCGGCTGGGAGTGAAAATGGGCGCGCAGCTTTTGACTTTCTTCGGCTTGGCAGGGATTGGCGATCTGGTTGTCACCTGCCTTTCTACACACTCTCGGAATCACGCTCTCGGGCAAAAAATTGGCCAGGGCAAAACTCCTAAGCAGGCGCTTTCCGAAATGACGATGGTGGCCGAAGGCATGCGCACGGCTCCTTCGGCTTACGAGCTTATGCAGAAATATAAACTGGAAAGCCCGCTTACCACCGAGATTTACCGCGTTTTGTATGAGGGAAAGGATCCTCGCATGTCTCTGCATGATCTAATGGAAAGGAAAACACTTACCGAATGGCAGGGTTTAGACATAGCGTAAAAGAAGGGGAACTATGAACAAAGCACGTTTGATCGAAGTGGTAGGAAGAGTCGTTAGCACACGAAAAGAAGCCAGCGCCGCTGTTGAAGCCATGATGAATGCGATGAGAGTCGCCCTACGCTCGGGCGAGAAAGTCGTTCTCGCCGGCGTCGGAAGCTTTCACGTAAAAATGCGCAAAGCTAAAATCGGCCGTAATCCGCGAACCGGACAAACAGTACCGATCCCTCCTCGGCGCGCTGTGCGGTTTAAAATGTCGAAGGAGCTGTTCCTGGGAAATTAGTTATCATTGGCAGCGAGTGGTTATTTTGATTGAATGAATGTAATGCTTGAAACGCTTCTCCCCGAACAAACGTACTTCTCGATCAGCGAGGTAAGCACCCTTACGCAGGTTAAGCCTTACGTCATCCGATACTGGGAGTCTCAGTTTGGTATTCTACGGCCGGCTCGCCGGGATTCAGGACAGAGGAAATTCACTCAAAAGGAAGTCGATGCTATTTTACGGATCAAAGACCTTTTGTACGACAAGCGCTTTACTATCGCGGGGGCCAAACGATTTTTGAAACAGGAAGCGCGTCGCGGAAATGCTCAACTAAGATTGGATTTAGGCGAGGCCCCTAACGCTTCAAAGACTTTGGATTCCCTCCGAACTGCGCGAAAAGATCTCGAAGAAGCCTTGCGTCTCTTGAAGTCCTAGTGTCCTCTAAGGAAGACAGTTATAGCGCCCTTCGATTTCAAAGATTTTTTGTTCGTTGACTCGGGCCGCCCCACAACCTGTGTTTCGTGGCAGTGGGGCCCTCCTCCACGAAAGCATTGGAGGGAGGGTAGCGCAGGGGTAGCGCGCTCCTTTGGGGTGGGAGAGGTCGTGGGTTCCCCGCCACTACGGCTTAGGCGGGCCCGCCAACGATGGAGTGGCGGGAAATCCCAATTGCATTGCAGAATTTTTAATGTCGACTGAATCGGGCCGTAGCGCAGGGGTAGCGCGCTCCTTTGGGGTGGGAGAGGTCGTGGGTTCAAATCCCACCGGCCCGATCCAGTCGATGACCCAACCGTGACAACTCGCGTCCTCTTTCTCTACATTTCGATGTCCTCAGGCCATCAGCGCGCCGCTGATGCAGTTCGCGAAGCCTTGTCTCTTCTCACTCCGAGTTGGGAAACCTACGGAATTGATGCTTTTTCGTACGCCTATCCGAATGTCGGAAAGCTAATTGCGAAGACCTATCTCGAAGTCCTTCGGCACACACCCGTTCTCTGGAATTATGTGTACGACAATCCCGACGTCGAAACGGCAACCCGCGAGATACGCGAATTGCTTAATCTAATTTCGTCCCCCAAAATGAAGAGTCTAATGAACCGCTATCAGCCCAAGGCGATGGTCTGCACCCAGGCGGTTCCCTGCTCCGTTTTCGCAGCGGAAAAGCGTCGAGGCAAAATGCATATACCTCTGATCGCTGTAGTGACGGACTTTGCCATTCACGCGTATTGGGTCTATAAGGAGGTTGATTTATATTGCGTGGCCTCCGAAGAGACTCGGAAGGATTTGATCCGCCATGGCGTCTCGGCGTCCCGGGTTGTTGTAACGGGTATCCCGATTAGCCCCAGCTTTTTGCGGCATTTGCCCAAAGAACACGCGCGAAGTCGCCTTCGATTGGATCCCCATAAGCCGACGATTTTAATAATGGGGGGAAGCCAGGGCCTAGGGCCTCTGCATGAAATGCTGGATAAATTGCATGCGCTTCCGGTCCAGTTCATTATTACCACCGGCGTGAATCGAGATTTGTTTCGGAACCTCCAAAAGCGATTTGGGCGGGACAAACGGGTGAAAATCTTCGGCTATACCAAAATGGTGAATACCTTCATGGATGCTTCTGATATTTTGGTAACGAAACCGGGTGGCCTTACCTCTTCAGAAGCGCTGGCCAAAGGATTACCGATGGTGATCACCAATCCAATTCCCGGACAAGAGGATCGCAATGCGCGCTTCCTCCTTGATCGAGGTGTCGCCGAACGAGCTGATGAACCTGACGAAATTGCCGCGCTCGTGCAAAACCTATTAAGCCATCCCACGCGTCTTCGCCGCATGGCCGACAAGGCTCGCGAAGTCGCCACTCCTTATTCGGCCATGGAGGTGGCTCGCCACGTCTTTCGACTAATTGGTTCCCATAGCGGGAATGGTGTAGAGGGGATGACGGCCGAAGACCAAGCCGAGATTTCGCGGAAACCCCGATCGTTTTTCCGCTGATTTTTTGGAGCGATTAGGGAATATGTTAAAATTCTGGCGTTGTAAAAACGGTTGGCGGGAACGATTGAATCGGGGTAGCGGTGGAGTGGGCCGTCGGGATCGGGGCGTAGCGCAGTTGGTAGCGCGCTTGGTTCGGGACCAAGAGGTCGCCGGTTCAAATCCGGCCGCCCCGATCACGACGGTAGCGCGGTCGCCAGACATCTGGCGACAGGTCGCCGGTTCAAATCCGGCCGCCCCGAGTTTGAAGACAGCGAACGCCCCGATCGAATCGGTGGTCGTGTTAACACAATCTTAGAAAGGATCTATCACACCCCATGGCTGAAAGTCTCGACGCAGTCTCCCTTTATTTCAGAGCCATTAAGGATTTTCCCGAACTCTCCCGTGAGGCGTTCAACACCTTGTGGCACCGGGCCCATAAAGGCGACAAAGCCGCAAAAAAAGAGTTGGTTGAACGTAACCTGCGCCTCGTTATCCCGATCGCAAAAAAATATTATAGGCCGGGTCTGGACTTCTTAGACATTATTGAAGAAGGCAACCTCGGCTTAATGCATGCTATCGACAAATTTGATCCCAAAAAAGGGTTTCGCTTTTCCACATACGGCGCCTATTGGATCGAACAGTCGATTCGACGTGCGATCGACGAGCAGTCGAAGACGATCCGGATTCCACCTCACGCTTGGGAAGCTCTGCGCCGGTGGCTTCGCCAATGGGACCAGCTTCACGGGCAGCTTGGACGCGACCCGACACTTCAGGAGATGGCGCAACGCTTTCATCTTTCCGCGAGACAGGTGAAAGGAATTCTCGATGCCGCCGAAGCCGCGCGAGGGATCGGCAGTTTGGAAGCGCCACTGGATGAGGACGAAAATCTCACGATCAAAGATGTGATTTCCGATGATGAACTGTACGCCCCAGACCGACTGATTTCGCTTTTCAAATTGCATGACGAACTTGACGTGGCATTGTCGCAACTTCCTCTGCGGGAACGGCAAATTCTGGAAATGCGCTTTGGTTTAAACGGCGAGAATCAGACTTTGGAGGAAGTGGGCAAGCGATTAAAAGTTTCCCGGGAACGCATTCGCCAGCTCGAAAAGCGCGGCCTGGAAAGACTGCGCCGTCTGGCCCAAAGAATGGGAATCGTCTAGTGGCAGCTACACTCGAAAAGATTAAGAACTCTATTCGAGACGTTCCCGACTTTCCGAAAGCTGGAATTTTGTTCAAAGACATTACTCCGCTTTTGCAAAATTCCGAACTTTTCAAGTCATCCATTGAAAGACTTTCGGGTCCATTTCGGGGCAAAGGTATCACGCACGTCGCTTCGGTGGAATCCAGGGGTTTCATTTTCGGTGCTCCCGTCGCTTACCAGTTGAATGCCGGTTACGTGCCCATTCGCAAAAAGGGTAAGCTCCCTGGAAAAACAGTATCGTACACCTATGATTTGGAGTATGGGACCGATACCCTGGAAGTTCACGCGGACGCTTTTGAGGCAGGTTCTCGAGTGCTCTTGATCGATGACGTCCTAGCCACCGGAGGCACCGCTTTCGCCTGTTGCCAACTCATTAAAAAATTAAAGGCTAACGTCTCGGGTCTTTCTTTTGTTATCGAATTAGAATTTTTGAAGGGTCGGGAAAAGCTTCGAGGATATGACGTTTTGACCCTCGTCCGTTACTAAATCCGATAGCGCCTCCATAGCTCAATGGATAGAGCTACTCCGTCCTAAGGAGCAGATGCTGGTTCGATTCCGGCTGGGGGCAAATTCATATGGCTAATTCACTTCCGGTCAACCCATCTACTATTTCACCCGCCGAGCAAAAGGTGCGGGAAGTGCTACGTTGGATTCGTTCTCACAACGAGCAAGCGCTCGCTATGGCCGGGCTGTTCCTTTTGGTGGTCGCTTTAGTAGCTTTCATGATTCATCATCACCAAATCGAGAATGAAGAGGCCTGGAATCAGCTCGGGGTGACACAGGGTCAGCTCATGCAAGGTCAGACGGCTGAAACACGCCAGTCGCTCGACACCTGGGAACAACGATTTAAAGGGTCGAATGCAGCCACTTACGCGCGTTTTCTCCGCGCCGATCTGTTGTATCGCACTTCGGACTATGCTACGGCGGCGACGACTTACTCCGATCTAGCGGTAACAGGTCGACCCGACGAGATTCGCCCCCTCGCCCTAGCCGCTCAAAGCTATACAGAGGAAATGGCCGGCCACCTGCCCCAGGCGCAGGCGGCGGCGAAAGAGTTTATAGAACGCTATCCTGACCACTTTATGGCCGCTTCCATGTATCTAGCCCAAGCCCGACTGATGGAACTGACAGGGAATACGGCTGGGGCTTCGGTCGTATATGATCGGTTCGCTATCCTATATCCCCAGAGTCCCTGGACCGCTTTTGCTAAGTCGCGAGGTCCCTCCTCTGCCGCTCCGACCAAGCTGCCGAATGACAACGACGCGAAAAACCGATGACATCCGCTTGACAGCCAAAGCAAAGTTGTTTATTATTCCAGCGCCTTAAGCAACCGCGTCGTAGCGGAGCTCATATCAAAGATGATTAAAAGGGGGAACCTAATGGACGTTCGTAAACTCTTCAGTTTAGGTCTCGCAGTGGCGCTGATTGAATCGATCTCTTGTCCAGCCCACGCGGAACTTTTCAAGAACTTCAAGACCGACGGAAGTATCGAAGCCAGGGCCTTTGGTATTGACAATTTGACAGACCGAGACGGCAACGCGGATGACTATCGTAGTGAAACAAACACCCGCCTCATGTTCGGGGCGAACTTAGACCTTCTCGATGACGTCCATGCACGGGTGTTGGCGGATCGGACTTCTCGTTATGGCGACACGGGTACTAAAGGAGTCGACTTGCACACGTTCCAAACCACGGTTCTCTTCGATAACGCTTATGTGAAAGTGGACAAGGTTTTCGGCGCTGTCGATGTCACGATGGGTCGACAATTCTATGGCGACAATCAGGACCTGAACATTTACTTCGGACCTCAAAACGATGACCTATTGAGCGTCACCTCCGCGGACCTGTTCCGAACAGACGCGATGATTGCCGATGGATGGGTCAAGTTTCAGGGCATTGCTGGAAAAACAGCCGATGCAACATGGCCTGCGCCAGGAACCAATACCGATACGACACTCTTCGGCGGTGAATTTGGGACAGATAAACTGATCCCCATGGGAAATCTCGCCCTCTATTATTACACGGCGCAGACTCATGCCGTTAAACCTCCCGCATTGGGCAACAATACGCTCAGCGTGGGCGGCTTGCGCGCGGGTGGAGACATACTGGCTGGGTTAGGTTATCAAGCGGAATTTCTTCAGAACTTTGGTCGAAACAACGCCATAGCGTCAACTCCGGGGTACGGCGGCAACGCATACTTCTTAAATTTACACTATGGGCGCCTTTACGACAACCGACCTTTCCGCGCTCATATCGAGTACGGCCGCGGTTCGGATGACTTCGTCGCTATTGCTCCAGGCCGGCGCTTCGGTCTTATCTGGGGTGAACACAGTTTCACTGGACCGTCGACGATTAATCGAGGAAACGGAACCATCGTCGGGAACGCCACTGGCCTTAGCAACCTCAAGGTGTTAGATGCCGGTATCGGAGTTAATCCCATCGAAAAATTGGGCGTGGATCTCAACGCCTACCGATTCCAATACGACTCAAGCAATGGTGCGGCAGGTGCCTACACAGGCGGCGTCAGCGCGGGTACGGAATATGATCTGATTGTTTCCTGGAAACACTCCGAGAACGTTTCGTTTGAAGCGAACGCGGCAACTTTCCAAGTGGGAACTTCTTTGCAGAACCCGGCACCCACGGGGACGAGCCCGATCACCCGACTAGGCGCAGACGTTAAGATCAAATACTAAATCAATCCGTCTGCACATGGCCCCCAGCCTCGGCGAAGCGATTTTGCTTGTCGAGGCTGGGGGTTTCCATTTATAATTCCTTGCCAATGCCTCGAGTCACAGCATGAAAAGTTCCGTCAGAAATAGCCTTCTCATCTCAGGCCTACTGTTCCTGCCCTCTCTCTTCTCGCCCTCACTTCATGCCGCTTCCGTCCTCGATATCGGCACGGACTATCGCTTGCGAGCCATCTCGCTTGAGAAGGCAGACTACGGCCTGACTTCCGGACAGAATTATTCCTATCTGTCCCAAAGGGCTCTGGCGCATATCGGTGGGCGCTTCTCTCCCAATATTGAGATGATGCTTCAGCTGCAAGCGCTAGGCGCTCCTGGAGCGTCTTCCTCTACACTCTCCAGCCCTACCGTCATGCCCACGGGAGCACGTTACCCGAACACCAATTTCTCGCCTTGGGTGCAATGGGCCTATATGAAAGCGAGCCAACTCTACGACCTGCCCATCGATTTGACGGTGGGACGTCAGCCCATGGTTTTAGGGGACGGATTGATCCTTTCTGATGATGATTTGGGCTTCACGGGTATCCGCGCTCAATCACGCCTGCCTTGGTGGGGGTTGCAAGGCGACGCGTTTTTCTTTAAAGTGGGCGATTCGTTTCAGAGCGCGTCAAACCTCGCTGGGGTGGAGTTTACTAAACCCTACCAACAAGTGCGTTAT
>JBBSDO010000046.1:0-15342 GCA_038241515.1 Elusimicrobiota bacterium | reverse complement strand
GTTCTCTTGCGCTTCCACGGCGTCCGAGACTTGCGGAAGATAGACACTAAATGTGCTTCCCACGCCCGGTTCGCTGCGCACGTAAATTTCGCCATTGCTTTGTTTTACAATTCCGTAAACAGTCGCGAGCCCCAGGCCCGTCCCTTTGTCGCGGTCTTTCGTCGTGTAAAACGGTTCGAAGATATGCGTCAGCAGATCTTTGTCCATGCCGATGCCCGCATCGGAAACGCTCAATAGAACATAATCCCCCGGACTTGCTTGCAGCGGGCCCGGCAAGTCTTCTTGCTTGCGCGAAACATTTCGCGTCTCAATCAGTATCTCACCTCCCCGGGGCATAGCATCTCGAGCATTTAAGGACAGGTTCATTATGACCTGCTCGAGTTGACCGGGATCCACACGAACAGGGCCCACCGGGGCCAAGATCGTCCTTACCTTAACATCGGCGCCGATTAAGCGCTCTAAAAGCTTTATAACGTCCTTTATAACGGTGTTGGCATCGATGACGCGGGGATTAACCACTTGACGCCGGCTGAAGGCCAGGAGTTGCTTCGTTAACGCAAAAGCTCTGTTCGACGCTTTAATTATTTCTTCGACATCGTCCAACCGAGGATCCGGGCCCACAAACGAATTTTTTAAATCTTCCGATAGTCCCAAAATTCCGGTGACTAAATTATTGAAGTCATGGGCGACCCCGCCCGCCAAACGCCCGATCGCTTCTAGTTTCCGGGCTTGGTAGAGATCCTGCTCGCTCTTCTGGAGTTGCTCGGTACGTGTCGTCACTTCAGACTCCAGGCGATCGTTTAATTCATTTAGACGGTCTTCTCTATTGCGAACCTCCAACATAGACCGTTCGAGTTCTCGGCGCGCCAAGTCCAACGATTCTGCTAGCTGTCGCGCCTGCATAAAGGCTTCTTTAGCGTCGGATGCTTGATTAGAGTAGAAGTGGAGCGAGCGTTCATGAGTGAGTGCCGCGCCGATAAGAGGCAGAGTCGCGATGACGTTTCCCATCTCGCCTAGACGAGGCTGACCTCCCAACAGGACCAGGGCAGTGTTCTTCTTATCGGAGACCCCGGCGACGGCCGTTTCGAGGAATTTTGTTGGATAGGGGAGGGGGGAGGAGGCGTGGCCCGATCGCAAGCACTCCTCTAAGAAAGGCCGCCACCGGACGCCTTCCGGCAGGGTTTGGAGATATCCGGGAGCAGGACACAATAGCCCTATCTCTGGGTCTAAAATAAAGACGATTAAGTCGTCGGAACCGAACAGGCGGGCGAGGGATTTGGATGCCTGAAGGCGGAGCGAGGGGTCGGCGAGCTCCGTAACAAATGCCCGGCTTAACGCATGGACATCCAATTCATTCTGGGATGACACAGACCACCGCCGTGCAATTATGAAAGCCGCTGAACTGACCTTCTGTACGGGCGATTTGTCCGTAGGTGTTGCAGCCGGCGTAATTGGCATTGCCCAGCACTTCTTGCAATGCCTTGAGCTCGGTCCCGAATCCTTTTCCCATCCGGAGGCGGGTGGCCACACAATCGAAAAAGAGCGCCACTTTTGGCGGGCGCCCGCCGAGCTGCTGCACGGCGGAGGCCGTGGCCGTTGACGCCGCAACCGCCGACGATTCCGCCGTCGCGCGCATGATGTGAACTTTGGAGCCCACGGGAATCTCAGCCGCGCATAAAACAGACCCATCCTCTTCTACGCCGAGCGGTACTCGCAATTTATATCCTCGCCCAGTATCAATCCCGAGAATGTTGTGCAGAAAGAAAGGCAACGGGTCGCTGCGATCGAAATGCTGATTGGTTTGCGCAGCGTGCCGCTGAAAAGCCTCCACGGTGGGGAAAGAATTCAAGCTTACCAATCGTGCCCCCTGTACCTCGGTAACGCGAAGAACCTCGCTGGCGAGCTCCCATCCGTGTTGCACCCCAATCCCGAAGGGCTTTTTTGACAATATCTCTAAAGCGACAGCGGCATCTGAAACGATCTCCGTATCTTGAAACACTTGTGTGCGCTTAAAGGCCGCGTCATCTCCAGCGCCGCCCCCGAACAGTTGATACATTCCCGCAGTTTTTAAAGCAAGCTGTTCAACCAAGGTGTCGGCATAACCTGCAAGCGCGTCCGTGAGGACGAGTGCATATCGGTACGCATAAGTGCGGTTTGTCATCCCCTGGAACTGTGCAGCAATCTCAGCGGCGGCAGCCGTCGTGTTGGTTTTGAGGTTGCGCCCTATCGCGCTGTTAAACTTCATCTCCGCCGAGCTCAGCGCAATAGCGGAAACGGAGCCGTTTCCATGAGAGCCTGAGGCAAATTCGCCCGCGGAGGAGCATCCCACAAAAACGCCTGGATGACAGCCTTGTTTAATCGCGTTCAGAAGCACAGGAAAATTGTGCTTGGGAGACGCAAATAAGATGAGCGCCTGGGGAGGTGCGCTGCCGAATACTTTTGTAATTTCCGCGGCAATAAAGTTGCCGGCCGCGGCACTGTCCTCAAGCTCGGAATGGACCACGACGGATTGGGTCACTGTGTCCTCCTCTAGATACGACGCTCATGAGTATATCAATTGACTTGTGTGCGGTTAAAAATGCGAAATCCCCAAGGCGCGGTAGATTGGATGCGACCAAGCAACCCAGTCTAACCCGCGGAGATTTCGCTCATGCATTCTTAGGATTATGCTAATGGAAAACTGGCTGCGCCCGAGAACTTCCGAAAGCTGCACAGCCGGCAAGGGGGTAGAAAACGGGGGTTTAGGTCGGGGTTACAACGTGTTGGAAAGCAATTTTGAAACGAGCTCTTGCACGCCTTTCCCATCGCTGGCGCTGGTCACGAGATGGGTATAAGCCTTCAGCATCGGTATCGCGTTCGCGACCGCGACGGAAAACCCGCAGGCTTTCAAAAAAGAGTGATCATTTTCGCCGTCTCCTACGCCTACCGTTTGCTGAGCCGGGATGCCCAATTCATCGAGCACCGTACGAAGTCCGGATTCTTTGTTCACGCCGGAAGGCAAAATCATCACGGCCCCTTTATTAAAAGAAAGCGTCAGCTCTAGTCCTAATTCGCGGATCACTTCGAGAACGGCTGTCTCTTGCGGATGGCGGGTGGAGATCACGATGCGGCCTTGTGACAACGGTTTCACGCCGCGCTCCCGCAGCGTCTGAATAAAGAGAGAGGGTGGAGGTTCAGCGAGCAATTTTTCTTCGCGTCCGGCCGGCCGGTACAGCACAGCACCATTTTCGGCGACGACTCGGTCAAAGAACGCGATTTCAGGAAGTACGGAGAGGAGATCGGGGAGCTCCCGACCCGTCAATAAGATCACTTTAATTCCGGATTCCCGCACCTGCTGCAAACTTCGAAGGACGCTAGGGTTTAGACGACCGTCAGGCGTGAGCGTTCCATCATAATCAGATACGAGCGCAAGATAGCGCGGTTTAGATTCCTTCGGAACCGTCATGTCCTTTTTTCGCCACCGACGCTATCCCACGCCATTTTCGCGGCACCGGCCGTCACGGCATGGTCTTTTAATTTTGCCACGGCGACCTTGAATGTTTTTTGCAGCTCTGGAACACAGTTCTCCCGAATTCCGGTTTCGACTTCTTTTAAAAGTAGGTTTGGCATCGCTTCCACAAGTCCGCCGCCAAGCACAATCATTTCGGGATTAAAAAGATCGACGATATTAGAAAGCACGACCCCGGCCATGCGCGCGCGGCTACGAACCAATTCTTCAATCGTCGTGTCTCCGTTTTTAATCGAATCGGAGAGCATTCCACTGCGGATGTCTTGGACGTTCGCGCCCGTTTCCTTAAAAAGATAAGGAGCTTTCTGTCTTGCCGCCAGCGTCGCCGCCACGCCCGCAATCGCGCTGCGGCTGACAAAGTCGTCAAGAATCCCGTCGCGTTCCGATCCCGTGAGCGGACCAATGGGTGCAACTAAATAATGGCCGATGTTTCCCGCCTGTCCGCTGGCGCCGTAATAAAGTTCGCCATTAATAATCAACGCCCCGCCGACTCCCGTTCCAAAAAAGATCCCCAACACATGCTGGAGTCCAAGAGCCGCGCCTAACCGGTGTTCTCCGTAAAGTCCGATGTGGACGTCGTTGCCAATGGTGGATGGGGCACCTGCATGCCTGCTTAAGAAAGCGCCGAGCTCAAAGCCCTTCAGAAAAGGGATGCTCGAGTCCATAACGATGCCTTTATCCCGATTAATTCCACCCGCACAGCCGGCGCCGATGCCGATGATCTCGAGGCCTTTCGATTGGGCTGTCTTGCGCAACTCACCGATCATCTCTTTGACGTTGTCTTTAAATTGTTTGATCGCTTTTTCGGCATGCGTTTTCGCTTTGACTTCGGACACCAATTCGAATTTCTCATCAAACAACGCCGCGCGAATCTTTGTGCCGCCAATATCCACGCCGATAGTTGCGCGACTGCCCATAGACCCTCCTTTAAGGTAAGTCATTCAGCCGAATCTCTCCAACAGTTTCCAATACGTAGTCCGGTTTAACTGGACTGCGTTTCAGCCCTACCCGGGCCGTCAGCCCCTGAACATTTGTGTGACAAGCATATTGTTAACCCGGTTACCCATCTCACGCATTGGCAAGCAGTAACTGAAAATCGATTTTAGCCCCGGTTATGAAGAGTATTTTGATGAATTTCTCAAAGATGCCGAGCAGGCAGCCGCTTATTTGAACGTCGCGATTGAAGGGAATGACCCAAAAAGGGGGACGACGTCAGGGCGACGTCGATCGTACTTAGCTCAGGACAGGTGGGCGCGAGGTCACTTCACGACGATTTCAAATAAGGTGCGCATGTTGGCTTTTGCGGCGGTGGAATTGATGTCCTTCGGGTTTACTTCGGTCTGGGCAGGCCTTTTGTCGCCATACCCGATGACGGCCACGCGACTGGTCGGTATACCCCCCTGTGCGAGATAAGCCTTCACGGAGTCGGCTCTGCGCTCGCTGAGTTTCTGGTTGTATTCGTCGGTTCCTTCGGCCGAGGTGTATCCGGCAATGCGAATAAACGTTTTGGGATTGTCCTTCAGTACTTTTATGTTTTCATCGAGCAAGGTCTTTGCCTGCGGGGTCAGAGTGGATTTGTCGAAGTCGAAGTGGGTGTCTGAAAGGGCGACGACGGTCTCCTTTTCTTCAGGAACGGGTTCGCTGACTTTCACCGGTTCAGCCGCTTTCTCGGCCTCCTTAAGAATCGCAGGGGCGCCCTCGCAGCCGAATTTATAGACCAAGCTGATCCGGTGGGCGGCGCCTAAATCTCCCTGAGGAATAAAGGCGTAGTCGAGCTGGATGTGTGTCAGGAGGTTCAATCCGATACCGAGAGTGAACCCTGTCATGCCGGACAGATCATCGTTGGGGTAATTGAACTGATAGCCGCCCCGAAGCGCGATGACCGAATAGGTATACTCACCGCCCAGCTGCATTCGGTTCACACCGCCTGGCTGGAGTTCGCCCGCGATAGCCAGTAGCAGAGGTCTGATGGGATAGTAGGACGCTCCAAGATGCCAGGCAGAATTGAGCTGATAATTTTTGTAGCTGTTAGCGATATTCAGATTGGCGTAAGTCGCTCCGAGCCGGAAGGAAGAAAACGGATTCCATAAGAGTCCCAGGTCGGAGGCGTAAGAGGAATAGGTCGAACCGGACAAATACTGATGGTTCATTTTGATAGCGGCTCCCACCGACAGACGGGAGATGACCTCTTTCCCCCAGCCGAGGTTGGCGCCCAGATCACCGGCGTGATAGTTATCCGTTTGGTTCCCGACCGTGTCGCGACCTTCGAAGCTGCCGTTTGTGACCGCATCGAACGATCCGGCAAATCCGCCTAGATTCCGGATGGGCCTACCCACGATTCCGATTTCTCGAATCGAATCGCCGATTCCACTGGTGTGATGCAAACCGAGCTCGAGCCCACATAGACGGCTCAGTCCAGCGGGATTCCACAAAAGCGTCTCTGACCCTTCCGCGACGCCGACAAAGGCGGAGCCCATGCCCATCGCGCGCGCGGTGCCGCCTTGCTGGGTCAGTGGTACGGCCTTGTTTCCCACTGAAAAGGTTTGCTCAGAAGCCCACAAGCGGCCGCTCAGTCCCGACGCCGCTAAAAGTCCAATTCGAAGCCATTTCTTATTCATGGGTTCCTCCTGAATTAATGTTTGACTACGAATTTCTTCAATTTGCGCTCATCTGAGTTCCCCGAGTTGTACTTCAGGTTCAGGAGGTAATAGTAAACCCCTGGAGCAAGCCACGCTGTACGGAATGTGGACACCTGCACACCCGCCGCCTTGGCGTCTTCCAGTTTCGTGACCAGATCTCCGATCTCGTTGTAGACCCGAATTTGCGCGGTGCCCGCTTCCGCCATGGTGTAAGCGATGCTGGCCGTGGGCTGGTCGGCTGGCGACGGGAAGATATAAGAACCGGCTCCTGAACTGCTGGGGGTTCGCGTATCAAAATACGTAAACCGTCCGGCAAAGGTAACCCCGCTTAATTGCGTTACTGCGACCGCGATCGAAGGGGGGCCGGCGGCGTGCGCGGGCGATCGCGCCCTGATTTGTGAGTCCGAATCAATGATGAAGCTGGGCACGTTCACCCCGTCAAAGCTGACGTTCGGCGCGCCTGTGAATCCCGTGCCGTGGATGAGGACTTCGGTGTCTCCAACGGTGGGGCCTGTGATCGGGTTGATTCCGTAGCCTGTCGCAGGGGTACCGGTGTCAAAGTACGTGAAGTTCCCCGCGACAGCGCTTCCCCCGCTCGCCAGCGCTACGATGACGTCGACTGGCGCTCCCGCGCCATGTGCCGGTGAACGCGCCGTGATTTGGGTATTGGAGTCAACCGTAAAACTGGCTGCGTTGACGCCGGCGAAAGTGACGCTTGTCGCGCCTGTCAGCCCTAGTCCGGTTATAACGACGGTTGTACTACCCGTGTCCGGGCCTGATTTAGGGTTGATGCTGAAACCGGTCGTCACATTGGAACCCCCGGAGGCCGGTGTGGGCGCCGAAATCTTTGACAGAAAGGCATCAAAGGCTCCCGCATTGGCCGCTTGAATAGGAATGACGGTGGGGAAATCCGTGGAGTTGGTCCATCCAGCTACATAGATGTTGTTTGAGCTGTCCAGCGCTATACCCTGCCCGGCTTGATTGGTAACGCCTCCCAAATACGTTGAGAAGACCTTGGTTCCTCCGGTCGGACCGATTTCGGTCACAAAGGCCTTTCCGGTAGCTCCTAGAACGGTTTGTCCGGGGAGAGGATTCACTGTTGGAAAATCGCCCGACGTAGTTTGTCCCGAAACATAGGCGTCGCCGGCCGCATCGACGGCAATTCCCATACCCCGGTCGTCCGTCGAAGCGCCTAAATAAGTGGAGTAGACGCCGTCACTGGACCCACCCCCGTTGCCGATACGCAATTTAAAGACATAGGCATCAGGAGCGGTTCCAATGGTTGTTTGGCCGATGGTCGCAAAACCGATCTTTGGAAAGTTCGCGGAAAAGGTGAATCCGGTAATATAAGCATTGTTGGAACTGTCGAGCGCGATGGCGGTTCCTTCGTCTATTCCGCTGCCTCCGACATAGGTTGAATAAAGGAGATTGGCCCCAGTCGGATCGACTTTAGAGATAAAGGCATCAAAAGATCCCGTAATGGTGAGTTTGAACGCCGCTGAGGACGGCGGAGCCAGCGGGAAAATGGGAAACGCGTCAGCCGCTTGACCGGTCACATAGGCGTCACCCAAGTTGTCGATGGCGATGGCGTTCGCGTGGTCGGAGCCCGTGCCGCCCAGAAAACTGGCATAACGTCTACCCCCGGCGGCACTAAAGCTGGCTACAAAGGCGTCATCGGCTCCGCCGATCACAGCTTGAAAAACGCCGACCGACACGGGGAAAGCCGCAGAGGTCGTGTGTCCCGCTACGTACGCAATCCCGGCGGGACTGACTGCGATACCGGTGCCGCTTTCTTCTCCCGCTCCGCCCAGATACGTAGAGTAAATAAGGGCGGTACCGGTGGGATTAACCGCCGTTACAAAAGCGTCGGTTCCTCCTCCGTTAGCCGCTTGAAAGGGAGTAACCGTCGGAAATCCGCCTGCGGTCGTTGAACCTGTCACGTACACATTGCCCAATCCATCGACGGCAATTCCATTCCCCTGATCATCGCCGGCTCCACCCAGATAAGTGGACCACACCACAGCCGTACCGGCGGCATTAACCTTTGTTACGAAAACATCACTGGCTCCGCCTCCGTTGGCTGCTTGGAACTTGCCCGCCGCGCCTGGAAACAAATTGGATGCCGTCGCACCCGTTATGTAGGCGTTGCCGCTAGAGTCGACCGCAATCGCAAAGGCGCGGTCGGCTACCGTTCCGCCGAGGTAAGTCGAGTACACGAGCGTCGGATCGATCACGAGGGGTTGACTTCGAATGTAGTCGCCGATCTGAAAGGAAACAAGATGTTTTCCCGCCAACACAAAGCGGCCGCTGACAGGGACTCGCTCGTTTCCGATGTCTTGATAAAGGGTCGGTGATTTGAAGACCAGGTCAGCCCCTTTCTTAAAGCTCAAAACGAGGTTGCCTTGCGTGTCCAGGCTTAGCCGTCTAGCTCCATCGAATGACATACGGATCGCGTTGGGGTTCGCGCCAGCCGCGACATGAAAAACGTATTCCAGGTTCCGGGGGTCGCCTTGATAGATCATGTCGATACCGGGGTAAACCCCTGAATACTCCACCTTCGAGTAGCGCGCAACGTGGGTAAGCCAATTATGAGGGTTGTTCCCCAAAAAGTAATTGCTCTCACTTGGTTGAAGGTCGCGTCCGATGAGCGGGGTATGTGCGTTGCTTCCTTTCAGCCGTAAGTGAATGACGCGCCCCTGGGAAACGAGTGTCGCTTCCGACGATGCCAAATAGAGGCCGAAGCCTGCTCCTCGGGCCATGAATTTCACCGACGAATCGGTCTGACCGCGATTGGCTTCGAAATAGAGGGGAAGATGTGCGTAGCGTGCCTGGATACGCGTCTGGGTTGCGCCCGTCTTGCGAAGAGGCGCCGAGTCCAGGAGAGCTCTCTTAATAAGGAATGGGTTAGTTCCCTCCGCCGCGAAACTAACGGCGGCTGAACTCACCATGAAGTGGATTGCGAGCATCACGCGGGACATCTGTAGAATTCTCATTGGCTTTCCCCTCCCAGAATTAAAAACGAAACCTTATTAGCGCAGACAGTTTTCGAATAGTAGCGTTTCGAGTAGCGTCGGTCTATCAGGGCCCAAGCTATTTCTGGCATGAGAGAATCTACCATCTTTTCCATAGGTCAAACGCTGATGCGGTTCATGCAGCGATTCAGCCGGCCTGAGTCTTTTAACGGCCTGGAAGGAGGGCGGACGCACGCAAAAAAGATGCGCACAGCAGCTATGCACACAACAGGTCGGACATCATAATTTTGGCGAGTCTTAGGGGTGTTTTTATCCCTAACAATTCTGTTGGGGTTTTAGTTTCGCGCCGAGGGCCAGCGTAGCTGAATCTTATTCCAAACCCTTTGCTTTCGCGTCGGGCGTGTCCAAGACGTTCTTCTCAAGCCGAGGGGCGGACTGCAGTAAAATGCAGGAACAGTCCTTTCCGGTCGCACAACCTTCGCAGCAGTACAACTGATTGTTCGCCGAAAATCCTTCGCTATTATTGGATCGCCATTCGCTCCTGCTACTTCCGCACTGGGGGCACTTTTGACTGCCTGTCGATAAGTCGCTCATGTCTACTCCTTTCCCGAAGCTTCGTTGGGTTTCGGTAAGAATTCTACCACCTGAAGGCCCTGCGCGAAATGGGCCAACATACAATACTTTCGGCATCTCGCGGACGCATCGATATTTACCTCTAAGAAATTTAAAATAGGATTTACAATAGCTCTATGCCCGAAACGCGTGCGACGAACCTCATAAAAACAGTTCTCAGAAAAATTAAGGCGCATCGATACGGACTTACCCTTTTTGCATTTTTAGCCGCTGCGGCGATCACCGGCATGGCATGTGTTGGGTTTATGCGCAGTTTCGAATTTATATTAGAACGTCGTTTGGGCTTTACGAGCGTGGGGAACTGGTGCTGGCTGACGACCCCGTTACTTTTCCTGATTTCCTCAGAGCTGATTCGACGCATAGCGCCGTGCGCCGCAGGGACCGGAATTCCTCAAGCCATTTTTGCCGCCAAACATTTAACTTCGGATACGGAAGGAAAGTTACAGCCTCTCTTCTCGGTCCGAACTCTCATCATTAAAATCCTCAGCATTCTCATTGCGTTGAGCGCGGGCGCATCGCTCGGCCGGGAAGGTCCGACAGTCCATGTCGGGATCTGTGTTTTCTTACTGATTATTGTTTTTTTTCGCCGTTTCACAGGAATTGCCTTCGATCTTCGCTCCGCGGTTGTCGCCGGCGGGGCGGCCGGCCTTGCCGCCGCGTTTAACACACCACTTGCCGGCGTGACGTTTGCGATCGAAGAATTAACGGCAGATTATTTTTCCGGGATGAAGGACTTCGTCGTCATGGCCATTATTATTGCCGCACTGACTGCAAAGGCGATCACCGGAGAATATGGATACTTTGGCAACCTGCAAGATCCCCCAAACGTGACCTGGTACGTTATTCTGATTATTGGCATTGCGGGTGGCATCGCGGGCGCGCTGTTTTCCTCAAGCATGCTTTGGGGTCAAACGTTTCTTGAACGACGTCAAAAAAAGAATGATCGCTATTGGGTTCCGGTTATTCTTTCACTGGGACTTGTACTGATCGCGGCGATCGCCGGAGATCGTGTGTTAGGTCCCGGCAATTTGGTGGCTCAAGGGCTGCTTCGCGGGGAATATTCACGATGGGTTTTAGGGTATCCCTTGGCCAAGATCGCGGCTACATTGCTGACCTATTGGTCTGGGCTCGCGGGCGGTATCTTTGCCCCCAGCTTGTCGATCGGCGCGGGCCTCGGATCGATGATCGGAAATGGGATGGGAGTTCCTGTTGCCGGATGCGCGCTCTTAGGCATGGCGGCTTTTCTTTCCGGAACCATTCAAGCGCCGATCACCACGTTCGTTATTATTTTCGAAATGACAGGGCACCATCAAATGCTTCCTCCGGTCATGTTAGCGTCTTTACTTGGATTCATGACCGCACGAGTTTTGGGGGCGGATCATCTTTACCCCACCCTCTCTAAGCGCTATCAATACCTTCTGGGAACGGAAGCGAAAACGGCCAAACCCGTGATCAGCGGATAATCGAGCTCACGGAAGACTGGCGGCGCTCGAGAACTTGCCGATCATTTTGACCAATCATACGCCTCCTTTGTCTTTGCCTTTTTCAGTTCGTCCAGGCGTTAAGCTGACGCTTTTCGCGGTGTCGAGCACTTCTCTCACCTTGCGACAAAACGCGTCTGCGGAAAAAGTTTTCTCAATAAAGGCAATGCCGGGATCGATGACTCCGCGATCCAAAATAATATTCTGAGGATGGCCCGACATATACAGGATGGCTAAGCCGGGTATCCGCTCCGATAATTGCTGGGCGACTTGGCGGCCATTCATTCCCGGCATCACGACATCTGTCACAAGGAGTTCAATGGGGGGATTTTGGTTCTCTGTCACGCGCAAAGCCTCTTCTCCGTTGCGCGCTTGGAACACCTGGTATCCACGCTTTTCGAGTACTTTGACTGCGACACGGCGAACGATATCTTCATCTTCGACAACCAAGATCCGTTCCGATCCCCCGGGACCCGATCCGCGCAGCGGTCCTCGGCGTTCGAATTCAGCAATCTCGGATACCCGAGGAAGATAAATCTTAAACGTCGTTCCTTTAGCCAATTCACTGTAAACCGAAATGTCTCCATTATTCTGCTTGACGATCCCATAGACGGTCGCAAGACCTAGGCCTGTTCCTTTACCTTGTTCTTTGGTCGTGAAAAACGGCTCAAAAATGTGATCCAGGATATCGGGGCTCATTCCCGTTCCACTGTCAGCAATCGTCAAGCAGACGTAAGGACCCGGAGGGATGTTAAAGTGCCGCTTCACATAATCGGCATCCAATTCGACATTCGCCGTCTGCAATTGAATGCGGCCTCCGGAAGGCATGGCATCGCGAGCATTCAACATCAAGTTAACGAGGACCTGTTCTAAGTGACCTTGGTCCGCTTTAATAGTCCCGAGCCGAGGATCCAGGTGGGTTGTTACTTCCATATCCTCCCCGAGTAGCCGTTGAAACATCCGGTTCATGTCGACGATGACGTTGTTCATGTTCAAGACTTTTTGCGAAACCACCTGCTTTCGTCCAAAAGCCAGGAGCTGACGAGTAAGAGTGGACGCTTTCTGGCCGGCTTTAATGACCTCGTCAAGATCGGCTTGATGGGGACTCTCGGGCCCGAGTTGATTCCGAACCTCCTCGGTAATTCCAATAATTCCTGTAATCAAGTTATTGAAATCGTGGGCCACCCCGCCAGAGAGTCGGCCGATGGCTTCTAATTTCTGCGACTGCATCAATTCCTGGTCCCTTTGTCGTAGCTCTTGAGTACGGTCCGCCACTTTGGTCTCCAAGTTAGTGTTAAGATCCGCCAGACGTGCTTGGCTATCCTTCAAGGCTGCGGCGATCCCGCGCGCCGGGGTCAGATCAAAAATGTAAGCCGCGATTTCAACATGGCCTGAAGGAGATTGTAATTGCGAGGCTCCGATTAAAATAGGAATGCGGCGGCCATCTTTGGCCAGGTATTCTTTTTCATACGGTCTGCATTGGCCCGTCGCCAATAGCTCTTTAACGGCTTGCGCATCTTTGGCAGCAAATTCGGGGGGTGTTAAATGGTCCCAGTGAAGCTGCCCTGACTTAAATTCCTGATCGCTGTACCCCAGAAGACGCTGAAACGTGGCATTGGCATAGTGAAGCTTACCGGTCAAATCCCCAATCACGAGACCGAAGGTACTCACTTCGGCCAGTTGTTTGAAGCGTTCCTCACTGGCTTTTAGGGCAGTTTGGGCATTTTTGTGTTCACTGATATCGCGGGTGGTTCCCGCCACCGCCTCCACATGACCGTCAGAATTAAAGAGCGGCACAAATATATATTCGTAATAGCCCTGATGCCCTAGTGGGTTTGTGAATGGCGTCTCGTCCTTTACCTGTTTCCCAGAGACGAAAACCTGTTCGATTTGGGCCTGCAACTTCCTGGCGAGCTCGACGGGATACTTAAGATCATGAAAATTTCGACCGATGGCTTCCTCTTTGGTAAGGTGCAACAGATCGAGAAGGGCTTGATTAATGAAAGAAAAACGTCCTTGACGATCGAAGATGTAATTAAAATCCACCGTTGCAGAAAAGAAGGATTCGAATAGCGAAGGTTTTAAATCTGTCATAGTTTTTTCCGGATCAGCTACGCTTACAATGAGGGGGGTTCCGTAGGGATACGAGGCCAGCCACAGTCATTTCCCGACGGAAGTAATTCTATCAGATATAAAAGTCGAGCCATTATTTTTCCGCTCGCAGCGGACTATCCCATGACCACTCTGCGGTGGTGTCTACGGTGGGGCCTGGCGTTAGAGTGGTAGAGATGAACGGAGGGGGGGAAGGGTTGACCGTCACCGGAATTGAAATCAGCCGCGAATGCCTCGGTTCATTATCCTGACGATTATTCGGGCCCGAATAAAACGTCTTCAATGGACTTAAATACAAAACGGCCGTAGTTATAGACGAATTCAAATATGCACGCTTAGTGCACGATTCGATAGCCTACTCGGGGGGGAGTGTCGGGACGCTCTGTAATAAACAGGCGCGGATGTGCACAAACGAGTAGGATGAAAAGTATACGTATCGCATGGGTTTGCGGCCTGATAGGGCTCACCTCTCGATTGGCCGCCGGCGGAAGCGATTCGCACCAGGGAGCTCCTATGGAGAAAGCAACGTTTGCGGCAGGATGTTTTTGGGGAGTGGAAGCGGCTTTTCGGCAGATCAAAGGGGTTGTCGATACGCAGGTGGGATATACGGGTGGCCACGCGGATCACCCTACGTACGAACAGGTTTGCAGCCATGCGACGGGCCATGCCGAATCCGTGGAAGTGACGTTTGATCCCTCGAGGGTCACCTATCGGCAGCTGTTGAAGGATTTCTGGGAAATTCACAATCCGACACAGCAGAACCGCCAGGGATGGGATTTTGGCAACAACTACCGTTCAGCGATTTTCTACCATTCTCCTCAGCAAAAGTCGGAAGCGCTCGCGTCCCTGCAGGAAGAACAAACGCGGTTGAAAAAACCCATTGTCACCCAGATCGTCCCCGCCTCCACCTTCTGGCGCGCCGAAGAAAACCACCAGCGCTATGACGAAAAACATGGCGTATCCTGCAGCCGGCCGAGTAAAGCATAATCTGAGTAAGACCAACATTGTTTGATTAAAAGGAGATTCATATGGCCAAAGCCAATGTCGCGTTATGGGTTCGATTGGATGCAAAACCGGGTAAGGAAAAGGAATTGGAGAGTTTTTTAAGCAGCGCCGAGCCTCTGGCGCGGCAGGAGTCGTTTACCTTGAGTTGGTATGCGATACGCCTGGCCCCATCGGTGTTCGGCATTTTCGACACCTTTGCCGATGATGCCGACCGTCAGAAGCATCTTTCTGGTGCCATTGCCGCGGCACTCATGGCCAAATCGTCCGAGCTTCTCGCCAAGCCGCCTTCGATCGAAAAAGTGGATATTCTGGCGGCCAAATAGGAGGCGACGGAGGGTCTGGGAACGGAGCCTTGAAGCTTTTCAATAATTAAGGAGTCAATCCATGAAAACGATGAAATTCTATGCGAAGCGAGTCATTTTCCCTTTGAGCGTCACGCTGGCAATGCCGGTTTTGAGCGCCGCAACCGACTATGGGTTAAAAGTGGGCGACAAGGCGCCGATAATCCATCAGAATGATATACAAGGCAATTTGTTCGATTTGGCGTCTGCGGAAGCGTCCGGACCGGTCGTGCTCGTTTTCTATCGCGGAGGGTGGTGTCCCTACTGCAATCTTCAGCTGCACGACTTACAGACCACTTTGGTTCCCTTCGCCAAACAGAATCATGCGCAGATCGTAGCCATTAGTGTCGATAAACCAAACGAACAAGCCATCACCCAGGCCAAGCACAATCTTACGATGACGCTATTGAGTGATCCTGAGGCCACCCTGCTTGGAGCTTATAACGTGCAGAACCACGTGTCCTCGGAAGATTACGAGAAATATAAAAACCTGTACCATTTTGATATCGAAAAGTATTCTGGCGAAAAGCACCATATTATCGCGGTCCCAGCTGTTTTCGTCGTGAACTCGCACAATACGGTCGTCTACGCGCATGCAGACCCTGAATACAAAGTCCGCGCCCCCAACGAGGAAATTAAAAAGGCGATTCT
>JBBSDO010000045.1:0-15538 GCA_038241515.1 Elusimicrobiota bacterium | reverse complement strand
CGTGGCCTCCTCTGGCTTTATTTGATTTCTCGCTGAAACCATTAAAGCGACTGTGAGGCCATGACTTCAATTGCCACTGAGTTTAGGAAACTTCCCAAGAGGCCAACATAAGACAAAATCAGGTGAAGAGGTAAGTCAGATTGACCGAGATGGGATTATTCGGGAGTACCACGCAGGGCAGAAACGCCTATTCGGGGTTGGGCTCATATTCTTTAAACTTGGAATCCTGTCGGCATCTGTACACCGCCTTCGGTGCCAGACGTTAGTTTGTGAGAGTTGCATGAAACCGACTAAATTCATTCGTTCCGTTTTGCCGTTCCTGCTCCTTGCCGAGTCTGTCTGGCCTTTTCAAGTCGCCGAGTTTGTCATGGGTGCCAGGCATGAGATTGTTAATGTTCAACGTAACTCTCACCAACTAACGTCTGGCACGGAAGGCGGGCACAAATCTGATTAACCATAGGATCAAAATAATCCGTCCCTTCCTCTTTATAAGTTCCCTTTTCATAGCGGAAGTTTCTCTTCCATTCGCTTGTTGGGCCGGGGAAATAAATGCCAGCTCTGCCATTCAAGGAGAGGTTCCAGATACCACGAAACAGATAGAGTTGATGAAGGCCGTCTGCGATGAAAATTCGGATATTTTCGAACTTTCTAATTCAAGCAAGAATTCGATGGCGGGTTGCAGAAAACAACCCAAGGCGTATGCGAAAGTTCAACAAATTGCCGCCAATGAATTAAAGGGGACTGCTACCTTTGAGCGGGTCATGTACGGAAGTTTCTCTGAATCGGGAAAAAAAGAGGCGTTAATCTTTACATGCCACGGATTTCGCGTTGGGCTGGCCACTTTAGCTATTGCTGATATTTCCGGCTGGAAGCGTCTTTGGCAAGGGGATCTGTATCCTTTGAACACTTGTTACCCATTCAAGGGGCAGAATGGAAAGCCTGTTCTTCTATGCTCTACCGCAAGTATGCATCAAGGAAATTGTTTTCAAAGGTATGTTTCTCTTAAATTTTCAAACGGTACACCTCAGGAGCTGCAAAAGCTTATGGATACGAATTGGGCTTGCGGAACCAGCATTGACGATCTGATTAAGTCGGGGTACAAAGAAACTCAGGAGCAAGTTTCAAGTAAATGGAATTCTGACGGCAACCCAGGCATTACAGTGCATATTCGACGCACCCGCTGGACTGGCAAGGCCCCCGACTATAAATTTCAGGAAGATGAACTAGATCGTCACCTAGCATGGAACGGTCAAAGGTTCGAGGAGAAATGAAGGATCTGCGGATAGGGGGGACGGTCGTCGGCAAGTCTGTAAATCTCAATCAGACCGCCTTCGGTGTTAGACGTTAGTTTGTGAGAGTTGCATGAAACCGACGAAACTCCTTCTTTCCGTTTTGCCGTTCCTGCTCCTTGCGGAGTCTGTCTGGCCTTTTCAAGTTGCCGAGCTTAAGCGAGTTACGACGACACAGGATTCCTCCGGTCAGATCACCCGCAAAGAGGAACCGGCGGAAAAGTCTTCTGGTAAATCAAAAAAAGTTGACGTTCAACACGACGAGGATCCCCATTCCTTCCTAGGGGACCTGCTACAAGGAATTCTTAACGTCCTCTTTAGTCCCAGCCCTCCCGAAGCGAATAGCAGTGGCAACACTTTTCGGACGGTCGGCCCATTCCTTGAACTCCGCGAATCGCGGAATGTCACTCTCGAAACCGGCTTCGTCTACAGCCGGGTCTTCAATCGCTTGGAGAGTCGTTTTAACTCACCCAGCTTTAGCCAAATTCGCTGGGATAATACGGTCAACTTGCAGGCTCCCGGAGCGGAAGCGACACTCCTCTATGGGGTTGCTGACTACTTCTCGCTCGGCATAAATGCGGGCGGATTTGGTAGTTCCCGCACGGCTAACGCCCAAAGAGAAGGGGGAACCTACGTCCGCGAAGACGTTTCTGTATCCGGCGGCTGGGGAACTCTCGAAGGGAGGCTCTATCCGCTAAGGTGGCTTTCTCTTGAAGGAAATTTAGGGGTTCTGGTCTACAACCTTCATACGTCTATTTCCACAAACGCCTCGAGCTACTCGTATGTCGGTTTCGAAGGTTCACATCCTGCATTTATTGGCGGGCTGGGCGGTCGTATTGAAACTCCCTGGTCCTACCCACTCCGCCTTTACGTCGGCGGCCGCTACTGGTGGACAGGCGGAGACGGAACACCCAGCATCGAAACCGGTGTCGCACAGTTCACCACCGGTCTCACCTGGCGATTTTGACCTTTCGCCGATGCAAAATTAGGGGATGCGGGGGACGGTCCAGTCCTCGGCAACGCGGTAAATCTCAATCAGACCGCGTTTTTTTGAGTCCAGGACTGTCCGTGTGGAATAGTTTCCGAGTTGCCGAGGCCCGTCCCCCACACCGTGTAAAAACGATATCACGCCGCTAAAGCGAAAGGTTTGGGGTGAATAGTGAAACCGAGGTGAATAGCTTTAAAAATTCGCATAATGCTGCGAAACTCTGGATTCCCCTTTTTTCTGAGCATCTTGTGCAAGCCGACGCGATGCAGATCGGCTTTATGAGCGACATCCTTCATGCCGTGCGCCCGGGCCACATCGGCGACTGCCAGCAAAAAGGTGCTTATTTTTGCCGCCGGATCTTGTAAAACGGCATTGAGATAATCCGATGCATAACGAGGATCTTTTAACCGCTTTGAAAGACTCTCTTTGTAAGATCCATACGGCTTATGTTTAGATTTCATATTCTCCTCCGGAAGTCTTCAGCGTATTCATGTGATTTTGCAATATCACGTCGTTGTTCTTTCTTTTCCCCACCTGTCAGTAAAATCACCATCTTCTGTCCGTGCAAGAGATAAAAAACGCGATATCCAGGTCCCAAGTGAATCCGCAATTCGTATACGGGATGGCCGGCTGAACCGTGATCACCAAAATTTCCATTATCACGTATACGAGCTAAACGGGCATCAACGGCCGCTGCCGCCCCTCGGTCCCGACGCCACTGTTTATTCATCCACGCATCAAACGGCCTTTTGCCGCTGGATGTCTGATACGGGACCACTTGGTATTCCATCTAGATGAAGTGTACCCTATAAGGTACTTTAATACAAGTTCATTTGTTATTGCGGGATGTGGGGGACGGTCCTCGGCAACTCGGTAAATCTCAATTAGACCGCGTTTTTTTGAGTCCAAGACTGTCTGTGTGGAATAGTTTCCGAGTTGCCGAGGACCGTCCCCCACACCGCTGGGGGGTTATTCTTTATCTTGGCTCCCATTATTTATGCAACGCTGGGGTACATTTTCGTGGCGATGAGCGCTTGGCTCTACAACTGGATTGCGTCCCGCATCGGGGGCATCGAATTCGAAGTCCGCGACGCCTCCGCGCAAGAGTAATCAGGTCCGGAAGCAGATACTGGGTACCGCTTTTTTCCCAAACTAACGTCTGGAATCGAAGGCGTGCTGACCACAACAAGCGGATGGGTGTGATCATTCGTTTAGGCACGATATAGGCCTCCGATTTAATACGAGTTTCCAAGAGATTGCTAAGTTGGATGGAGAACCTATGAATGTGAGCCGCGTCAAATACAGAATTTTTTCTAGAAGTAGATTTCAATTTTCCCCTAGTATTTTAACGCCTACATTGTGTTTGCTGTCTCGCGCGTGGTCGGCCAATGATCGAGGTTTGGAGACAAATATTAGTTCAACAACATCTAGCCGTTCATAGGTGGTTAAAAAGGTCCCTTTCCCGGAAATGACTGAGATAGAGAAGTCTCGGTGCAGTGATGAATGGCTGGGTCTCGAGAAACGTCTTCAAGATGGAGGTTCAGAGGTGCTATGGCGAGAATATAATCACTGCGCCGTCGGGTTGGATCGTTTAGGTTCCGGTCTGGCCTTTGCTCGGAAAGTGGCAGGTCACAACAAAACTTTGGAGGCACCTCATCGTATTGCTGGTAATTTATTGTTGGCTGCTGGCCAATGGCAGGAAGGGACAGCCGAATTTGAACAGGCATATCGCCTAGCACCTCATAAGGCTGATAGCCTCGAAAACCTCTGCCGCGCTTACTTATTAATGCAGAAACGAGAATCGGTTATTGCTTTATGTTTGGACGCACTTCACAATAATCCGGAAGATCTAGTCAATTTCCAAATGTTGGTCGCGGCCTATTTTCTGGTTCGAGATACCGATAAAATGGGCGAGATAGCTGAGCAAGGGCTTCTGAAATTTCCTAACGACCCGACACTTCATAGCTTTTTTGGTAATTCATTGGCTGTTCAAGGGAAATTCAATGAAGCGAAGGCCCAGTTTGAAAAAGCGCTTGAGATTAATCCGCAGTCCGGCGATGCCCTAAATGGGCTTGGACAAACATGGCTTTATCTTCACCATCCTGAAGAGGCTGAAAGAGTCGCTGCGCGACTGAAGAGTGTTGATCCCAAAGCAGCTGAGGCCATCCAGACGAACGCGGAGAAATTGAAAAAGGCACTGGCAAAACGATACTACCGCCTTCGGTGCGCCGCCTTCGGTGCCAGACGTTAGTTTGTGAGAGTTGCATGAAACCGACTAAATTCCTTCTTTCCGTTTTGCCATTCCTGCTCCTTGCCGAGTCTGTGTGGCCTTTTCAAGTCGCCAAGTTTGTCATGGGTGCCAGGCATGAGATGGTTAAAGTTCAATGCAACCCTCACAAACTAAAGTCTGGCGCGGAAGGCGTACGGATTCGAAAGGACTTTGTGAAAGGTCCGATAGAAAGTTGAAGTTTCAAAGCACATTGGAAAAGCGAAGTCGGGTAACCCCATGCGCGAGGCCTACGAGCGAGCGCTTATAGTTTACTCAATGGAATGAGTAGAGTTACTCAATGGAGTGAGTAAACATTGACTTGGCTCTCTAGGCGACCTAGAATAGTGGGATGAAAGCGTTGCAACGCCCCCTCGTGAGGACCCTTCTCTCCCGCCTTAAGGATTCGATACCGACCCTGCAGATAGTCGTCGGACCTCGCCAAGTCGGCAAGACCACCGCCGTCCGCCAGGTTCAAGAACGCTGGAGCGGCCCCTCCCATTATGCCTCCGCCGATCTCCCGTCTCCTCCCGATGCGCCTTGGATCGTGACCCAGTGGCAGGTGGCCCGTCAAGCGGCGATGGGCCGCAGAAAAAGCCTGTTAATCTTGGATGAAATCCAAAAAATTCCCCGGTGGGGGGAAGTCGTTAAAGCGCTCTATGACGAGGATCGTCATTCCGGTGCCCATGTCCGGGCGATTCTTTTGGGTTCATCTTCTCTGCATGTGCAGCATGGCGCTCAGGAAAGTCTGGCAGGCCGATTTGAGCTTCACTTCTTTTCGCACTGGACATGGCCGGAATGCCGCAAGGCTTTCCATTGGAGCTTGGATCAGTGGGTGTATTTCGGGGGATATCCGGGAGCGGCCCCGCTCATTCGATCCCCGGCGCGGTGGTCGCAATACATTTCCGAATCGCTGATTGAATCCGTGCTCTCCCGGGATATCCTTCAAATGGCCCCGGTTCAAAAGCCGGCCCTCTTGCGTCAGCTCTTCATGTTGGCGATGCGGGCTCCATCCCGAATTCTGGCCTTCAACAAAATGCTGGGACAACTGCAGGATGCCGGCAATACCACGACGCTTGCACACTATCTAAACCTTCTCGGCTCCGCCTTCCTGGTGAGCGGACTCCACCAATGGACCGGCGGTGTTCTGCGGGCCCGCGCTTCCATTCCGAAGCTCGTGGTCTGGAACAATGGATTAATCACGGCTTTGACGGGGCAGGACTTTCTGTCGAGCCGCCGCGCTTCGGCCGACTGGGGCTGGCTTGTTGAAAATGCGGTGGGGGCTTACCTTCTGAATCAACTTCCGAAGAACAGCGTCCATTATTGGCGCCAAGGCGACGCGGAGGTTGATTACATTGTGGAGCGCGGAAAAGAAATTCTAGCTCTTGAAGTAAAAAGCGGCCGAACCCGTTATACCCAAGGGTTAGCCATTTTCAAGAGACATTATCCGAATGCCAAGACCTTAATTATAGGTTCCGGCGGAGTCCCGCTCGAGACGTTTTTCTCCAGTCCGCCGTTAAGCTGGTTTTAGCGAAAGGGGAGGGTAGATATGCCGCGGGCCTCGCGCCGGCGAACCTTCAGTGCCAGACGTTAGTTGGTGAGAGTTGCATGAAACCGACTAAATTCCTTCTTTCCGTTTTGCCGTTCCTGCTCCTTGCCGAGGTTTGTCATTGGTCGAGGCTTGAGTTTTTTAATGTACAACCAAACACACCCCAACAAACGACGGGCACGGAAGGCGGGCAAAACCAAAGGCACGATGTTTGACATCTATGGCTACAACAGTCAGCAAAGTCTATGGCGCTGGGCACTAAATTTCTTTCCCTTGGCGCCCTTACTTAATTATTGGCCGCTCGAGAGGCGGTCGTAGGCGGCCACGGCTTGTTGGTGGGTTGGAAATTTTAGGATCAGTTCGTTATAAGCCGCTGCAGCGGCGGCGGTTTGGCCCAGCAAACGATCGCATTCGGCTTGATAAAAAAGATCGTCGGGATAATCGGTATCGTTCGGGTAGGATAAAACAGCACGAGCGAAATATTTGCGCGCGGACGTGTAATCACCCCGTTCGAACAATTGTTTTCCCCGGTCGGTCAGTATTATGGCTGCAAAAAAATTGCCGGGGGTCATCCGCAGAAGTTTGCCCAGAGCGTCTCGGGCGACTGGATTTTCGCTGCGCTGTTCCTCTAAGCGCGAGAAAATTTCTCCTAGTTGATCTGGCGGGCCTGATTTAATCAAAAATTCCCCCCGTCGCAGAAGGGCTTCAGGGATCCATTTACTCTTCGGAAAGCGATTACAGAACTCTTTGTAAGCTAAGTGGGCCTCGCGAGTTTGGTTCGAACGGAAATAGCATTCTGCACCAAAGAAAAACGCCGGTTCAGCGAATGGGCTCTCGGGAAAGTTCGTCTCAACGCGTTTGAAGTAGCTTTGGGCCGCGAGATAATCCTTCTTTGTAAAGAGTGCTCGACCTGTTTCCCAGGAAATGGGCGCTGAGCCTAATTCTTTCCCTTCGCGATCCAAACTAACGTCTGCTGCGCTGGAGGAAGAAATACCCAAACTGACGTATAGCAAAAGAGTCAGAGAGATCTGAAAAATCGAGGCCGATAGAAAATTTCCGTCAAGTCGGCCGGAACCAGAGCGTTTGTTTGGATGAGACGCGCGAATGTCAGACGTTTGCATGCCCGTATTGTAGCCAGCCAGTATGTGGAAAGCCATTGACCCTGTCTCAGTTCAGATTCGTTTGCTATATCCCCAATTGCTCCAACCGTCGCCCACATCGCGCACCCCACACCGCAATGACCGCCGCCTGAAAGCAGGTCTTGTGAACGCCCGAGGAGAAGTGCATTGGAAAGCCGTATGCGGGAAAACCGTGAACTGCATTGGGGTTAGTCGGTAAGCGGATCGAGCAGGATGGGAACGCCGGCGCGGACTTTGAAGGAGAGGTCGCATTTTTTGCACAGGAAGGAGGTGGGTGTGATCTCAAGGGGTCCTTTGCAGCGGGGGCAGGCACAGAGGACTTCCAAGCGAACCTCTCTGCGCCTGCGGCGGCGGATCGCGGATTTCAGTTTTTGAATGGCGCCGGACGGGCGTGGGGGTTTGGCGACTCCGTGGGACATGCCGGCGGCCCCTTTTTCGAAATCGGCAAGCGCCGGGGCTTCGCCTTCCACGCGGTAGCTTATTTTTCCTTCCCAGCTCATTCCAATGTGGAAAAGTTCGTAGAGCCTTCCGTAATGGAAGGCGTTGTAAAGCGGATCTTTCTCCAGTAATTTTTGTTCAAAGACCTCATTCACCTCCGTATCCAGGACTCCGCGGGATTTGGGACGGAAGACGAGGGTGCCATTTTCCAGGCGGATGTACCACAAATGCCCGCCGTAGCTGCGCGCGGCTTTTTCGAAATAGGAGGTGGGCACCTCAATATACCCGCGCTTTCCGACACGCATGAGTTCCTCGATGGCGCGGCCGGGGTGGACGGTGTGCTCGAGCACGTGCGAGCAATGAACGAAATCGAAAATCTGATCGCGAAAGGGGAGCGATTCGATGTCGCCGACGACGAGCGGGCGATCCTGGCGGAAGCCGGCCGTGCGCTCGCGGTCATCCCAAGGGAATTTTTCGCAGATCACGTCCGCGGCGGCGAACGGGCTGTCGCCGGAGCCGATGTCGAGCGTCAGGGAGTGCGCGGGAATGGAAGAGGCCCGCCGAAAGCGCTGGAACCGGTGTTTTCCTTTGTACCAGGAAGCAAGAAGCCACGGAAGCATTGCGGGATTCTATAAAAAGGGAGTACGCGGGAGAACACGCCTTTGGTGTCAGAGGAAAGTTTGTACGGGTTGGAACCAGCTCGAATCGCACGCACAGTTTGATGAGGGGATGGAGGAAATGTGGACTATGGTGCCGTTCGGCCCCCCAAAGCGCCTCTTTTCTACTCTACCCGAAGGCGCCTATGTACGTCGCAAGGATTAACGACTAAACTATCTACAAACCCCACGGCCTCCGCGATGATTTCCATTGTCATTCCCGCTTTCAACGAAGCCCGGTCTCTTCCCGAGACGCTGGAGACCCTCCAACATCAAGAAGGGTCTTTTGAAGTAATCGTCGTTGACGGCCATAGTTCTGATTCAACCCTTGAGATTGCCAGTCGTTATCTCTTCGCTCAAGGCATCACGTCCGCCCGGGGGCGTGGCAGACAAATGAACGAAGGAGCAAGGCGATCACAGGGAGAATTTATTCTTTTTCTCCATGCCGATACGCTGTTGCCTCCCGGAGTTATCGCGAAACTCAACGCCCTGGAGAAGGACCCTGGTTGCCTGGCCGGAGGGTTTCACCAGCGTTTTCGCGATTCTCATCCTGCCTTGCGTTTGTTGTCCTGGCTCCATAATATTCGAGCCGCTTCATCACGCCTTTTCTACGGAGACCAGGCTTTATTTGTGCGGCGCGCGCTGTTCTGGGAGCTGGGGGGTTACCGTGAATCGGGGGTCATGGAGGACGTGGCCCTGGGAATTCGACTCCTCGAGCGCACGCGTCCTTTGTTCCTTCCAGATACCGTCCAGGTCGCGTCGCGAAAGTTCCGCGCGATGGGCGTCTGGCGAGGATTCTTTCACGTCATCGGAATTTTTGTCGCTTACAACTGGTTCCCCAAGGCAGTCAGTGGGCAGGAGACCTTTTTCGGCGATTTTCGATAGATAAAATGCCGAGAACTCTTTTTGAAGCGCCCTCACCGGGACTGGGAACGGAAACACTTTCCACGCGCATTCCCGAAAAGATCGTTGAATCAGTCGTCCCCAATGCTCCGCCAAGTCGATGAGCTTGGTCTTCCCCAAAGGCTCTATAGACGTCAAATAGCGGTCCAGAAAAATGGATCCTACCTGTTGATGTCGTTCTTCGTCACTCAAGAGTCTTTCCAGGGATTCACGTCCGGCCGGCCATTGCTTGATGCACTCGGGATAGCTCTTCTCAAAAAGCACCGTGGCCAGGCCCTCCAAACATACACAAAGACCCAGGAGCGCTTCGGCCGTATGGCCCGCCCGAGCTTCCCGGAGGAGTTCCTCCCCGAATCTCCGCAGAGAACGACTCACGCTTCGTGCATCGGAGGGAACCGCACGTCCGGTCAACCAGCGATAGAATTCACTGAAGAAGAATTGGTGATGCGCTTCCTCGTTCTGCTGCACCGTCATTCGGCGCGCCAGCGATGAATCGGTTGAAGATCGAGCCAAGATATCGCAGACCGCCCCAGACAGCCGCTCACCCCAGATAACGGCTTCCATGATCTTCGCCAGGGCTCGTCGCCCAAAGGGGGGTAGACGGGAGACATTCGGACGTTCCGCTGGGAATGGCAGCGTCATCGCCGGACTCCATAGCCGAAATAGGCCAAAGCGGTGGTTCGACTAAAACGGAAACGATGATGGCCATCGGAGTTTGTCCCGCTAAAAAGGAATCCGCGGATGTCTCGCAAGTCGATGGCGACTCTACGAAGTTTCTCTCCCAGCTCTGCAGGTCTTATGAATTTCTTTCCATCATGCGTACCCTTGGGAATTTTCGAAAAAAGACGTTCGCCCACACCGATCAGCGCCAGACGAGCCACCCAGGTGCGATTGGGTGTGTCGAAAAGAAACAATCCTTCAGGCTTTAAAACGCGGGACACTTCCCGTAATGTTCCTTCCAGATCCGGCACATGTTCCAGCACTTCGCTGGCGACCACAAGCTCAAACGAAGCGGCTGGAAGGGGCATGTCCGCCGCATCGGCCACCTGATAATCAATCGTCAGTCCGCCGATACGAGCGTGCCGCTGGGCTTGATCAATAGAAGCGCGTGAGAGGTCGATCCCTGTGACCTGAGCGCCGTCCCGAGCGAACTCTTCGGCAAGAATTCCGCCTCCACACCCGACATCCAGTATGGATTTCCCGCGAAAAGGCCCGGCCATCTCTTGAAAATACGAAAGACGTAAGGGATTGAAGTCCTGCAACTGGTTGAACACCGCTCCCGGCGTCCACCAGGTTTCGCTCAATCGATCGTAAAGCGTCAAGTCATTTTTGATCATTGAGCTTCCAATCATAGTCGAGGAATCCAATCTTTTTCCCCGAAAACGAGGCGGCCAGCTCTGGCTTGGCATAGAGCGTGATGTAATCTAAAAAACCGGCGCTCGGTTGATGTCGCTTCGCTCGCACTGCCTGGACGAAATCTTTCTCGTACCATTTGAAAATAGAGGAAACTTCGACCTTGTTGCCGATGATCCGTACTTTTTCCGGGTCGGCAATAAACTCTCGAACCTTCTCATCCAAGACGCGGTCTAAGGTGAGTCCGTTAAAAACCTGTTGAGGCAGGCGTGGGCATCCGCGCGAGGCGCAATTCAAGGCAAAGTGAACCCGCGGATCCTGATAACGCCGGCGGATCATGGTTTCAAGCGCGCGCAGAGTGAAGGAGCGCTCACCCAGCCGGTAATGAAGGCGGAGGAAAAATCCGTAAGCCCGCTTGATATCCCGTACGCTCCGGGTAGGGTAATGGTCGATGACGCCTTTTACGACAGAAGCGTTATAGGCGTTAATCCAATAGGCCAGTTCGGCATCGCGGTTCGGAAACAAGCCAGGCGAGGAATCGGGGCTGTCTTTCGCAAGGGCGGCTGCGTACGTCTCTAAATCCGCCGGGCTTCTTTTTAAAGACGCGTAATCGACTTCTCCGCGCTCATTGACAGACTGAGTCAAGACCCGCTCCCAGGCATCGTGCTCGAAATCCGACGACCGGGCAAAACCTGCTGCCGATGAGAAGATCAAAAGGGTATTCAGGACGACAGTTTGGATTTTACGCCGCATTATGGGTTCGCTCCTAAGCGTGCCGCCTCCGTCCATAAGATACAAACATACGCAGATTGAATTAAAGTTTCTAAGCCGATCAGTATTTTGATCGTTTCCATGAGCTAAAAGCGCTGGTATATAGCTCACGTATTGGCTATTCTATGAGCTATAAAAATGGTCCCTATAACTCACAAAACCTGGAATTGGCAGCAGCCTGATTGGCCGAACTTCCGTTATGAAGTTCAGCGTCTCGAACAGAAGGAATCCTTATTTCTGAATCGTGGCGGAATTCTTGTGGGGACTTTCAAGCACCTTAATCCCATAGTTTAGTTATAACGCGCTTTGCGGAGGGCTAGGCCAAAAGGCTCATTTTACTTCCCTCACGATCGCGATAGTAACCTAGATTACCCTGCCGTAGTCCAAGGGCTGTCCTCAATCCGCACCCGTGTGAAGACACCTCTCAAAACTCTTACACCTCGGATGGCCGGATACCCGGCAACGCTTAAAAAGGAAAATATTCTAATATGAAACTGTTTATTCGCGCGCTTATTTATACATCAGTCGTTGCCATCCTCAGCACTTACTCTCCACTCGTCGTTATTGCCTCTCCCAGTGAAGGCCAAGAGTCGCAAGCCGGTGGAACCACGAGGGGTACCAGCGACAAAGGGGAAGCGACGATGGAAGGAACCGTGTCCGATACGCACCCGGCAAGCCTCGAGGGCGGCGTCTCCGGAGGGTCGCATGGCTCCGAGGGCAAGGCGGCAGGTGCTTCCGTTGACGGCTCTTCCCACGAAGGCGGCGCTACGGAGAGCGGCATGAGCGAAGGCTCCATTGAAGGCCGTTCCGAAGGAAGCCTGGCTGAAGGGCCGATGGGCGGAGTAGAAAGAACTATTTTGGGCGGAAATGCAGGCCAGGTGGGTGTGGGCATCGAAGGAACCGGTCAGGAAGGCCAACTCACGGAAGGCTTGGGAGGCGAAGGCCACGGTGGATCGGGGAATGAGGGAGGAAACGGAGAGGGAAAGGGAAGTGATTTCCAAACCGAGACCCAAACGCTGAACGATCTCTACAACTTTAGTTTGTTGATCGATAAAATCGCCAAGCTGAGTCTTCAGAACAGTTCGGATCCTACTATTCAATTCATTTTCGGAACAGGCAAGTATCTGGGGCTCAATTCGTTTAATGTAAAGGACACGGCGGACAGCCTGGGAATTTCTGTGACAGACCGCGGAAATGACGCGATTTATCAAAAACTTTCGACCCTGTCCGGGAAAGCCTATGACGACTATTTGGTGCAGGCTCTCTCGGACTCCGCTGGCGCGCTGACGGCTGAAACACAAGGGTCTTTGAATGCCTTCCCTGGTCCGGGTACTCAAAATCAACGTTTCACGGTCAATAGGTTCTTAAATACCCTTCAGACAGGGGATCAGATTCTTATCGCCCTACGCGATCATCAGCCGCTCTCGGGCTCGCTCTTGAAAAATCTCGAAACCGGCTTTGCGCTGGACCCGCTCTTTAACCTGGATCACTATATCCAATTCATTAACGACGGCGCACAGACGAAAGCGCAGAGCAGCGCGCTCCGACTGCTTTCCGCGCAGCTGGCGAGCGATGCGCAACAACTCGACACGCAACTCCAAGCGGCGGCTCAATCCTTGGGCGCGACGCTCTCGGCGGCTGAAGAGAATGAACTGGAGCAGCGTTTGGTTACGCTTTCCGGATCCGCTTATGACCAGTCCTTCGTGGCCGGTGTGCCGGCCTTCTACGAATCAACGGTCACGAGCGTGCGGATCGTTCTCCCGCTCGTCCCGGCCGCGACGCAGGACTTCCTGAACAAAGTTATCAAGGCTCTCGAAGCCGATCGTCAAAAAGTGCTCAGTCTTTAGCGCTTCAACCGACACTTCGTACACAGGGCCGCCGGTCGTTGAGACCGGCGGCTTTTTTTCGCGCCAAGCATGTGATGGATTGTGTTGCGGCTTATTTGGCATGGGAGTTAGGCATGAGATTGTTAATGTTCAATGCAACTCTCACGGACTAACGTCTGACACCGAAGGCGCCACCGAAGGCGCCCAGGATTCCCGAAGCGCTAGAGTTGGTGATCCCGAAATGGCCGTATATTATCGTCTATGACCTGACCGCTTCGATGGTCCGTCTAACGCCCGACTTAACGATACTGAGCGTACTTCACGCGGCGATGCAATGGCCTCTGGAGCGTCGAGCGTCACTGGGTTTCTGATCGGACGTTTTGTCCCTCCAGCGCCTTGTGAGCCCCGTCTCCTAACACCTATAATCACTGAGAATAAACGCTGGGATTGTCCCGGCTTTTTCCTTTATGGCGAGTCCGTCTCTTCCCACTTCATCCGCGAAAGTCCTCAGCCCGGTGCCTTCTAAAGGCGCACCGTACCTGTCTATTGTGATTCCCGTTTTCAACGAACAGGAAAATCTGCGCGCGCTCCATGAGACGCTCGCGCAAGTTCTCGCCAAGCAGGGAAAGTCTTACGAGATCATCTACGTCGATGACGGAAGTACGGATCCGTCCCTTTTGATTTTGCGCGAGTTTCAGGCGAGTGACTCCCGCGTCGTGATCGTGGAGTTCAGTCGAAACTTTGGACAACACGCGGCGATTTTTGCCGGTTTCGATCAAGCCCGCGGTCAGATCATTGTCACGCTCGATGCCGACATGCAGAACCCGCCCGAGGCGATTCCGTCCCTCGTTCATACGATTGAGGCAGGCTACGACGTCGTCGGCGGTTGGCGGGAAAATCGCCACGATACGTTGTTTCGGCGGACCGCTTCGAAAATGGTGAACCGCCTGGTGTCTTGGAGCACGGGGGTTCGCCTGCGGGACTATGGGTGTATGCTGCGCGCTTATCGTCGCGAAATCATCCTACAGATCTGCAAGTGCTCGGAAATTTCGAGTTTCATTCCCGCCCTGGCCAATACTTTCGCGCGATCGATTGCCGAGATCGAAGTGCCGCATCGGGACCGCGCCAAAGGGCGATCGAAGTATTCTCTTTTAGGGCTCATCCGTCTCAATTTCGATCTGATGACAGGTTTCTCGCTCTTGCCGATCCAAGCGATCAGCGCCTTTGGTCTGGTCGTGGCGGTCGTCGGGGTGGGATTTAGTGTGTTCTTACTCATTCGCCGACTGATCGTGGGACCCGAAGCCGAAGGCCTATTCACACTTTTTGCGATTTTATTTGCATTCATCGGAATTCAAATCCTCGCCTTGGGTATTATTGGAGAGTATGTCGGACGCGTCTACAACGAAGTGCGTAAGCGACCCCGATTTGTAATCAAAGAAATACATCAAGCGGCCAACACGCTATGAATCGTATCGCGCTAAGCCGCCAAGGACGCCAAGTTTCTGATGATCTCTCTTTGCGTACTTCGCGTCTTAGCGCGAAATTGCCTTTCTGCCCGGGCCGGAAATAAGGTCGAAATGAAATGTCTCGTTTTTGCGTATAGTGAAATTGGTGTTGTCGGCATTGAAACCCTATTGGACCTTGGCGAGACCGTCTGCGGCATCGTAACGCATGCCGACAACCCCCATGAGAATCGGTGGTGGCGTTCTGTTGAAGAATTGGCTTTTGAAAAGAATATCCCGGCTATCACGCCGGAGGATCCGAATTCCCCCGAAATCCTTGCTTGGGCTCAGGACCGTCGGCCCGATATTATTTTCTCATTTTATTACCGGAAGGTGCTGAAGCAGTCCCTACTTAAACTGGGGCCGCTTGGCGCCTACAACCTGCATGGGTCTTTGCTACCGAAGTTTCGCGGACGTGCGCCGGTGAATTGGGCGATCCTCGAAGGCGCGACGGAAACCGGTCTGACTCTGCATGAAATGGTCGAACGGCCTGACGCGGGAGATATCATCGGGCAGGAACCGGTGCAAATCTTGGAGCACGAGAATGCGCGCGACGTATTCGATAAGTTGGTTCCCATGGCGCGGCGCCTACTCACTCGGCTCGTGCCCCTTTTGCGCGACGGTCGCGCGCCTCGCCTGGCGCAGAGGGAGGAGGAGGCGACGACCTTTGGCGCTCGCAAGCCGGAGGATGGCCGACTCGATTGGAATTGGCCCGCCTTGCGCATCCATAATATGGTTCGCGCTTTGACCCGGCCTTATCCGGGTGCGTTTACGTCGCTCGCCGGTCGGAAGCTATTTATTTGGAAGGGAAGCGTTTTGAACGGCCGCTGGGACCATTTGACGCCGGGGCAGGTCTTG
>JBBSDO010000044.1:0-16106 GCA_038241515.1 Elusimicrobiota bacterium | reverse complement strand
TCTGCTGAATACCTATTGTGTTCCTGCAAAAGGATGTTCGCCGCCGCCTGTGGCAGCTCCGCACGCGAAACGTTATCGGGACCAATCCAGAAGTGCTCGATGTCGCCCATATCGTTCATGATGTGGCTCCAATCTGAACTTAGACCAGGCGCGTCGACCGCTACGATGCAGTAGTAGTAGACCTTATCGCTTGTGGCCGCGGTCGTCCAGGTTTCGCCCGAGACCGTTGCGGCAAGGGTCCACTTCGCCTTCGGCGAAAAGAGATTGTCCGATCGATAAATCTGATAGTGATCCAGATTGGTTAACGGCGTTCCGTCAGTGTGCTTCGTGACACGCCGCCATTGATACACGACTTGGGACGTCTGACTGCCGGTCACTGTCCGCTGACCCCTTAAACCAGTCGGCGCCCGGGGGGTGCTCGGGACGCCATTGGTCTTGACTAAAATCACCAAACTGTACGCGCTGGGCGTACCATTTTCATTGATGGCACGCACCCGATAGGAATAGGCCGTACCCGCCCAAAGACCCTGATCCTGATAAGCGACCGCGCGAACCGCCCCCACCTGTTTAAACGTGTACCCGTCCGTGCTTCTTTCCACATCGTAAAGAGCCGACGAAGGATTCCCGTTCCCATTCCAAGCCAACGATACACTCGATTCCGTTTCCGACGTCGCTGTGAGCAGGATCGGAGGCTTAGCCAAGGTGCTGCTGCTTGCGGTAAGAGAGAAAGGAGACACATTCCCGCTTGATAGGCTTCGCGCTTTAACCCGCGCAAAGTAGAGGATATCGGGAGTGAGTCCAAAAAGCGTTGCCGCAGAACCCGCAGTCGCCGACGACTGGTGCGGAGCAAAAGGGTTCGTTTCCGCCATATCCACAGAGTAAGTAATGTTGGGTCCGACAAAAGTCCAATTGAGCGTCGCGCTAGAAAGGCCCACATCGGTGAAACTCACTCCCGACGGGGGAAGCAGCAAGGTAATGGTGCTCCCGACGAAAAGGTAGGCACTGTCTTCGCCCGTGATCCCGAGAGCCTTAACACGCGCCCAATAGGTGGTGTCCTGAACGAGCGCTGTGAAATTGTTTGTAAGTCCAGAAGTTGTTATCACAGCCTGCACGGCACCCACTGCCGACAGCGTTGATATTTCGGCTTGGAAGATCGTCCCCGCAGCGTTAATGGAGGACCCCCAATTGAGAGAGAAGCTCGAGGCGAAAACATTGCTAAAGGAGCCGTTCACAGGCACAGCAGCCGGAGTGACCGTTGAAACTGGGATTGTAAACCCGTAATTTGTGGCGTCATCGTAGAGGCTGCCTACTCGAAGGAAGTAGCGCGCGTTCGCATATAAATTGGTAATCGTTAGCGTGGTGTCGTTGCCGCTAGAGGTCACAGAGGATTGACTAATCGGAGTGAATCCGGCAGAGGACGAAGCTTCCGCACTGTAACCGTCATCCGAACCGACGGGTGCCCATTGGAGGGTGATACTGGAGGTATAGACGGCGAGTATGAGAGGGACTGGCGCCGGGCCTGGCAGTGTTATCGTACTCCCTGCGTTGACAAAATTGGCGGTACCGCTCCAGTTTACGGCGCCCACGCGCAGGTAGGTGAGCTTTCCCCGTCGCAGACCCACCACCGTCAACGTCGTGACGGCCACGTCGCTTGTCGAACTGGAACGAATGACCCCTCCGAAGGAGGGCAAAGTCGATGCTTGAACAACATACCCTTCGGCATTTCCCGAACCCAAGCCCGTCCATGTTAACGTGATGCTGCTCGAATAAACGTTCGTGATTTGAACTCCAGATACCGGGTTCGTCAGGGTGGAAGCGGCGCCAGGGTTAGACACATAGCCGGCATTTCCTGCGGTGTCCTGCCCTTTTACGACAAAATAATAGGTGGTATTGGCAAAAAGCCCGCTGGCGGTCTGCGCTTCTAAGGCGCCAGGCATTTTTGGAATCCAATTGTTGACGTAGGCGTTCGCGCCGACGAACCCGAGCTCCGTCGAAATCGGGGCCACCGAAGAATATCGCACCGCGTAGGAAGAAGCCGTGCCGCTCGAGCCGTAGGCCGTCGGGGCAGTCCAGGATAATACGATCTGGTCGGGGGCTACCCCTGTGATGGCTGAAAGGTCTTCCACGGAATCTGGGTGAGAAACCAAATTCGAAAATCCTGAAAACACGAAAAACGTGCTTCCCGAAAGCAAGCTTCCGCCGCGCGTTCCCGCGGAATCGGTCATTTTGAAATTGGCCGAACTGGGCTTGTCGGATCCCCCGGAATTTATGTCGCTGCGCCGGATTTTATGGGAAGCCGACGACATATCGGATCCGGCCCAAGCGAAAGACAGGGCAGAACTCAAAATTAAAGAAGCAAAAAGCGAGTACCTTAGCTTTTGAACTATGAATTTTGAATCGCCTTTACGCGCAGTTTCCGCCATATGGGGCTTTTACAGGGGATTAGCAGTTCCGTCCAGTATCGGACTTGTAAAAAAATAGCCATTGAAAACTTCGCGCTAATCCAGTACGTTTTAGTTAGCTGTGAGATTTCTGTGAGCTTGTTCGTCGAAGAGGAGGACGCATGAAACAGCGCATCGTTGTGCTCGGCATTCTGGTCGCTATGTGCAGTGCCTGGTCAGGGGCTACGCCCGGGGGAGAGCCTAGAATCAGCCCTAGCCATGGCGCACCCGTGGACAATATCGTTGCCACCGTCAATGGCGAAGCGATTTTGCTTCCGGAATTTCAGAAAAAGGTGAACCCGATCTTAGAGCAATTCAAAAAGAATTCGCCCGGTGCGGAGCAGGATGCTAATCGGATTTTGCAGTTAAAGCAGACTGTGCTTAGCCAAATGATCAATGAGCGGCTCCTTTTACAAGAGTCGAAAAAACGTCAGTTCAACGTGACCGCCGCGGAGATCGATGACGCCCTCAAACAGGTTCGCGCGCGATTCACGAACGAAGGCGAATTTAAGCAGCAGCTTGATCAAAGCGGGATGACGATCGACACCTACCGTCAAACCGTTTCGGATCAGCTCTTGACCTCTAAGTTGCTCGACAAAGAAGTCAAGGCCAAGACTACCGTCGCTTCGCAGAGCGACGTGAAGGAACTCTACGACACGGTCTACGCGATGATCTACGAAAAACCTTTGCCGGCCGGACGCACATTGGGAGAACTCGAGCGCTTGAAATCGCTCGCGGGCGCCGTGGCCAAACGCTTCGGGGAACGCGTCCGCGCCCAGCATATTTTCATTCGCGTGGATCCCAAGGGCTCAAAAGCGGATCAGGAATCGGCCCTCAAGAAGATAAAGGACATTCAACAGCGCCTCAAGAATGGGTCCGCCTTTTCCGAATTAGCCACGCAGTTGTCGGAGGATGAAGGGACAAAAACCCGCGGAGGCGAGCTGGGCTTCTTTGCTCATGGAGATATGGCGCCCGCATTTGAAAAAGCGGCTTTCTCGCTTCCCATTGGTGAAGTGTCCGAGCCGATCCCCACAGACTTTGGATATCATCTCATTCGTGTCGAAGAAAAAAGCGCCGCCAGCCAACCGTCGCTCGCCCCAATTAAAGACGACCTCAAGAATTACGTAATGCAGCAGCGGGCGTCGCAGCGCTACGACGAGTTCTTACGCGAGCTCGCTGGCAAAGCTCAAATCAAGATCATCGACCAATCGGTCCTGTCGAACTAAATTGTGCGGAAAATCGACGGAGAAACTTTCCCGTCGGTACAGGTCCCCCCTTCTGAAGAAGTTCCATTCAGAGTGGCGCGAATAGGGAAAACCGCCCTAGTCGCGCTGCTCCTGCTGGTCGTCGGTCTCGCCTCGTACTCAAATTCTGTTAAGAATCAGTTCCTCTACGACGACGAGCATTACATCCAGCGTAACCCCTTCGTTCGTGATTTCACGCACCTGAAAGAGGTTTTTACCTCGAACGTGGGCGCCGGCGTTCACCGGCCTGACAACTTCTACCGTCCACTTCAGATCTTGCTCTACACCGCCATTTTTCACTTCTCCGGCTTACATGTTGAACCCTATCACGTCGTGAATGTCATTGTTCATACGGTAAATGCCTTTCTCATTTTCATACTTCTCAATTCTTTGTTTGGAATGACCCAACTATCTCTAATCACCTCCGTTTTATTTTTGGCGCATCCAGTTCATACGGAAGCGGTAACCTATATCAACGGCACCGCCGATCCGTTAGCGGCCTTATTCATTTTGCTTGCTCTGGTACTCCGGAACCGGGTCGTTCCCGGCCAATTGTCCCCCCCAAGACCCGTTCCACGCCTCTCATCGAAAATTAAGAAAAATCGCTCCACAGAATCGGCAAGGCTAACGGCCGAACCATTTTTCTTGTTTACCGAACTAGCGGTCTGTCTTTGCTTTCTTGCCGCTTTACTATCCAAAGAAACCGCCGTGGTCTTTCCGTTACTCTTGATCATTTGTGATCTTGCACGCGGTCGATTGAAGCCCCAGTCTTCCGTCAGATACGGGGTGCCTTTCGCGATGCTGGGGATTTACATGGCTCTGCGAATGACGATTCTCAACTTCACAAAGAGCCTAAACCTGTTCAGCGCCGCCAACGTTTATACGGAGCACATCACTTACCGCTTCTATACCTTTATGGCGGCTCTCGTTGAATATTGGAAAGTTCTGCTCTGGCCGGCGCAATTAAAATACGATCGTCCCCTTCTTGTTTTTACTTCTCTCTCTCTGTACCCCGTATGGCTAGGGGTCGCGATTTCGATCGGTCTTTTATCTTTAGCTTGGAATTCTTGGCGGGCGGATCGCGTGCTCTTCTGCGGAATCCTTTGGTTTTTTGCCGCGCTGGGTCCCGTCTCAGGTCTCGTGCCCATTAACGGTTTTGCTATGGAGCATTGGCTCTATATTCCGTCCATCGGCCTTTTCCTCGCTTTTTCTTGGGGATTGATTCACTTGGCGAAATGGGTCGAGAATGCATGTAAACTGACCCCTGGGCGGGTTCGAATCGGGCTAGCATGCGTGGTCGGAACAATCACCGGCGCGCTCGTATGGCGTACTTACCAGCGGAACTACGATTGGAAAGAACCCATCCGATTCTACACGACGATCCTGAAACACAATCCTAAGATCGCGCGCGTGCGAAATAACCTAGCGATGGCATTTGCCGATCAGCAGCGGCTGGAAGAGGCGGAAGTCCAGTACCGCGCAGCGATCGCATTAGACGACCACTACCCTGAAACCCACCACAACTTAGCCCGCCTGCTCTTAGCGAAAGGACGGGTAGGTGATGCGGTTGACGAGTTGAAGCGTTCCTTACAAATTGACCCGCGATTCGCCTATTCCCACGCGCTACTTGAAGAAATTTACATCAAGAACGGACGGAGGGCTGAAGCTGAAGAAGAAGAGAGGGTGCTAAAACAGTTGCTTCCACCGAAGTAAGCTTTCAAGCCGTTTAACGCACCACCGCCCGCTTCTGGCGCAATTTCCCGGTAGCGGTGCATGACCTTCATCGAATGACCCCTAGTTTTCCGCGGATTCGCTGACCATTCCCGCTGGAGCCAGAATCCCCTGTCGTGATCAGATAAATGTAGATGCCGCTAGCGACTTTGTCGCCTTGGTCGTTGGTGAGGTCCCAGGTCGCGGTGTCGACCGTCGGGGTCAAAGTATTGACAAAGTGCCCCGATACCGTGAAGATTTTGACGGTACTTCCCAAGGGCAAGCGGTCAAAAGTGACGTTCAGAGTGGCATGCTTGTCTTTGCGCCAGGGATTGGGATAAACCCGGGTCTGGCTGAAGTCCGCGCTGACGAGGGTGATGATGGCACTTGCCGCCGGTGAGGAAGCGCCATTGGCGTCAAGGACCGTCACCTTGAGTGTGTAAGTCCCCACAGGGAGGTTTCTACCGGCGAACGAGAATTGGGGACTCTGACTCGAATATTTCCCGGCAATCCCCCCCGCGGCGAAAAGCCCGAGACTGCCATAGCCATTGGTGGAGGGGTTTCCTTGCGTCAGGGACCATTCAAAACCGGTAGCACCACTTCCCGCGCTATAGTCAAAAGCCAGACTTCCATCCACGGGCACATAGCGGGGTAGGCGACTGAGATCAGGCGCCGGTAGAAAAGCACGCACCACTTTCGTAAAAATGACACGAGCGGTGTTGCTGTCTACGAGTCCGAGTTTTACGGCTTTGGCTTTCACCGTAGTGGTGCCCGTGAGCGTCAAGGAACCTTGATAAAGAGGGGACGAGGTGGAAGGGTCCGTGCCATCGAGCGTGTAATAGATGTAGGCATCCGGTGTCGTCGACTGAAGGGTGAGGGACAAGGGCAAGCTGAAGATTCCGCCCGGCGGACCGAAATAAGGGGTAGCCACCGTTCCTACAGGGGGCGTAAAAACAAAGACGGCGCTTGTAACCGAGCTGGATCCTCCGTCCGGCGTAAAGCAGGCAGCCTTTAAGATCGTGTAGTCGTTAAAGGTTAGTGTTTGAGAATAGGCCGTAGATGCTTTGTTGGGCTCGCTTCCATCGGTCGTATAGCGAGCTTGCGCATTGGTGGCCGGGCAGGTGACCGTGACGGATTGGGGCGGTGTTAAATTCACACCGCCAGTCGGACTAATCGCTGGAGGCGGAACATTCGATGGGGGTGGCGGATTTCCTTGAACAACCCTTAATGTTGCCGCAAGCACGGCATCCACATCCGCTCCGATATCTTTTCCATCGGTCCCGGCATTTTTGTGCGGGCTGCCCGTGGCGAGATGCAGATCGTCCGGGGGCGACACATAGCCGATATCCCCGATGGCAGCGACGATTTTTATAGCCGACACGGGACCAAAGTTGGATTGGCTCCCCGAGCCCTGGAGCACGTTGGCGAGCACGGTGGCACCCGGAGCATAGCGATTTATCGCGTCCGCTCCACCGGTACTGTCGCCCACGATTCCACCACTACCCAGCATTGAAAGGTTGTTCGTGAGAGTAAAATTATTGGTGGGAACCCGTTTCCCCCCGATGGCTAAGAACATATACTGGTTATCCCCAACCAATGTATTATGGTCGATGGTGCAATCGGTTGTGTAGGACACCCCCATGGGAAAAACTCCTTCGTAGACGCCAGCGGGGACGGGACGCATTTGAGCGATGTTGTTGCGGAATAAAACGCGCGCCTGCGTACCGGGGGCCTCTGCCGGGCCGGGCCTACAGGGGGGGCCGGTCAGGACGCTATTGCCGCAGTCGTCGTATCCGCTCGCGTTCAAGACTCCGGACACATTCTTAAACCAGTTATTTTGGATCATGACATCGATAACGGCACTCCAGGGACTCAAAGCCGTCGAAGTGCGTACGGTGAGCACGAGCGACTGATCCTGCGCCGCGGGCCACATATTTTCAAATACGTTGCCTTCGATCACCACGCGCTGTGCGGTCTTGAGCTCAAGATGGTTTTTAATATTCCACTTCATGCCGGCATAGCTGGGATCGGTGGAACTCCAGCTGCGGGGTTTAAAAAAGTGGTTGCGCCGAATCTCAATATCGGAGGGATTCAAGGCCGCCGTAGCGCTGGGGCCGCCCCCAAAAATCAGGTTATTGGTTCCCGCCTCCAGGAAATTATTAACGATTTTGAATGGTCCGGGGCTGCTGACGGCGGCGAGCGCTTGATCGTCGCCCTGGTTCTGATGGATCTCCGAAATATAGGAATCGACGACCGCGACCGACGCCGCGTTCATGAAAATGCCGCGCTTATTGTTCGCCACGGGATCGCCGTGAATATAACACCGGTCAAAGGTGAAGTTGGTCGGCAGCTGATCGAGGCCCTCGCCATTTTCTCCAAGAGCGATGATTCCGAATTGCAGTTGGTTGCTTGAGCTGGCAGGCACCGAAACGATCGAAGCGATTTCAATCCCCACAAAGCGGTAATGGTGCGCCTTCGACGCCGTTTTGAGGGCCGTGTCCACAGTCGCCGTGTTGATCTTGGGCATCACAGACGCATTGGCGGGGGATATGCGCGTATTTTGGTTGGGAATCCCCGACATGTCCGCCGGACGAATTGTGATCCAGCCCGTTCCGGTGGGATGATATGGGAGAATGAAATTTCCAGTGAAGGCGGCGTCATTGGCCAAACAGATCGTGTCGCCTTGCGCGGCGGCGTTTAGGACGGCTTGAAGATCCCCTCCATTAGGAACTGTCGTCGTACAAGGGGCGGGGACATAGGTGGTATCGATAAAGACCCGCGGCGGCTCTGGCATCACTACCGCCTGCACCATTGAAGACAAAAACAAAAGCCCAAAGAGCAAAGAGCCGTATGCCGTCTTTTTTGTAAATGGTTTTTGATATTTGATTTTGCTATTCACTGGGCTCCATTGAGATCGGAAACGCAAGGTCCTCATAGAATAATGCCCACCACCGTAGGTATCCCCTCGTCATGTATCAAAAGTATGAAAAACACATGTTACGTTCATGTGTCGTTTGCGCTAATTCCCAGTGCCCCGCCATAGATATCCTGCTTGTAAAGTATTGTAAAGGGATAAGTAGGTGACGTGCCATACTTCAATATCATCGACGAAGAATTCTATCAGACTGTTAAAAGAAAACTACTTTAGGTCGGCCTCTTTTGAATCTCTTACATTCAGACCTCCTGACATAGCCCCTTAGTGATTTGTCCGCTTTTTTTGGCGGGCGTGGCGAGCTTTGCGAGAACCTGTCCTGCCTTGTCTACGGAGTACGTCAGCTCTCGCCAAGCACGCAAAGATCGCCAAGAAAACCAACCCAAAAAAGCGGACACATTATCGTGGACACTCGACAACCGTATGTCCCATCATCTCCGACGAAAAGCATTTCGAATGTAAGGATATCTGGCCTTTGGCTGTACCACCAGAGAAGTGCACCTACCGCAACTTCATCACCTTGAAATGGTCGCGCGATATTTCGTATCGATCGATAAGCTTTTGGTTTGGCGCAACGCGGCGAAGAAAAATGATGGCAAAAGGATCGGTAAAGACGGGCGCCCAATCGGGATCTTGAATGCGCTTGATCAAGAACTCTTGACCCCAAGGGGTGAAATCTTTATGTGAGAAAAAGAGGGTGTTAAAACGATGTTTATCGAGTTGGGCTTTCCATATTGCGGTCGTCTCCTGCATAGGCACGTAAACATCGGTAAAAAAAGAGGAAGGATAGGCCTCCGGGCGATTGTCCACAAATACCCGCTCGCGTCCAAAAAGCTCATAAATGAGGTAACTGCCGATGTCATAGTTGTTGAATACAGGGCCGCGCATTTCGGTCTCCCGAAAGAACACCCCTGACGCTTCACAGCCGGGAACGAGTCCGAGCCCAAAGCCCGCCCTTCTGCTGCCCACAAAAGGGGAGTTCAATAGATAAGTCACGCACACGATTGAAAGAGCGACCACCCAGCCAAATGAATTAACAGCCTTTTTCACACCCTTGCTCTGAAAAGCTCTTGCGCCATTGAACGCCATAGCGGGCATCATGACGAGCCCAAAAAGCGTGGCGTTCCTCCAGGCGAACCATGCCATCCCGCTCACCATGAGGCCGAGCGAGCTCAGAAGGACTGACGGAAACATGCGTTCCTTCCGGCGCCAAACGAAAATGACAAAACTTATCAGAAACAGTCCAAAGACCCATTCGAAATACAAAAGGTTAGGATTTTTGATCAGTCGACGAAGAAACCACACCGACTGGTTCTCGACAATTCGATAACCGTAATTCTGAAAAATGGCGAGCGGAGCCAAAGAGCCCCTCAGGCCAAACGGATTCACAAGAGTAGCAGCGATCGTTGCCCCTAGTGTCCACGCGAGCGGCCATATCGGTCCCAAATCCTCGCGTAACTCCTGGACTTCGCCGAAGCATTTCTCCTCGTTCCGGCAATTGTCTATTTCGTCGGCCCGGCAAGTCGTAGGCCGGGCGCCAACCGTTTTCGACGCCACCATGGGCCCCGGCCTAAGACCTGCCGGGGCGACGGTTCTTCCGTGAGCTTTTGAGATGGGCGCCCGAGCATGAAGGGGTTGATTGAAGGAGGTAAGCCGATCGATACACAGAAAGAATATGAGCGCCGGACCAAAAAAGAAATAAATATGCAAATTGACCCAAAGAATTTCAATCACAGGAAGTATCGCCAGCCACTTTGCCGAAAGTCTCCCTCCTCGGAAGCGCCAAAGCACCGCTAAGAAAATGGCGATAAAAAGATAACTAAATATTTCCGGACGCACCTCCACCCGCTCCGCCAAAAGCGGCATGACGAGTGCCGACAGGATCAGCGCCCAATCAGCCCCCCCTTCCTCGACGGCTAGATTGAAGAAAAGTGAAAAGGTGATAAGACTCATGATTCCCATGACGAAACAAAGGCCATCAAACCCTAAGGCTTTACACAGCAGAAAGAACACCACTCCGCTTCCCCAATGGTGGTTGATGGCCGCGAATTTGGGGTGGGTGTAGGAGTAGAAATTGGTGTGCAGTATTTGATGCTGTTCTATGGCGAGACGACCGTTTATCAGGTGCCGTCCGAGGTCAGACGTGGTTAAGTCAACGCGCTGAAAAAGGAACAGGCTGTACCAGCTGAGAGCGAGAATCCAAAACAAAAAAGTCTTTCCACGCATACCGAAAGAAGTTTACCAAACGTGGATTCGTTTAGAAGGAACGGGGGATCGAGAAGGGTGTTGGTGACAACTCATCTAAAAATATCGAGCTCTAAGGCTTCGGAAAGTCCAATCACAGACAGACCCTCATCCAGCGCGTAACGCTGAACTCCGGAGTACACGACCCAAAGGTGCTCAAGGTCTAGCGATTGCATCGCCTCGCGCATAGACTTTGTTGGATGGGGCGCGTCTCCTGCTTTGAATTCAAATCCCCACCGCTTCCCTCTTTTCAGTATGAGAAGGTCAAGCTCCGCGCCTCGGTGCGTGCCCCAAAAAAAGGAATCACGCTCTCCTGCCCGGCTGATCACCTGTTCGAGGGCGAAACCTTCCCAAGAGGCCCCATATTTTGGATGCGCATGCAATGAATCAAAATCATTGACGCGCAATAAGGTATGGAGCAAACCCGAATCGCGAATATAAATCTTAGGCGACTTCACAATTCGCTTGCCGGCATTTTCAAACCACGGTGCAAGCTGCCGAATCATAAATGCACCGGTCAGTAAATCCAAATAGCGCCGCGTTGTGGTATGTGCGATTCCCAAAGATCGAGCAATGTCGGACGCGTTCCAAATTTGCCCATGGTAATGAGCAGCCATACTCCAAAAGCGTCGGATCGTCTCTGCCGGAATTTGGACTCCCATTTGCGGAAGGTCGCGCTCCACGAAGGTACGGATAAAGTTCTCCCTCCACCGAAAACTTTCAGCCTCGGTGTCGGCAAGGTAGGAGCGTGGGAATCCCCCTCGTTGCCACAGCTCTTTCAAGTGGCTCGGACCCACTTCTAGAATGCTAAAACCCGAAATGTCGATGAAAGCGACTCGTCCAGCAAGGGATTCCGAAGAATGTTTTATCAGATCAATGGATGCGCTGCCCAGGAGGAGGAATCGGCTAGGAAGGGGAAGGCGATCGGCTAAGACACGTAGGAGGGGCATTAAGTCCGGCCGGCGCTGAATCTCATCGAGCACCACCAATCCACGACGATCCTCTAAGAAAGTTTGGGCATCATGAAGCTGGGCCTGATCACTATCTTTTTCAAGATCAAGATAGGTGGTCCCTTCGCTCTTCTCAGCGATTTCCTTGGCCAGTGTTGTTTTTCCACACTGACGAGGCCCCAAGAGACAAACAATGGGATTCTGCCGGATGTATTCCTCTAATGTTGATAGCAGTTCCGTCCTATTTATAAACACGTTTTATAGATTGTAGCTTTTTGAGCTATCAGTGCACAATATACGACAATCATTACAAAAGCGAATCTGTTTGGAACGACTACCACTTACCGCCGCGCACGTTGGCCTCCGCACCCGATGGCCGACGTTCCCGATAGCCGCCTCCTCTTGCCGCCTGAAAATCTATAGCGAATAGGGAGAAAAGACTCGCACGTCTTTCATAGGGAAGTGCTTCACGTTGTGAGTCACTAAACTCGCCTGGAGGTGTCGGGCGGCCGCGGCGATCAAGGCGTCCGGAAGCAGCAGATGATGGCTTTTAGCGAATTGCTGCATATATTTACCCGCTTGGCGGGCCATGGAATCCTCTACGGAAACCGATCGAAAGCCGCTTAAGAAACCTTCAAGGCCCGCCTCTTCAAGTGGCCTGACTCCGGCCCATAGTTCCGCGATTGTAATGACCGAACAAAATAGAGAGTCGTTCCTATGTTTTAAAAAATACTCCTTGGCGCGATCCATACCGCGCAGGAAGTCAATGAATACGTTGGTGTCGACCAAAAGATTCATCGCTTAGCCCAACCTGCGCGCAGGCGGCGTTCGTAACGACGCCCGTTCGAAAAGCGAGCCTTCCAAAGACCGAAACCAGCCTTCAGCGCAAGGTCGTAATTTTCTTGTTCGGGCTGCCTGAGATGGCGCTGAAGCGCTTCACGAATAAACGCGGCTAAAGATGTTTTGCGGCGTTTCGCGATCCTCAGCGATTGCCGATATAAAGAATGAGGAAGATACAGCATGGTCCGGTAATCGGTTAGATGCATAAAACCTCCTTCGGGATTATAGATGCTACCAATAGATGCTAGCATGCCTACGACGATTTTGCCAAATAATAAGTCAGCCTACTGATGGGGCCTGACACCCTGAGGGCTGCAGACAGGCGGCCTTATGTGTCCGCTTTTTTGGGTTGGTTTTCTTGGCGATCTTTGCGTGCTTGGCGAGAGCTGACGTATTGCATTGACAAGGCAGGACAGGTTCTCGCAAAGCTCGCCACGCCCGCCAAGATAGGAGGAAACCTCTCTGAGCGGTTGTATAAGGAGGTCTGAAGTAAGGCCTAACCGGGATTACTTTCTGGCTTGGCGCAGTGCTTTGATCTCTGACATTTGTTTTTTCAAGTCTTCTAGATCCGATTTCATTTTTTCGTGTTCTTCGGGATTCACCCAGGTGTGCGGGTTGACGAAGCAAAGGACTGTGCCTTCCTGCGTTTTCTGTCCGTCAAAAGCTTCGAAGGCGAAGCCAACAACCCGCCCGGTCTTCGAGGCTCTCATCGCGTAGCCAGAGGTGTCGACCGCTTCGCATTCCAACTTGATTATTTGGACATCTTCATGTACAACTAGATGTACACAGGAGGACTTTATGACTCAGCTCTCAATTTCGCAAGCGCGCAGCCATTTGACTCAGTTGGCGAGCCGGCTTCCCAAAGACCGAGAGACCGTGAAAGTCACCCGCCGTGGAAAACCCGTTCTCGCCATTTTGCCCTGGGAATTGTACGAAGCCCTGGAAGAAACTATTGAGATTATCGATGACGAGGAACTCACGAAGAGACTCAAAAAGAGTCTCGCAGAAGTCAGACAGGGTAAACTAATTCCCTGGCAGAAGGTAAAGAAAGACCTCCGCTTGTGACGCGTTATTCCATTGTCCTGACTCCGCAGGCTCAGGGGATGATCCGCGAGGTTCCAGACCGCCGAATCCAGTACAAGATCCGACAAACTATTGATCGCTTAGTGGCCGATCCGGAAAAGCAGGGCAAAGCGCTCGTTGGCCCCTATCTTGGATATCGCAGCCTGCGTGCTGTCGGCCAGCGCTACCGCGTCATCTATAGAGTTGAGAACCGTCGTATTATGGTTGTTGTAATCGATGTGGGTTTGCGTAAAGAGGGCGACAGAGCTGACATTTATCGCCGCTTGCAAAAACTTATCCATTTAAAATTACTTTAGCGGCGTTTGCGAAGACAGATCCCTCATTCCTTCCGGTCGACGATCTGTGATCGGATGCCACTTTCCATACCTCTTTTCAAAAGAAGCTTACTTTCTGGCTTGGAGCAGTGCTTTGATCTCTGACATTTGTTTTTTCAAGTCTTCCAGATCCGTTTTCATTTTTTCGTGTTCTTCGGGATTTACCCAGGTGTGCGGGTTGACGAAGCAAAGGACTGTGCCTTCCTGGGTTTTCTGTCCGTCAAAAGCCTCGAGGGCGATGCCCACCACCCGCCCGGTTTTCGAGGCCCTCATCGCGTAGCCGGCTTTGGACGCGGCGGTTAGATAGTCACCAATCTTCACCGCGCCATTCTCTGATGACACCTTCACCGGCACGCGGCCCACGAGCGCTACCGCTGAATTGTCTTTGTCTTTCCCTAAGGTGAGGCCTTTGCCGTCAGTCACGACCCCGAGGAGCTGTTCCTCATAAGGCAAACGCGTTCGCTTCACATGTAAGGGGTTAGAGGTGTCGACCGCTACGAGTTCGCCGGTTGCTAGAAGTTCCTTTGATGGGTAGCGCTGGGCCACATCTGCCGTCTCGGAAGAAATTTTGACGGTTTTGGCATCCAGCTCTTTTATGGCGTTGAGCTCGACAAAAGTGAGAGCGGACGAGTTGAAGTTGTAAAGCTCCGTCTCCGCTTTATCGTCCAGGTTCAGTTTCTTTTTATATGTCGAAATCGTGTATGGAATGATGTCTTTCACATCCTGGGCAAGTACACCGATTCCTTTGGATCCCTTCGGCGTTCCTGCTTTGCCGTTGAGTTCGTAGCTCACCGTGTTGATACGCTTGAGCACGTCCAGGCCATCGCCGAAAGGCCGGATGTTTTCCTTCAGCCGCTTATCGGAAACGATCGTCCAGGTATTGCTCGTGGGCTTAGCGGCGTCGTCCGCTCCGAGTTCCAATAAATGGACTGGACTGGCCTGCCCGATGCCGACGTTCGCACTCGCGGGGGCGCCGTTTACCCCGCTGATGCTCCCCAAGACTAAAGAATTATTCGTGTTAACCGTTGCATACGCCCCGATGGCCGTCGCATTGGTGAGCGAGTTGGCGGAAGCGACGCCGGCGCCGGTGTTAAAGCCGATATACGTATTATAGGTTCCCGTCGTGTTCGCATTGGCGCTGGAGTTGGTTTCTCCCGCTCCCCATCCCACGGCCGTATTATCGGAGCCGGTCGTGTTGGAGTACAGGGCATTTCGTCCGCCGATGGCTGTGTTGGCGAAGCCCACCGTGTTGAAGTAAAGCACCGACTCACCGAAGCCCGCGTTGTCATAGCCCGATGTGTTGGTAAAAAACGCCGCGTTCCCAGCGGCGGTGTTTTTGTAGCCAGTCGAGTTGTTGTAGAGCGCGCTCGAGCCAAGGGCCGTGTTGGAGTTGCCGCCCGTGGTGGTTTTGTTGAGGGCTTGATTTCCGATCGCCGTACAGTTATTGGCCGTGGTGACAGCCGCACCCGCGCCCCACCCGAAAAAGGCGTTGCCGGCGCCGCTTGTGAGAGCAGCCCCGGCTCCGCTGCCGAATCGCTCGTTTTGGATGCCGGATCCCCCGGTGGGGTTGGGGGCCGTGAAAGTCAATGCCGTCAGTTGCCCCGCGACCGTGCCGCTCGAGACATAGAAAATGGATCCGGCCTGCAGCGTGTTCTGGTTGAGAATATAGACCCCGCCGCCCCCGGCCACCCACGTCGGCGCCGCTCCCGCGCCGTTACTCTGCAGAACCTGACCCGCGGAGCCGGCGGCATTATTGGGCATCAGAGCACCACTGAATTTCACATTGCCGACGACGTCCAAGGCTTGGGTGGGGCCGGTTGACCCGATACCAATATTCCCCGCAAAGTTGACGTTTGTAGTATCGTACTGGCCCTGCATGACAACGGCCGGTGTTGTGGCGGACCATTTGTAAATTCCCCATTTCGGGGCGCCGCCGTCCCAGGCTTCGAAGCTGGCCCCATACCCCGAAGACCAGGCCGTTCTAAAACCGGCCGTGTTGGTCGAGCCGCCCCAGCCGGACCCAGCTGACGAATAGGTCTGGGCGACACCGGAGGTGCCTAAATCCAGTTTGGCTACGGGACTAGCGGAACCGATACCCACGTTCCCCGTGAAGTTCGTAAACCCGCTGGTACCGCCGGTGACAGTCAGAGATGCGGCGGAATCATTGGCGATCCCTCCCCGAGCCTGAATCGTATTCGTAAAGTAAGGCGTCCCACCCGAGACATACAAGCCGTTGGGAATAACGATATAGGAACCGCCGGAAGTGATGTAGGGGTTGGCGGCGTTTAGATACAGATTGTTAGCCGCATACAGATTATTAGCGATCAGATTCTCATAACTGGTGCCAG
>JBBSDO010000043.1:0-16377 GCA_038241515.1 Elusimicrobiota bacterium | reverse complement strand
TATCATCGAAAACATGTCAGGACTTGATTGCCCCCATTGCCACACGCCCATCGCTCTGTATCCGGGCCATGGGGGGGATGTTCTGAGCAAAGAATTTAATGTGCCGATGCTCGGACGAATTCCGTTCGATCCCGCGGTTGGCTTGAGCGGCGATAAAGGCGTTCCCATCGTCGTGGCCACGCCCGATTCGGCGCAAGCCAGGGCGTTTCGCGCGACGGCGGAATGGGTGGCGGCGCGCATCAGCGTTTTGCAGGCAACGGAAGAACGGCCTTTAATCGAAATTAGCTAGCTCGGGAGAATCCATGATGACACAACTTGAAGCAGCGCGTAAGGGTCAGATTACGGCGGAGATGAAGCGAGTCGCCGAAAAAGAGAAAGTGACAGCTGAATTTATCCGTGACGAAATTGTGGCCGGCCGGCTGATTATTCCAGCCAACATCAACCACTTGAAGTACCGCTTGGATCCGACGGGAATCGGCATAGGCGTCACCTGCAAAATCAACGCTAATATTGGTAACTCTTCCACCACCTCCGATATCGACCAGGAGCTCGAAAAGCTGCACATGGCCGTACATTATGGCTCGGACACGGTCATGGACCTCTCTACCGGCGGCGACTTAGATGCTATCCGGGAAGCCATCATTCAGGCGAGCACGGTTCCTCTCGGCACCGTCCCCATTTATCAAGCGCTGCATGAGGTTGATAAAATTGAAGATCTCTCCTGGCCCGTGATGCGCGATGTCATCGAGCGCCAAGCCAAACAAGGCGTCGATTATTTCACTATTCATGCGGGTGTTCGCAAAGCCCATGTTCCCTTGGCACGCAACCGAATTACGGGGATCGTAAGCCGCGGGGGTTCGATTCTCGCGCAGTGGTGCATTGCTCACAACGAAGAAAATTTTCTCTATACGCACTACGACGAAATTACGGAAATTTTGCGCGCATACGACGTGAGCTACAGTTTGGGCGACGGATTACGTCCAGGCTGTCTCGCGGATGCTTCCGATGCTGCACAGTTTGCCGAACTCGATACCCTTGGCGAATTGACCGCGCGCGCGCAAGCCATGGGCGTCCAAGTGATGGTGGAGGGGCCTGGCCATGTCCCCGTCCACCAAGTGGCGATGAACGTCGAGCGGCAGCAAAGGGTCTGCCACGGAGCCCCGTTCTATGTTCTAGGGCCGCTGGTGACCGACATTGCTCCAGGATACGACCACATCACCTCCGCTATTGGGGCAACGCTCGCCGGAACAGCCGGCGCGGCGCTCCTTTGTTACGTGACGCCCGCTGAGCATTTGAGCCTGCCGAACGCTCAAGACGTGCGAGAGGGCGTTATCGCCTATAAGATAGCGGCGCACGCGTCTGATATTGCCAGGCAGCGTCCGGGCGCCCGAGATCGGGACGACGAACTTTCCCGTGCTCGTTTCAATTTCGACTGGAACCGCCAGTTTGCTTTGTCTTTGGATCCAGAAGCCGCTAAAGGGAAGCACGATTCCACACTGCCTCAAGAAGGGTTCAAAGATGCACCCTTTTGTTCGATGTGCGGTCCTAAATTCTGCGCGATGAAGATCACTCAGGATGGCCGTGCCATCGAAGACGAACGGCTGGCCGCCGCCAAGCACTAAGACGGCTCAGCTGAGAAACGGGACAAGGACGTCCCGAGGTCCTTAAATATGACAGCCTCCGCTGCAAACCAGCAACTCACCTTGCGGGATCAGGTTGCTGCGCTTAAGAAAGAGCGCAACGCCGTGATCATCGCTCACAACTACCAGATTGGGGAAGTACAGGATGTTGCCGATTTCGTGGGGGACTCGCTGGGCCTCTCCCAATTGGCCGCTAAAACCAGCGCAGACGTGATTGTCTTTTGCGGCGTACACTTCATGGCCGAGACGGCAAGCATCCTGTCACCCACCAAAAAAGTCCTCATCCCTGATCTCGAGGCAGGCTGCTCACTCTCCGACATGATCACCGCGCCGGCTTTGCGAAAATGGAAGGCGGAACATCCCGGAGCGGTCGTGGTGGCGTACGTCAACACCTCGGCGGACGTGAAAGCCGAAAGCGACTACTGCTGCACCTCCTCGAACGCAGTGAAAGTGGTAGAATCCATCCCGACGGACAAAGAGATTTTGTTTGTTCCCGATCAATACTTGGGAAGCTTTGTGCGCGAAAAGACGGGCCGAAAGATCCATTTATGGCCGGGCTATTGTGGCGTTCACTCCAACATATCAACCGAACGGGTCTTGGAGTTGAAGCAAAGTCATCCCAATGCCGAGTTTTTGATTCATCCGGAGTGCGGGTGTCTGACACCTCAGCTGATGCATGCGGACCAGATTTTATCGACCGAAGGAATGATGAGGCGCCCCGCGGTTTCAAAGGCGCCTGAGTTTATCGTCGCGACGGAGACTGGAATTTTGCACCGAATGAAAAAACAGTATCCTGAGAAAAAGTTCCTCCCGGTATCGGAGGGTGCGGTGTGTGGGTATATGAAGAAAATCACCTTAGAAAAAGTGCTTTGGTCGCTTCAGGACATGAAGTACGAAGTGAAAGTGCCGCCTGAGACAGCCGCGCGCGCCAGAGTCGCGATCGACCGAATGCTCGCCGTTTCCTGACATGAATAATTCCGAACCGACAATGGCAGGCTTAAAAATTTCAGCGACGTCTTTGAAAAAATGGAAAGGCGACACGCTAGTCGTCTTCGCGTTCCAAGAAGAATCGCCCAAACTACTGGGTCTCGGCAAGGAAGCCTTCGCGCTGGCGGCTACGGCGCGCTCCGACGGATTCAAAGCTCGCGAGCGCGAAACGTTTATCCTTCGACCCGTCGGAAAATTGCCGGCCGAACGGGTGCTTCTCATTGGTCTTGGAAAAAAGACTGGTTACAATTTGGAAACGTTGCGTAGGTCGGTGTCGAAAGTTCTGACTTTAGCCGAAAATTTAGGGCTCACATCAATCTCTCTTCGCGCGCCGATGATAAAAAGAGGAATGGAGGAAGTTCAGGCTCTCACGGAAGGCCTCTTTTTAGCGGCTTACAAATTCGACCGTCACCAGGCCCCAGCCGATGAGGCGCCGAAGCCTGTGTCGGAAGTGATGCTTATCGTTGATGACTTAAATTCGGATGTGAAAAAAGGCATTGAACGAGGCGAGTTTTTTAGCGCCGCGACGACCCTCGCGCGCGATTTGATTAATGAGCCACCCAGCCGAATGAATCCGGAGCGGCTTGCGGCGGAAGCATTGAAGGTCAACCAATCGCCTATTTCAGTGAAGGTCTACGAAGGGAAAGATCTTGAGAAAATGGGCATGGGCGGGATTATTGGAGTGGGCGCGGGGGGCGCCGTTCCTCCCCGACTCGTGGAGCTCATTTACAAGCCGAGCAAGGCCAGAAAGATCGTGGCGCTCGTTGGCAAAGGAATTACCTTCGATTCGGGTGGACTTTCCCTGAAGCCGGCCCAATCGATGGAAACGATGAAGGATGATATGTCGGGCGCCGCCGCGGTTCTGGGGGTTTTCAGCGTCTTGCCTAAGCTTCGGCCCAATGTCGAAGTGCGCGGGTACTTGGCCATTGCGGAGAATATGCCGGGCGGGCGGGCCCAAAAGCCGGGAGACGTGCTTAAGGCCTTCAACGGAAAAACGATCGAGGTCCTTAACACCGACGCGGAAGGACGTCTCGTTTTGGCCGACGCTTTGTCCTATGCGGCTTCGAAGAAACCGGATGTGATTATTGATATTGCGACCTTGACCGGTGCCGCCGTAGTGGCGTTAGGGCATTTGGTGGCGGGCGTGATGGGAAACTCGCCTGAAACGATCCGCGCTCTTCTAAGTGCCGGAAAGGATTCGGGTGAACAGCTTTGGGAGCTCCCGCTCGTGAAGGAGTACAAACAGGATTTAAAAAGCAAAATCGCCGATTTCAAGAACATTGGCGGCCGTCGCGGTGAAGCGGGAACGATTATCGGGGGCCTCTTTCTGCAAGAATTTGCGGGGGAGGGTCCTTGGGTGCATTTGGATATAGCAGGTCCCTCATGGAGCGACAGCGATCAGCCTTATTGTCCGACGGGCGGCACGGGGTTTCCCGTTCGCACGCTCCTACGTTATTTAGAGAATCTCGCCTAGTGGCGAAAGGAAGGAGACGACCATGGCCGAAATGACTGGCGCTCAGATCGTGTGTGAAGTTCTTAAACGCGAGGGCGTCGATGTAGTGTTCGGCATTCCCGGAGGGGCGAACCTGCCGCTGAATGACGCCTTGGGCCTTTCGGGTATTCGTTTTGTCCTCACGCGCCACGAACAAGGGGCTTCGCACATGGCAGACGGCTATGCGCGGGCCACGGGGAAGGCTGGAGTGTGCTTTGCGACATCAGGTCCGGGAGCCACCAATTTAGTGACCGGTTTGGCCACCGCGAACATGGATTCGATTCCCGTGGTCGCCATTACGGGTCAAGTCCGCACGGAAGCGATTGGATCGGACGCCTTTCAAGAAGCCGATATTACGGGAATCACGCGACCCATCACGAAACACAACTTCCTCGTGAAGGACATTCGCGATTTACGGCGGGCTATGCAAGAGGCTTTCTACATTGCAACCTCCGGCCGCCCGGGCCCCGTTTTAATCGATATTCCTGTCGACATTCAGCGGGCTAAAATCGAGTTCGATTGGGAAGAGACCATTGAAATGCGCTCTTACAAACCCACCACGAAGGGTCATCCTCTCCAGATCAAACGAGCCGCAGAGCTGATCAAAGAGGCGAAACGGCCTTTACTCTATGTCGGCGGCGGAACGGTTTATTCGGGAGCGACGGTTGAACTGAAGAAATTAGCGGAAAAAGGAAATATTCCCGTTGCTTGGACACTCATGGCCAACGGAGCGTTTCCGCCCGATCATCTACTGGCGATGGGACCTCTAGGAATGCATGGCAAGTACAGCACGAATATCGCCATGCAGAGAGCCGATCTCTTGATTGCCGCAGGTTCACGTTTTGACGACCGCGTCACCGGTAAATTGGCAGCCTTTTCGCCTAATTCAAAGAAAATTCATATCGATATCGACCCCGCTAATATTTCAAAGACGGTCCATGCACATTGTCCGGTCGTCGGCGACTTGCGCTACGTGTTAGGCGAGTTGGCGGAAGCGATCCCGAAACTTGACCACAGTGAATGGGTCAAAGAGATTATGGATATGGACAAGAAGAATCCGCTGACCTACAAGCAAGATGATGTTGTCCATCCCCAATACGTCATTCAGGAGCTTCACCGCCTCACGAAGGGCGACGCCATTGTGAGCACGGGCGTTGGCCAGCATCAGATGTGGGCCATGCAATGGTATCAGTGCAACAAACCGCGCCGCTTCTTGACCTCCGGGGGATTGGGGACGATGGGTTACGGTTTTCCGGCTGCTCTGGGTGCCAAGTTCGCCTTTCCCAATGAAACGGTTGTTTGCATTGATGGCGATGCGTCATTCCAAATGACCGCTTGTGAGCTGACGACGGCCACCATGGAAAAACAGCCTATTTTGGTGGTCATTATCAACAATTACTTCTTAGGGATGGTTCGTCAGTGGCAGGAACTTTTTTACGACAAACGCTTTGCTTCTAGTTACATGGCGGGCGAAGGCGGCCGCGGTAAGCAAAGCGATCAGCCCGATCCCACGAAGGTCCCTTACATCCCGGACTTTGTGAAGCTCGCCGAAGCACACGGCGCCCTGGGTATCCGAGTGACGAAGAAAGATGAAGTCACAGGAGCGCTCGAGCGGGCGCTGAAAGAAGTGAAAAATCGTACGGTCGTGATGGACGTCTACATCAGTCCCGACGAGAAAGTCTATCCGATGGTCCCGGCGAACCAGAGTTTGGACGACATCATCGTCCAGGACATGGCCTAAGGAGGGAACGATGGCCACTCCTCCAGTACCGGCTCCTGCGCGCAAACCTAAGCCCCTAGCGCTCATTTATAAGGACTATTGCACGGGTTGCGAGGCTTGCATTCAGATGTGTCCTATTAAGGACTGCATCGTCAAGCAGCCCGAGGCCGACAGCCCGGAAAAATCGTGGGTCTACGTGGTGCCTCAGAAATGCATTGGATGCACGCTCTGTGTTCAAATTTGCCCCTGGGACTGCATTGAGATGATTCCTCGAGATCAGTATCCCCAAGGAGCCCCCGGAAGCTACTCCGGAGCGCCAGGAAGCGTTTTAGCGCCGGATCGCCCGGCTGGAGTTTAACATGAGTGCCACCAATGGCGCAGGTACAGATATTTTTGACGTCATTATCGTCGGTGCGGGACCGGGCGGTCTCGCTGCAGGGTTGTATGCCGCCCGGGCGAAGTTGAAATCGGTCGTCCTTGAAAAGGAGCTTCCTGGCGGGCAAATTAACAAGACGGGAGTCATCGAAGATTATCCCGGGTTTAGTTCAATTAACGCCCAAGAACTGGCTCAGAAAATGGCCGATCACGCGAAGGAGTTTGGAGCGGAGATTCGGTCAATCGACGCTACAGCTATCGTGAAAAATGGCACGACCTTTGAGGTTGAGACGTCGGAGGGCACACTTCGGAGTAAAACTGTGATTCTCGGCACGGGTGGGAGCCCCAATTATTTGGGCTGCAAAGGGGAAATGCCCTATCAAACCAAAGGGGTCAGCTACTGCGCTATTTGCGACGGCGCTTTGCCTCTCTTCCGCAATAAACCTATGGTGGTAGTTGGAGGAGGCGATTCGGCACTCGAAGAGGCGCTCTTCCTTAGTAAGTTTGCTTCGCACATTTTCCTCGTCCATCGGCGTTCCGAATTCCGGGCGTCGAGGATCTTGCAGGATCGGGTGTTTACGCACCCGAAGATTGAAGTGGTTTGGGATTCCGCAGTGGATGAAATCGGGGGCTCTGATCTCGTGGAATGGGCAAAAATTCGTAATCTCAAATCGGGAACTACAAATCAGATTGAGGTCAGCGGAGTTTTTATTTATGTTGGATTTACTCCCAACAGCGGCATTGTAAAAGACCCCATACTAAAGGACGAAAAGGGCTATATCCTTACAAACCAGAATATGGAGACTTCGATTCCTGGTCTATTCGCGATCGGCGATGTCCGCCAGCAACTTACGAAACAAATCACCAATGCGGTGGGAGACGGCACCACAGCGGCCGTCGCCTCTGAAAAATTTATCCATGGAACTTTGCAGCAATCTCCTGTAGGAGCAGGGAGAGGCTAGAGCCGTGGTTGATAAGGAGTTTTAGATATGAAGGATATACTGATTCGTATAGGCGGTGAAGGCGGGGAAGGTGTGATCAGTTGCGGGGAGCTGATCACGACGGCGTTGGCGCGCTCGTCGTATGAGGTTTACACGTTTCGCACCTATCCTGCTGAGATCAAGGGCGGACCGGCCATGTTTCAGGTTCGATCGAGCGATGAACCGGTACTCTCCCAAGGCAAATCGGCTGATATTCTCGTGACTTTCAACGAAGAAGCCTTTCAGCTCCATGGCCACAGCATCAAGCCAGAAGGTCTGCTGGTTTACGATCCGGCCCACTATAAGCCCGAAGGCACCTTTGAAGCGTACGGCATTCCTCTCGAAGAAATCACCCTCAATGTCGTTAAATCGAAAATGGGCAAGAATGTAGTGGCGTTGGGCGTGGTCTCGCGAATTCTGGGAATGTCTCTGACTCTCTTGGAAGAGCTGGTTCGCGATCGTTTTGGCAAAAAGGGAGACGTCGTAGTGGGGAAAAACCACGAAGCCCTCCGAGCGGGTTACGACTACGTGGACAAACACCCTTTTAAGAAAGAGATTCCCAAGTTTGAAGCGCGCCCCGCACTCGTTAAACGCATTGTGATGTCGGGCAATGAAGCGCTTTCCACGGGTGCGATTTCAGCGGGTTGTCGTTATTACGGCGGTTATCCCATCACGCCGGCTTCGGATATTTTGGAATTTATGGAACGCGACCTGCCGAAATTTGGCGGTGCCGTGGTGCAAACCGAAGACGAAATTGCCGCGATATCTTCGGTGGTGGGGGCTTCTTATGCTGGCAAGAAAGCAATGACAGCGACCGCGGGACCTGGGCTTTCGCTCATGGTGGAGGTTCTAGGACTTGCCACCATGTCAGAAATTCCTTGTGTTGTGGTTGACGCTCAGCGGGGTGGACCCAGCACGGGTCTGCCCACGAAAATGGAGCAAAGCGATCTGTTCTTGGCGGTATATGGAGCGCACGGCGACGCACCGCGGATCGTCCTAGCCCCGGGCGACGTCGAAGAATGCCTGTACTACATCATTCATGCTTTTAATCTTTCCGAGAAGTATCAGATGCCTGTCTTATTCTTGACCGATCAATCTCTCGCGCATCGAACTCAAACCTTTCACTGGCCGGACTTTACGAAAGTCCCGGTCGTCAATCGTCTGCTTCCATCGGAAGAAGATCTCAAGGAATACAAGCGCTTTAAGGCGACCGATAATGGAGTGTCCCCGATGGCCATCCCGGGGATGGAGGGTGGGTGTTACGCGGCTACGGGTCTCGAACACACCGAACGCGGATCACCGAATTTTTCACCGCAAATGCACGTCCAAATGTCTGCAAAACGCTTTAAGAAGATTGAAGAGGTATCCAAAGAGAAGGGATTTACCTCGCGTTTTGGACCCGAGATAGCGAAGATCGGGCTCATCGGCTGGGGATCCACTCAGGGTGTTCTACGTGAGGGAGTCGAAATGGCTCTGAAAGAAGGAATCAGCGTCACGCTTCTGCAAATCAAAATGGTGTACCCATTACCCGAAGCGGACATCCGCGCGTTTCTTTCCTCCGTTCAGCAAGTCGTCGTGGCGGAAATCAATTACAGCGGACAGTTGAATCAGATTTTTCGATCCAAGTTTCTCGTACCCACGATCAGCATGACAAAATGTGAAGGTTTACCTTTTTACGCAGAAGAAGTTCTCGCGCAAATTAAAGCGGTGGCAGGGGGCCAAATGGCCGCTCTGGCTCCCGCTTTAGCCCGGTCCTAATTTTTTGGAGGAATCGATATGCCCCATACCACAGCCGATTATAAAGCCCAAGTAAAACCCATCTGGTGCCCGGGTTGCGGCGATTTTGCCGTGCTGAATGCACTTTATCAAGCGCTCGCGCAGCTCGACCTGGATCCCAAAAATGTGGTCATCGTTTCAGGCATTGGCTGCTCTGGTCGTTTGCCTATCTTTGTGAACTCCTATGGATTTCACGGGGTGCACGGTCGCGTGCTGCCGACCGCGATGGGTGTAAAAATTGGGAATCCGAAGCTCACGGTTATTGCCGTCGGAGGCGACGGCGATGGTTTGGCAATTGGGGGGGGACACTTTCCCCACGCGGCTCGCCGCAATATCGATATCACCTACATCATGCTCGATAATAATATTTACGGTCTCACCAAAGGCCAGGCCTCGCCCACGACCTTGCAGAGCTTTCAAGGCAAGAAATCGAGCCCCTATGGGGTGGCTGAAGAAAATCTCAATCCGATTGCGCTTGCCTTGGCCTATGACGTCTCCTTTGTGGCGAGGGGCTTTTCAGGTCAACTGAAAAACCTGACGGACCTGATTGTGGAAGGCGTCAATCATAAGGGTTTCTCGTTCATTCATGCGCTTTCTCCCTGCGTGGTTTTTAATGACACCTATAAATACTATGGTAAGAAGGTGACGCCCATTGCGTCGTACGAAAACATGTCCAATAAGATGCGCGCGCTTGAACTTTGGCAAGACAAACAGCACATTTTCCTGGGAACGTTCTATAAAGACGAAACCCGCCAAACCTTCAATGAACGCATCCGCGACATCATCGGGCAATTCCCTCGCGACGATGAAAAATACTTTAAAGAGCTAGTCAATCGATACGCCTAATGTCTAGGAGATTCCAGCCGTTCCCTCTATTAGTGGGTCGATTCGCGTATGCCGCAGCGAGTTTCCTCGTCGCTTCGCTCCTTGTTTCCGAAATCTCTGGCCCGGTAAGCGCAGCGGAAAGCGAGACGGCCGTTCTCATCATGGCGCATGGGGGGGATTCGCGTTGGAATAAAGTTGTAAAGAAAGCGGTGAAAGCGGCCGAGCTCCCTTATCGGTACCGTATATTCATGGGAATGGGCGACACCGCCTCAGAGGTGCGGGATTTGCAGGATGACATTAGAACACTCGAACACCATGGAGCTCACACCATCATCGTTGTTCCTTTGCTCATTTCGTCCTACTCCGAAGTGGCGCGCCAATGGAGGTATTTGCTAGGGATGGGCGTGCAGCCCGGCTTCATAAACAATCCGCTCTTCCCAATTGAAAAGCATGCGTCGCTGCGTCTTATGGAGCCCTTGAACGATTCGCCCATTGTCGTGGAAATTCTGCTCGACCGGGCACAAGAAATTAGCGAACGAGCCGCCCAAGAAAGCGTCATGATCGTGGCGCATGGTCCTAACGACGAGTCAGACAATGCCAAATGGATCCAGATCTTGCAGGCTCTTACGGCCAAACTTAAAGAGCGTGGCGGTTTTAAATCCGTAGAGGGATTTACGCTTCGTGATGACGCACCCGTGGCGACGAGGCGCCAGGCGATCGCCAACCTCCGTAAACGAATCGAGGAAGTAGAAAAGGGCGGCGGACGCGCCCTGGTTATTCCCCTCTTAGTCGCCCCGGGCGGAATAGAACATAAGCTAGAAGTTGAATTGCGCGGTTTGAGTTACGCCCTGAACACGAAAACCCTCCTTCCCGACTCACGGATCTCCGATTGGATCCGCAGCCAAGTCCCGTAAAGGATCGGGGTAACTTTTTAGGTATAATTTGCCTATGTTTTCCTACCTCGCTTCCGTCTGGAATAACTCCGTAGCGCTTTTGAAAGGCTTGGCGCTGACGTTTAAATACATGTTCGAGCCGAAAGTCACAATTCAATATCCCCACGAAAAAGCACCCATTCCAGAACGATTCCGAGGAATGCTTACCTTTCATATCGAAGAGTGTATTGCTTGCGACCTCTGCGTGCGCGCTTGCCCTTCCGCGTGTATCGCCTTAGAAAGCGAACGTAACGCCGCAGGCAAAAAAGTTATTCAGAATTACACCATTGATTTTGGTAAGTGCAATTGGTGCCGTTTATGTGAAGAGGCGTGTCCCACAAACCCCAAGTCGGTCCATCACACTATGGAGTACGAAACCATGTTTATGTCCCGCGACGATTTCAAAATCACTTGGACAAAAGACGCCCAAGGAGTTCCTTTGGTGCCCGTCAATGCCGCAGGCCAACCGATGGGGCCTTGGGCAGATACTCCTAACAAGCACCTCTCTGTCGGTCTTGGAGCCCATAAGGCCCCTGCCCCGGCAGCCGGCGCCACGGCAGCATCCCCTGCCAATTAATCCCCACCATGAAGTCGTCAGTACGTCAGTCCAATCACCGATGAAAATTCGAAAGCTGGGGTCCACGGGTCTTAGCGTCTCAGAAGTAGGCTTCGGAGCCTGGGGCATCGGGGGCAATCAATTTGGAAATAGCTACGGTCCGACTGACGAACAGGAGTCGCTTCGGGCCATCGTGACCGCGATCGATTTGGGATGTAACTTTTTCGACACCGCCGATGTTTACGGGCATGGCCGCAGCGAAGAATTGATTGGCCAAGCCATCAAAGGCCGTCGCGACCAGATTATCATCGCCACGAAAGGGGGAAGCGACTTTTATCATGATCCGGCCCGTTTGAATTTTTCGGAATCGCACCTTGTATTTGCTGTGGAACAAAGTCTTAAACGTCTCGGCACCGAATACATTGATCTTTATCAGCTTCATAATCCCCCGTTTAGCGTCATCGAAGCGGGACGTTTGTTTGAGCCGCTCGAGAAACTCAAGCAACAGGGAAAAATTCGGCACTACGGCATTTCCATTCACGAGCCTCAAGAAGGCCTGCTTGCGCTAAAAATCGCGAGCCCGGCTGCCATTCAAGTGGTTTACAACTACCTCAGGCGTGACGCCGCCGAAGAGCTCTTCCCACGGGCTATTGCGCAAGGTATCGCGATTATTGCGCGCGAGCCCCTGGCCAACGGGTTTCTTACGGGTAAATACACAAAGGACTCTGTTTTTCCGCTAGGCGACATCCGTCATCAATGGCCGCTCAAGTATCAGACGCAGCTAATTAATCGAGTCCAGGACTTTGCCAAGGCCATCACGACAAGCCCTTTCAGCCACGCGCAGACCGCGCTGCGCTTCGTCCTTGCGCAACCCGCCGTATCAGTCGTAATCCCTGGCTGCAAAACCGTAGAACAGGTCGAAGAAAATTTTCGAGTTTCCGACCTAACTTTCCCCGTCGTCCAGAACTAAGCAGGTCCCGTCTTTCGTAGGTCTTTAGTCCCACTCATTTTGAGCCCTCCGCCTCATTCCTCCCTTAGCGGTTTCAGGCTAAACTCATCGCATGCCCTGTTCGAGATGGCTCTTTTCTTCTCTGATGGTTGTCCTCAGCGGCTCTTTATCTGTAGCATCGCAAGATCCTAATATCTCCAACGGCCGGTCTGAGGACACCACTCGACAACTTTTGGCTGAAATCCGGGAATCGGAGCGCCGACTGGTTCCGCTAGAAGTCTCGCTTAAGACCTCCAGCGGCTACGGTGCGGGGGATCCTGTTTCTGTCACGGTGATACTCACCAATCTCTTCGACGCTCCTGTACTTATTAACCGCCGACTGCTCGTCAATCATCCCTCCCTCCCCGGAGAGGTGGTTTTTCAGATCTTCGGGCCCGATGGAAAGAAATGTGAGATTGAGCGGGCCATCACACCCATGTCAGTCCACGCCGATGATTTTGTCGTACTCCCGAAAGGCCAGTCTGTACAGCGGACCGTCGACCTTGCTGACCTTTACCCGCTTAAGAAAAAAGGTGTTTATAAGGTTAAAGTCTCCTACCACAATGAACTCGATCAACCTGTAGGTTCCCTACGTGCCTGGAAAGGCGTCATTTCCTCTGGCGCCGTGGACGTCACTATCGATTAACCCGCCTCATTGGAACTTCCGGCGCCCTACCCATGCTTGACAGACCCCTCCAAAAGCGGTAAAACCTTGGGGTATGGCCATGCTCCACCGAGGAGGGATTCTTGGAAAATACGCCCGGCCACGCCGTCCCACCTGACCCAACTTCCGTCAAAAAGCTATCCATCGAGAAAATCTACGCTTCTCCGCACCAAATGCGCCGGCAGTTTGATCCGGTGGCGCTCAAAGAACTAGCGCGTTCCATAAAACAGGAAGGTCTCATTCAGCCGATCACCGTAAGGCAGATTGGGCAAGCCTTCGAACTTGTGGTGGGTGAGAGGCGTCTCCGGGCGGTTCAGCTGCTCGGCTGGGAAACGATTGATGCCCGGGTCATCGAGGCCAGCGACGAAGATGCGGCCGTCAAAGGGTTGATCGAAAACCTCCAAAGACAGGATCTTACTCCTATCGAAGAAGCACGCGGTTACAAACAGCTATTAGATCCGCCCTACAGCATGACTCAAGAGGCCATCGGTGCGCGCGTTGGAAGGAGCCAGACCGCTATTGCCCGCGGTTTGGCCCTACTGGAGCTTCCCGAAGAAATTCAGGTACTTATGCCACGTGGCATAATTTCGGAAGCTCACACCCGCTACCTGCGCAAAATTGACGATCGGTCGCTCCAGGTGGACCTCGCCAAGCAGGTGGATCGTCTTGGACTCACTGTAAAAGAGACGGAGCGTCGCGTAAATGAGATTTTGAAACAGGAAGGAAAGCCTATCAATCGCCGTCAATTACATAGACGTGGGGAACCGCGAAGAAAAGCCTCTGTGCTTTCCGACCTTGATCCACTTGGCGATACTTGGGCTCAACTCCTCTATACGCCGCATGTAGGAACCCCTGGTACTTGGAATGCGCGTTACGAAGGTTCTGGGCAATGGGCCATTGATGTTTGGGCGGAAGAAGAAGATGCACGTGCGAAGCTAAGCGATTTCTTTATACGGCTCGGAATGGCCCTTGGAAGCCGACCGATGCCCAATGGAACCTCCGCCAGTTTAAAAAATGCGCCCAAAAACACGGTCGTGCCCGAAGCCAACTAAGCAGTCTGTAACGCTCTTAAAACACGGTCAATCTTTCTGAACGCCGATCGCTGCTCCGAAGGTCGGGCCACAGTAGCCATGACAAAGTGACTACCCTCCATGTCATAAAAATAGCCGGGATGGACAAGCACTCCTTCTTTGTCCAATAATTCGATAGCAAATTGCTCTTCGTCAATTTCACTTCGAAGACGCACCGTGACGAAAAACCCTCCCCCTGCCCGAACGCTGCTCAAATAGGACCGTTCTCGAATCAAGTTTGCGCAGAAAGTGGTCCGTTTGCGCACGGTGGTGCAATATCGTTTTAAAAAGGAGCGTCCCTCCAGCAAGATCTTTGGAATCGCGGCCTGTGCTAGTTCGTTGACAGGCAAGAAGGTATCGGAGACCATTTCGAGCGCGCGGATCGCCCGTTGAACGAGGTCTTCCTCTCCGCTTAACGCCATCCACCCGACTTTAAGGCCGGGCAAGGCAAACATTTTTGAAAATCCGTTCAAACTCAACATCAAAGGGGCGCACATTCCAAAAGGGCGGGGAAGCTTCTTTGCGTTGAACACAAAAGGGCTAAAAACCTCGTCATGGATAAGGGCCAACCCTTTTTTCTTCGCCAAATCGCATATTTTTCGAAGTTCGTTTTCTGAAACGACGGCGCCCGTCGGATTATGTGGGGAAATTATCACAATCGCTTTTGTACGTGCACTGATTTTCGTCGTTAGAGCTTGGAGATCAATGGACCAATGCTTTTCTTCTACCAGGGGATACGAAACGAGACGCGCGCCGGCCATGGAAGCAATCGCATCAAAAAGGGGATAGCTAGGAGTCGGGCAAAGAATTTCATCTCCCTCGTTTGCTAGAAGCTTAAAAGCGTACCAATAGGAAAGGCTCGTCCCAGGGGTGAGCAGGATCTGTGCAGGGGGGATTTCGACCTTTTCATCCTTATAATAATCCGAGATGGCGCGGCGCGCAGGCATCTGCCCTAAGGGATCTGGTTTGTACATGCGGGTATTTTGCGCTTCTTGCGCCAAAATGCGCTTCAGGACTGCGGGGGGGAACTCCAATCCGTGAGCATTTACGTTTCCTGAAATAAGGTCTAGGACCGGCTTTCCCGCCTTAATGCGCGCGTCTCGCAATTGGTACAGGCGATTGGTGGGCTGACTAAACGATTCACTTAACGTCGAGAAATGCATGGAAACTCCCGTGGTATGATCATTCTAAATGAAAAATACCGCTTGCAACCTCGGCAATCTTCATTCTCTCCGGTGTTAACTACGGAACGCAGCGCTGCACCGAAAGAGCGAGCATTGGCTGATTTGTACTCTGCTAATGAAAAAAGAGTCCGCGCCGCATTGTCGAGAGGTCAGGCGAAGTTCATTCGGGGCGAAGGCAGCGCCGAGGCGGCAGTCATGCTGATCGGCGAAGCTCCTGGCTTGGACGAAGATCGCCAAGGACGACCCTTTATTGGACGGGCCGGCAAGCTGCTGAACCAGTGGTTGGCGGTAGTGGGTCTAAAGAGGGAAGACGTCTACATTACGAACACCGTGAAATGTCATCCGATGAAAAATCCGAAGACCCCCGACGCCCGTGGAAATGATCGACCTCCCACACCGGAAGAAATCAAAATTTGTTGGCCCATTGTAAAAAAAGAAATCGAGATCATTCAGCCTAAAATTATCGTCACCCTAGGATCACCTGCCACCCGCACCCTTTTGAATTCGCGAGATCCCATCACCCAGATCTGCGGCCGGATGTTCCCCTTTCCAGAAAATCCTGCCATCCAGATTTTTCCACTTTGCCACCCCGCCGCACTCTTCCATAACCCGAACCTGAAAAAATTGATAGAAAGAGATCTCCGAACCCTAGCCCAAGCACTACAAAGCCTTTGATCCGACACAATCCCAATCAAAACGATTTTTCGTTTTTGGTGAACGCGTTCACATAAAACCAGGTCCCTCGATAAGCCTAAATACGATCTTGTGAATCATACGGATGTATGATAAATTAGATTCGTGAATAGGCTCACCTTCTCACCTGCTCTTTCGGGTCTCTTTATTCAAACGGGTTCCGAACTCCTTGAAGCCCTCCAGCAACGTCAACAGAAGCCGCTTTTAGCCACTCATGTGCCGGAATTGGATCGTCTCCAAGGGGGAGGGATCAGACGCGGAACCTTTGTGGGCGTTTCGGGCGAGCGGTCTAGCGGACGCTTGGCCATTGGACTTGCGGCTTTGGCGGCGGCGACGCAAGGGGGGGAATCGGCCGCATTCATTGATGTGGGTAATCAGCTGGACCCTCAAGGCGCTCAGGCGGCGGGGATGAATTTAAAACGGCTCTTATGGGTGCGGCCCCCCAGTCCTCAAATGGCTCTTTTAAGTACAGAAATGATTTTAGCGACAGGTTTC
>JBBSDO010000042.1:0-16504 GCA_038241515.1 Elusimicrobiota bacterium | reverse complement strand
TTTAAAGAAGACGTCGGCCAACTTTAACCACTCTGGAGGGACTGTTTTGAGCTTGGAAGTGGCCTCTTCGAGCGAGACCCCCATCACGTCATTCCCGCGCAGCGCCACCATTTGACCAAACTGACCTTCGGCCACGAGGTCGGCCGCTTTGGCACCGACGCGAGTCCCGAGGATGCGGTCAAAGAGGGTCGGACTTCCGCCGCGCTGAATGTGCCCGATAGCCGCGGAACGGGTTTCGATCCCCGTTTCTTTTTCGATCAAACCGGCGACGGTCTCGCCCACCGCCCGGTTTTTCAGCAGCATATGGCCAAAGGAATCCAGCTGTTCCCCTTCCGTTTTCACCCCGGGGAGTTCTACGGCTTCTGAAGTCACCACGACGGCCACTTTATCCCGTGCATGGACTTTCTTCAGATGCGCGCACAGCGCTTGGATGTCGCACTTTCGTTCCGGAAGCAGGAGCCCATCGGCCGCGGACGCGATCGCCGTGAATAGAGCCACCCATCCGGCGTGGCGGCCCATCACTTCGAGCACCATGATCCGCCGATGGCTGCGGCCCGTATCGCGGAGCCGTTCCGCCGCGTCGACCGCGATGGTCGTGGCGGTATCAAAGCCAAAAGTGTAATCTGTGGCCGAAAGATCGTTGTCCATGGTCTTCGGGACACCGACCACAGGGAGCTTGTGTTCCTTATAAAAGCGCGAGGCGACGCCTAGAGTGTCTTCTCCCCCCAAAGCCACAAGCGCTGTCAGATCCAGTTTCTTGAATGTCTCCAGGCACTTCGGCACGGCGCCGTCCATTTTAAACGGATTTGTACGAGAGGTCCCCAGGATGGTTCCTCCCTTGCCCACGATTTCTTTGACTTCCGCAAGACCCAACGGCTGGGTTTTCCCCTCAACCAAGCCCCGCCAACCCTCCGAAATACCTACGAACTCGAATCCCTTGTCGAGCCCGTTCATCACACAACCTCTGATCGCCGGGTTGAGCCCGGGACAGTCCCCCCCTCCGGTTAATATCGCGATTCGTTTTGTCATAATTTTCTCCTCACAAAAATTCCTCGCCCCCTTTGGGGGAGAGGATGTTGGTGAGGGGGACAAAAGATGTTTACGAAAAACACTCGGGACCCCTCACCTAACCTCTCCCTTGGGGAGAGGAATGTGGCATAACAACGGAGCGACGAGAAGGGAGAATCCCGCGGTAGAGGAATTAAAAAATTTCTTCCCTTCTCGGAATGCTCAATCTTCTAATAAGCGCCTTGGGTATCCGCATTGGCCCCGGAAAGGGCCTTTCCGCCTGAATACCAATGGGCGTCCACCGCTTTTCCGAGGTCCTGCGGGCTCACCCCGACTCGGGACCAAACGGAATGGGCATACTGGTCGACCAAGTCCGAGAGGATTTTCATACGCTGCATGCCCGTGGTCTTCAGGAACTGCTGTCGCTCTTGGGGCGTATTTTGGTCAAAGTATTCGTTGAAGATCGCTCTCCCAGCCATCGTTCCTGAGCAACCCGCTTTTAGAGTTACTTCGACCTGTTTCGCAAAGACGTCGAATTTTTCTCCCGCTGAAAGAAGAACCCAAGGACGGATTGCCGCATCGTTCACTTCTTTCAAATGCTCTTCACCGGGGAACTCGAGTTTCAAAATGTCCGTGATGGGGCCAAGAAGCTTAGCCGACTCGATAATGTTTTTAGGGCGGCGCGTGACGTACGCCGGCGTCTTCTTGTCTTCACCCTGTCGAGGGAAGGAAAGTTCCTCCGTCATTAAAAGAATGTCATGTTTCGCACATTCGTCATAAATCATTTTCGCGAAGTCGAGCTGCTTCCGGGTGTAGTCTTTCTCTTCCGTGTCCATGTACACGAGCAGTTTTACGGCAGAGCACCCCATTTGCTTAATTTGGGCCACACTCCAGCCGGGCTCGAGCAGGCCAGGGATACCTGCGTCTTTGGAGGCTTCCACTCGTCCAATGAGACCTACGCCGCGAGCCAAAGCCCCCGTGTTGATACATTGGCGTAAACCGTAATTCACGTCCAGGAGGACGGCCGTCCCCATCGGGCTGAGAGCGGAGGTGATTTCCATCTTCGTATCACGGATTTCCTCAAACGTCGGTTCGCCGGGTGTTTTGGTGCGTTCACGAAAGGCCCGCAGCGCCTTTTTGAAGGAGTTGCTCTGGTCGAGCGCAAATACTTTGAATTTACCCGCGGCGTCGGTAATTTGCTTTAGACCCATCATTTTACCGGGGGTCAGCTGACGAAAATAGTCTTTGGGACTGGATTGTGTCGGTGCGGCCGTTTGAGCTGGCATGGGGGTATTCCTCCTTGGAATATTAAGCAGATTTAATTTTAGCGGGTCGGCGCCGGGGTGCGACGTGCGCGAGTTCATTATCGCGCCAGGTGCCTAGGGAACGAAACTTCTGATAACGACTTTCCAAAAGTTGCTCGATGCTTAGGGGCTGCAGCTCGTCCAGATGACGAAGAAGGGCTGCGCGAAGCGCTTCTGCGGTCACCGCCGGATTTCGGTGCGCCCCGCCTTGCGATTCGGGAATAATTTCATCAATGACGCCCAAGGCCTTAAGTTCGGGGGCCGTGAGCCTCAGGGCTTTGGCGGCCTCGGGGGCGCGAGTCGCGTCCCGAAAAAGAATGGCCGCACACCCCTCAGGAGATATCACGGAGTACCAGGCATTTTCACACATCAAAATACGGTCCCCCATGCCAATGGCAAGCGCACCTCCGGACCCCCCCTCGCCAATCACCGTGCAGATCATCGCGGTTTTCAGCGCTGCCATTTTCATGAGATTGAGAGCGATCGCTCGGGCTTGGCCGCGCTCCTCGGCCCCAATACCGGGATAGGCGCCTGGGGTGTCGATGAAACAAAGCACAGGACGCTTGAATTTCTCAGCCAGTTTCATGAGGCGCAGGGCTTTGCGGTACCCCTCGGGATGGGGCATGCCAAAATTTCGGCGCATAGACTCTTGAACGGTGCGCCCCTTTTGGTGGCCCAGGACGACCACGGGACGGCCTTCAAACATCGCGAGGCCGCCGACGAGCGCGGCGTCTTCCGAAAAAGTACGGTCGCCGTGAAGCTCGATGAAATCGGTACAAAGGGCGCGGATATAGTCCAGGGTGTAGGGCCGCTGAGGGTGACGGGCGGTTAATACACGCTGCCAGGGAGTCAACTTGCTGTAAATTTGGACTTTCAGCTGCTCGCACTTCTCGTCTAGAACTTTGATTTCATCGCTGAAATCAAGGTGTTCGGAAGCCGCACAGGAGCGCAGTTCTTCAATCTTTTTTTCTAGTTCGGAGATCGGTTTTTCGAATTCCAATCCAACGATGTCGTCCGCCATATCTAGAAGGGGAAATTACCGACGTAATTGAGGCTAACGATCCGCTCCGCGCCCTTAGCGCTGCTGCGGCCGACATTTCGGGCGGCCACATCGACATTGAAAAAGGAGGTCACCCAAAACCGGCCTCCAAGATTAAAGCGGTTGTAAGCCAAGTCCCTAATATTATCGTACTCGGCAAGAAGCGCGAAGCTGGGTATGATTTTGTAAGTGGCTCCAAAGAACCCGTAGACCTTGGTGTCATCAAAATCCGACATGTTGACGCCCAAGTGAAGTTCAAGGTTCGGCAAAAGAATTTCGTGGCTTCCCACAAGATAAAGGCCCTTTTCACGATGCAAAAATTGTTTGCCGTCTTCTTGATAAAGAAAACCCTGGTTTTCGTACCCCAGGGCCATCGCCGGCAAATAGTCGTTCCCATCTAAAAATCGTAGTTTAAAGAAAACGGAGGGCCTGATCATGTGCGGATCCTGCGATCCGATCACGCGCTGGGTATCGAATGAAATTCCCAGGTTGACCCGTCGGAACGGGCCCACAAGCAATCGCGACATGATTCCACCCTGGTTGTAGAAGCGGAAAGTCGTTGCGTAGGTTGCCGGATCAAGGACATCCGCCGTTGGAATATCAACGGCTTCAATTTGCGGGATGTCTCCTCCTTTGCCTGCGTCGGTCCGCTCTTTCGCGCGCGGGGTGGCGGCCAAAAGGGGAGCGGCTAGGGTGAGACAAAGCGCTGTGTTGGCTAAATACCGGATTTTCATCAGAAGGTCCATCGAAACTAAAAAAAGACCCAACCTCCGACTTAGGGCTGGGATAGGTACTTCCCGAATGCCCGAATTGTACCTATTTTAGACGGTAGGCAGCAATTCAGGCCTAGAAACCGCTTTCAAACGACGGAGCTGTGGGGCCATCCAGAAGGTCGACGTCACGGTAACGAGTGTCATGATCCCCCCAAATACGACAGAGGGTACTGCCCCCATAAGCTTGGCCGCCAAACCGGATTCGAAGGAGCCGATCTCGTTGGACGACCCGATGAAAATTCCATTCACCGAAGAAACTCGTCCACGCATGGAATCCGGAGTATAGGCTTGCAGGATGCTGGCTCTAATCACGACGCTGACGTTGTCTACCGCCCCTGTCACTGTGAGAAGCGCGAGCGACAGCCAATAATTCTGGGAAAGGGCAAAGGCGATCGTGGCGAACCCGAAGAGCCCGACCGCCATGAAAAGAGCTCGACCGACGCTTCTGAACGGGGGACGGTATTGCTGAATAAGCGACATGACGATAGCACCAAAGGACGGAGCGGCTCGAAGCCATCCTAAACCGGTGGGGCCCACGTGGTACGTATCAGCGAATATGGGAAGGATGGCGATCGTGCCCCCGAAAAGAACAGCAAACATGTCGAGACTCATAGCCCCTAAGATCACTTGATTAGAGAAAACAAAGCGTACCCCCGAAAGTAAATCGCGTTGCGGTTGCTCCGGAGTCGCCATTACCGGAGGCCGCCTTCCCATCATCAAGGCAAAGCCGATCCCTAGTAGGGCAAGCCCACCGACGAGGAGATAAGCCACCGTGGGACCTTTCGAGGCGTAGACCAGCCCACCCACCGCAGGGCCGACGACGGACCCCACCTCCCAGCCTGTCGCGTTCAAGGCGGCAGCGCGAGCGTAGATGGCGCGCGGAACGGTCAACTCGGAGTACGAAAAAGACGCCGGCCATAGATAGCTGCGCGCCAGTCCGGTCAAAGCGATGACGCCGTACAGGGCCCAAACTCCGCTGCCCGCGCGCGTCAGGACGGCCAGGCCCAGGCTGCATACGAGCAAGCCGGCCTGCGCCGCCAAAATGATCGCGCGCTTTTCGCGCCGATCTGAAAAATGTCCCGCGGAGAGCGAAAAAAGAATAAACACCGCCGCTTCGACAAGCCCCACGAGCCCCAGTTTGAGCGGATCCCTCGTCATTTGGTAGATCTGCCAAGCGACCACGAGAGCCTGCATCTGCGTGGCGAGGGTCGCGAAAAAGCGAGACGCAAGGAAGTAACGGAAGTCTCGTATCCGGAGAACGTCTAGGCTTTCCGAAAAACCAAACTTCGTGGGAGTTCCCGGATGAGCCTGGGACATTTATTCGTCCCCCTTCGCCGGCGCTTTTTTGGACACCCTTTTGCGGTACTGCTGCTCCGTCACAAAGGTGCGGGTGTCGCGAACACGGTCGATATACACCATTCCATTGATGTGATCGAATTCATGTTGAAAAATCCGGGCGACGAATCCGCTGAGCCGGGTTCGGCGCTGCGTGCTCGTTCGATCGGTAAATTCGATGTCCACCCATTGGTGACGTGGCACGCGCCCGCGGAGTCCAGGAATCGATAAACACCCCTCCCATTCGGTACGAAAGGTTTTCGACCGAGATCGAATCCGCGGATTGATCATGGCGAGTGGAGACATCCGTGGGGAATGGGGATACCGCTCACTCGGTTCGGGGGCAACTATAAAAAGGCGTTCGCCCACACCCACCTGAGGTGCAGCGATACCTACCCCTTTGGCTTTCTTCATTGTGGCCAGCATATTTTGAATCAGCTGGTGAATTCGATGTGCCTGGGCGTTGGCGACTGGCGTCGAAGGTCGCCGTAAAACAGGTTCCCCAAGCTGTGTGATTCGAAGGACTTTAGTTCGATCTTTCTTTTTCATGCGATCGGCTCCCTTTCATTCCTCTCCCAAAGGGAGAGGTCGGGTGAGGGGGATCTGCCACGGACGTCGTACATCTTTGCTAAGTGATTTGTTACTAACTCAATACGGCATGTTCCCCCTCACCAACGTCCTCATCCCTCCAGTGCGTTAATGGAGGTTGACCCTGCTTCCAAAAAAATAGGGTCGCGGGGTCTCCCCAAGGGAGAGGAAAAGCTGCTGCGCTTACGGAATCTCTTTTCAAAGTGTCACCAGATTTCTAGGTCTTCCGGAATTAAAGGCCTCTATATTCAAAATAACCTCCTCCGCCAATATCGCTAGAGCCTGGCGGCTTGTCCAGGCCACGTGCGGCGTGACGATGAGATTGGGAACATCGTTCTCCAGCAAAGGACTGCCGTTCTTTGGGGGCTCCTCGGATAGCACGTCCAGTCCCGCACCCGCTAGCCGCCCCGAGCGAAGAGCTTCGGCCAATGCCGCCTCGTCGATGAGCCCGCCGCGGGCCGTGTTGATCAGCAAGTCCGAAGGTTTCATCAGCGAAAATTCGTAGGTGCCGAGTAACTGTTGGGTCTCCGGGGTGAGAGGACTATGAAGGCTCACAATGTCCGCTTGCTTGAGAACGTCTGCGAAGGAGGCTCGTCCGGGGCGAAGGCTATTTGCGCCTTTGCGCTCCGCAATAAGTATTTGCATTCCAAAAGCCCGCGCAAGTTGTTCCACGCCGCGCGCCAGCGCCCCGTAGCCCACTAGGCCAAGGAGGGATCCGTGCAGGTCTTCAATCGGAAAAACCGCGAGATTTGGATGGGGAGAAGTTTTCCAGCGACCCGCCCTGACGGCCTCCCGATAGGCGACGAGGTTGCGGCGCAAGGCCAGGATAAAAAGAAAAACGTGCTCGGGAACCGATTGTTTAGCGTATCCCGGCACATTGGCCACGGCAATTCCGCGCTTTCGACAAACTTGGATTTCTATGTTGTCGTAGCCCGTCGCCGTCACGGCGATAAGCCTCAGCTGGCTTAGCTTTGAGAGTACCGGTTCTCTCAGTTGCACTTTGTTGGTCACAATAATCGTCGCGTTCGCCAACCGCTCCTGAAGTTGATCGGCAGAGGTCTGCTCGTATGCGGACCAGGTGTGAGAAAAACCCGGTTTTCGCAACTCAACCGGGACCGTTCCGCTGTCGAGGAAAACAATCCTTTGCATTTCTCACGCATTATACAAAGGGGTCGAAAAACACCTGGCGTAGGAGCCACCCCCTTTGGAATTTTTTCAAGGAATCTGCGGTCGATGTTGCCGGCTAATGTGGAACTGGAACTGGCTTCGGAGGGGTGGGCAGGGGAGCGATGGGCTGTGAAGTGATGGCATGGAAATCCGTTGGTTTTTTCAAAAGCAGGTTCATCTGACTTTCGGAGACCCAAGCGAGCCCGGCTTCCTTGCTAATGGAGACCGGGAAACGATGTCTCGCTTTATCAGGCTTGCCGATGTGCAGCGTGACGGTTGTATCTGGTGAGGTCAGTTGGATTTGGCCGAAATCTAGGGAGCCATACGTGAGAGAGTCCGAACTCTGGGTTTCGACGAAATCATCGGCCCGCAGATGCGACAGGGCCCCCACCAAAGCGAAGACGGGGGCGGGATCTACTTTCTCCCCATTGCGCGTCCAGGTGTCGCTTGAGCGGACCAGGTCGAGCTTGCTGCCCTTGTTTTCAATCGAAATCGTTTGGATTTGCGCCTCGGGTATGCTCACAAGGTCCCGGCTGCGCCACGCGGAGACCGTCGCGCCTCCTCCTAACTCTCCACGAATCAGATTTCGGGCCAGGTAAACAGCCGGTTTGTCGGTGAACCGAAAGTAAATATGCGTAAAATCCGGCGCCTGTTTCCCAAAAATCCCATCGGCTAGGGGAGTCCCTTTGGCGTTCAGCAAAGTGACGCGCATTCCGCTGGCCGCATTCACTTCGTAATCGGCCGCTCGCTCGGAATGCGTGGTGATTTCGTCTTCAATTTGAACTTCGGGAAGTGCGGTTAGAAGCGTATGTATCTTGTCCCGCTCCGCCGGATAAAAGCCGCCTTGATCGGTTCGAACTTGCCAGTCTTTTCCTTGCTTGTCCAGTTCGACTTTCGCCCCGCCTTGTTCAAAAACAATCTTTTCTGCTTTGCTTGTGGCATCCGCGAAAGGAGTGTTGTGACTCGGCGTTTGGAGATAAAGGAATAGAACAGAAACCGCCACGAGCGCGACAGTGACCAGAAGAAGGATCTTAATGACTCGCGGCATTTAAGCGATCGGCACAGGCTTCGTTACAAAGCCTGCTGCAATGGCTTCGCGCCAGTTTTGGCGCCGGCGCCAACGTGCCAAACCCCAAAGGACAACGAGCAAGGGGACACCGAGGACAGCGAGGACTTTGACCAAGTCCCGTCGAATCGCAGAGGTGGGTCGCAAGGGCCGCAAAATTTCGCCCTTAGAACGAATGCCGAGCATCGTTTCGTCGTGGGAAAGGTAAGCAAAAATATTGGAGATCAATGCGCCGGTACCCGGAAAGTCAGGAAGACTAGGATCGAGTTGATGAGAGGTCCCAATCACCAACAAATTGGTCGCCGGACTGTTAGGAATTAAAGTTTGGCCAGGACTAGGAAGGGCTTTGCCCGTGAAATAGCTTTTTAGGCTGCCCTGAACTAGGGCGCCTAATACGAAAGGCCCCTTAGGGTCAGTAGGTCCGGGAGTAGGGATGTGATTCGGAGCTACGCTGTAGGTCTGGGCTGGCGCTAGCCAACTCCGCGGCGACGATGTGAATAGAGGCGTAAAGTGTGCGGCTCCGGCCGATTCTAAAGGCACGGCAAAGGGAAAAGCCACCGTCTCAAGGCCCTGGATCAGCGGTTGGTTTTTATCGAGCTGATTAACGAGCGCGACGTACGGGTATTGAACTCGCGTCGTGAAAGCAAAGCCGCTAATATTTTGTGTCATACCCACCGTTTCGCATTGGGCGTCGTAGACAAGCTGATCGCCCAATTTGACACCGTAATTTTGAAGCAGTGGCGCTATTCCGCTATCCAGCGGCGTTACCATGAACTGACTCGCCATGAAATTCTTTTGGTCCACGAGAAAAGCCGCGGGGATACCGCGCATGATGGCCTGATCGAGCGTCCAAAGCGATTTGTCGTCAAGACGTTGTTTCGGACCCACTACGATAATGGCGTCGCCCTGGACGGCCGCGGAGCTTGTCACCGGCAAGGGTAGATCGCGCAACTCATACATTTGTTGTAGATCTTCCGCGAGGCGGGATTGGGGCGTGCGCCAGGGCTCTTCGCCATGTCCGCTCGTGAGAAGAATGACTTTTTTCTGGGTGCGCGCCATCCGGGCGATGCGGCTCGTAATATCGTACTCGAGCCCCTGAATATCTTTGATGACGGGAAGCACTTCCGATTTGTCGCGGAAATACATCACTAGCCCCATAAACCCCCGGCGAATGGCAAACTGATCGCTGCCCATCTGTTCGAACTGAAGCGGTGCGAGATTAGCCTCCTGGGCACGCTGTTCGAAGATTTTTGTCGGCTGGGTCATTGCGAACTCGAATCGAACTTTTCCCTTTGAGGCGGCTCGGTACTCGGTCAAGATGTCTCGGACATAGCGCTCGTACGAATTATAGGGTGCGGGCAAATCGGGAGTGAAGAAGGCTTTAACGACAACAGGATCATCCAAGTGCCGAACGAGCTTTTTACTGGCAGGAGAAAGAGAATAGGTATTGCGTTCCGTCATATCCCAACGCAGGAAAAACCAGTTAGAAAGGACATTCACCAAAATGAGCGCGACCGCCAAGAGTGCCAAGCCCGAGGCACTGGTGAGCGCGAGCTCTTTGCGTCGTTGTTGAACCTGTTCCGTCATGGTTAGCGCCACCGCCGGGAGTGAACCACCGTTAGACAGGAAGCTAAAAAGAAGACGGTACCGCTCGCCCAATACAAAAGATCGCGCGAATCCATAACGCCGCGCGCTAAAGCATCGAAATGAGTCTCTACCGCCCAGCCGCGAAAAAATGCGGCAAACAAGTTAGGAAGGAACTCCGCGATGCGGCCCATCAAGAAGAAAACGAAGCAGACGAAGAAAGCCACTATGAAAGCAACGACTTGATTACGCGTGAGCGAAGAAGCCCAAAGGCCGATCGCACTGTAAAGCGATCCCAAACCCAAAAGAGCCAGATATCCCCCCGCGATTTGTCCCGTATCCGGGCGGCCAACGATAAAAAGGATTGCTGGATAGACGAGTGTGAAGGTCAAAAGGACCCCAAGCAATCCTAGGGAGGCGATGTATTTTGCCAGGACGACCTCATAGTCACGAATGGGCATGGTCGCTAAATACTCGATCGTACCTGCTCGGAATTCTTCAGCAAAAGAGCGCATCGTGAGCGCAGGGATTAAAAAGGTGAATATTAAGGGCATGGGCTTCAAAAACGTATCGAGCGTGCTCTCGCCATACTGAAAGAGAGGCGAAATGAAGAGCCAGCCTGAGATGAGGAGAAACACAACGCAGACGACATAGGTCGCCGGTGAATTAAAAAGAAGCGAAAGCTCCCGCCGCGCTAAAACGGTAATGGGTTTGCCCCTTTCAGGCAAGGAAACGGAGGGGTTTAAGCCATTCATATCGAAGTTTCCCCGGTCGCTGTCGTACCTGCTCCGACGGCTGCAGCCATGGGAGTCGAGGAGGCGGCGGTCAATTGACGGAACACGTCTTCAAGCGTTGCCGCCTCTTGAGTCATTTGCAAGATGGGCCAGTGGTAGCGTACCGCGAGGTCGAATACCGCTTCTCGTAAATCGATCGACGCATCCGTGTCTAGAGCGATGACGGGGTTGGCCGCATGCCCAGGCTGGAGCGCTGCCTGGCGCAGCCCGGAAAGCTGCCTTAGCGCCTGAAGTGCGAGGTCTGAGGGAGCCTTTAATTCCACAATTAGACGACGGCCTCCAGTCATTTGTTGGCCTAGGCTCGCGGGCGACCCGTCTGCAACAATTTTACCCTTGTGAATGATCAAGACCCGATCACAGGAAGACTGCGCCTCGGACAAGATGTGAGTCGATAACAGGACGGTCTTCCTTTGCTTTAGCGTCTGAATCAGTTGGCGAACTTCGGACTGCTGGTTGGGGTCAAGCCCCGACGTCGGCTCGTCTAAAATCAAAATCTCGGGATCATGCAAGATCGCTTGCGCCAGCCCTACCCGCTGGCGGAAGCCTTTGGACAGGTGAGCGATGTCCCGTCCTACGACGCTTTCCAGTCCACACACGCGAATGACGTCGCGGATCGCGGGACGGTACCTCGATTCCGGAAGGCCTCGCAGTTTCGCCGTCCACTCTAGCGATTCATAGACAGCCAGTTCTTCATAGAGGGGATTTGTTTCCGGCAGGTAGCCGATTCGCTCACGCACTTGAAGGGATTCGCTTAAAACGCTGAGGTTGGCCACGCGAGCGGTACCTTCCGTTGGAGGCAAATACCCCGTCAGCATTTTCAGCATGGTCGTCTTGCCGGCCCCATTAGGGCCAAGCAAACCAACCACTTCCCCCGGCTGAATGGAAAAAGTGACGTGATCCAGCGCGAGCGTGGACCCATAGCGTTTAGTGAGATTAGCGACTTCGATCATATTCCTACTCTACAAAATTTTGATTTTTATACACCCGCATGGCCTTTATTGTCAACTCCAGTACGATTTTGTAGTTGTTATCCTCCAAAAACCCAAGATCGCTCACAAGAGTCACCCAAACTGAATGTCCGTCCCGTCGGCAGGCAGTAAAAGAAATCCTTCGCCCCATTGGTGGGGGTCCTCTAGCAACCAGGCATCCCGGCAGGTCGGCTCTTTGAGCCGCAGTCCCCAGAGACCGCCGTAAACCAGCCAGCATATTCCTTCGCCGGAATCTTCCACTTTACGACCGTAAACTTCGGAAGTTTTGAATTCCGGACCCAAAGCCACCACCGGACACCAGAGGTCCTTGCCTTGGCGCGTTCGCAGCACGGCTGTCACCCTTTGCGGCTCGGTGCGTTCCATAAATACCCGGTCATCGACAAAACCGCAGTTGGGATTCTCTTCAAAGCGAAGATACATTCTTAAAAGGCCCTTGTTTTTGCCGATCTGCCGGCTAACTGAGATTATGAAAGTAAGGCACGCAGTACGGCTTCTGTGTTAGAAAGATCCTTAAATTGGTGATCAGGCTTCGTTTTTTCCAAGTCCTCCAAACTCATGGGACCGCTGGCGACGGCGATGGTTACGGCGCCAATGGCTTTTCCTGCCAGGACATCGCGCTCGTTATCCCCGATCACGACCACTTCACGCCGTGAAAATTTTCGGGCGGCAAGGAATTCGCCTCGTTCGACTCCTTTCCGTAGAACGGTCGGCCGGTCCTCAGAATCAGAACCAAATCCGCCGAACTTGAAATACCGCATAAAATTGGGGCGCTCCAGTTTAATCGTCGCCCCTCCTTCCAGATTTCCAGTGCCTAAACCCATTAAAATGTCATCGCGACGACTGAGAATCTCTAGTAGTTCAGGGATTCCGGGCAAAATGCGGTAACCGTCCGACTGAGCGACCTCGATTTTCAGATGCTTTAGATATTCTTCGCAAAGCTTTTCTATTTCTCCTGCGTGGGGATCGCGACGCAGATGTACCTTAATCATCTCCCGGCAAATGGCGGGATCGGTTTTCCCATCGGGACTAACAGTTTTCATGGCTTGGGGAATATGAAAAAGGCCCTCAAAGGCGCGGTCCAATGCGCGCACGCCGGCGCCGCCCGTGTAAACGAGGGTCCAATCCAAATCGAATAAAAGCAGCTTTTTAATCATGGGGTCACCTTACTTACACTATTCTCTCACAGAGATCTCACTATGCATGTAAAAAATGAGAGCCTTTTTGCGTTCTCCCTTGACCTTCGGGCGTCTGCAAGCCAAACTGGAGGGTTGGGAGGGGTCCCATGCAAGAGGCGTGTCTATTCGACGTTCTAGAACTTTCCACTGAATCGCTCAAACGCGTGCTTACCCAAATCTCCTCGCGGTCGTTGGTTCGCCTTCTGAGGGGGTACCCCCGAACGGTTCATCCCAGCTTTATGGCCCTCTTAAATGATTCCATGAGTCCCGCGACGATGATGTTCTTGAACGAGGAAATCGTCAAAAGCGAATCCCCGACGTTTGAACAAATCCGGGGGGCGGAGTCTGAGCTGATCAACATCGTTCAACTAGAAAAGCTCTTTCCATCGGAGAAGCAACTCGTCCACGCTTAATCCTTCTTGGCTTCCAATCCTCTGCGGTAAGCCCGCCAAACAACGGTCGAGATAGCACCCACAACCACAACCGGAACGCTCAGCATCCACAAAATACTCCAGTAAAAGCCTTTGGCAAGTCCACCGTTTAGAGCTTCTTTGCAGAAGGGACAGGCCGACAGAAAGTCAAAGGGCAAAAGGCAAAAGGCAAAAGTGAAAACACGTGCGGTAGTCTTAATGAAAAACACCTTATGGGATTTGCCTTTTGCGCTTTGCATTTTGCCTTTTGATTTTCCCTTAGTACAACATTTCGAAAATCACCACTCCTGTCACAGACACGTAAAACCAGATCGGGAGGGTCCAGCGGGCCCACGCGCGATGATCTTCAAAACGAGATCGGAGGGCAAGGTACAAGGTCCGCAGGACCAAGGGCACAATGGCGACAGCCAGGATAGTATGCGTGATCAGGATGGTGAAGTACACAGGTCGAATCCACCCATCCCTTGTAAATCGGATGTTCCCAGCGTGGGCGTGGTAGGACACGTACGAGACTAAAAAAGCGACGGCCACGGCAAAGGCAGCGAGCATGCAACGTCGATGCGCTTGCACATTCCCGCGCCTGATAAATAAATATCCAACCGCTAGAAGAATGGCGCACGTCAGATTCAAAAAAGCATTGAGAGCGGGAAGATGGGCGATCATGTGTTAGGACGGCTCGCGGTCCACATGGATAAAGTAAAAGTAGCGGCACCAAAAAGCGCTGTGACGAGCACACACCCTAGCGGACTCAACAATCCTGCTGACAGGGGATGGCCATGGACCCAGAAGCTACGCTGCAAAGCCGACACGCTGTAACTTAATGGATTGAGGCGCATCACAAAGCGCAGCCAAGCAGGCGCTCCGGCTATCGGGAAAAGCGCGCCGGAGAGAAGCCACATCGGTATCAATAAGAGATTCATAATCGCGTGGAAACCTTGGGTCGAGTCGAGCTGCCAAGCCAGCAGAAAGCCCAACCCCGTAAGACCGAATGAAAGGAGAAATAGGACACTCAGTAAAAAAAGAAACGCTAGAGGATGAATTGAAATCCCGACCAGCGGACAAAAACAGAGGAACAGGACTGCCTGAATAAAGGCGAGCGTCGTTCCTCCCAGGATCTTACCGAGCACCAAGCTGCCTCGAGAAGCCGGAGAAACCAAAACAGACTGTAGAAATCCCTCGTGGCGATCTTCAATGATCGATATCGTGGAAAAGATGGCCGTAAATAAAACAATCAGGGCAATCGTCCCGGGAAAAAAGTACTGCAAATAGTTGGCCCCCGAGACAGAGGCCTCTGAAGGCAGCGTAGCAAGGCGAAAGGATCCTCCAAGGCCTGAACCAATGAGAAACCAAAACAAGATGGGCGGGCCGAGAGCACCTATCACACGGCTGCGTTGACGAAAAAAACGGACCAGTTCGCGCTGCCATAGCGTCGTGCTCGCGAGGAGAAAACGATTCATGCCCGTTCCCCTTCGAGATCCGACGACCAGAAACGGTGCCCTGTCTTGAGGATAAATACATCTTCCAGCGTGGGCTTTCCTAGGCGAACCGACCTCACAAGATCAGGAAAAGCCGATACCAACTGGGGAATAAATTCATGCCCGCGTTCGCGCTCAATGCGCACGGATCCATCGACCACCTTACAAGAAGCCGCAAACCGTTTTTCGATAGCGGTTTGGAGTTCGTCAGGCTTGGAAGATTCTATTGAAATCACATCTCCCCCAATTTCATGTTTCAAACTCTCCGGTGTACCGAGAGCGACAAGCTGTCCTTCGTTTAAAATCGCGACACGGTCACATTTTTCTGCCTCTTCCATCAAATGCGTGGTAACGACCATCGTCATTTTCTCGCGGGATTGAAGCTCGCCGAGATAGTCCCACAAATCGCGACGCGCGCCGGGGTCCAGTCCGGTACTGGGCTCATCGAGAAGCAAGAGTCCGGGCCGATGGAGAAGTCCCTTTGCCAATTCGACTCGACGACGTAATCCCCCGGAAAGGACCTCGACGAGATCACGCGCTCGGTCCAGGAGCCGCACTCGACTGAGAACGGTTCCGATGCGTTCCTTCAGATCAGCACCCCACAAGCCGTAGAGGTGGCCCTGATGCTCTAAATTTTCCCAAACAGTGAGTTTCTTATCGAGACTGGGATATTGAAAGACCACTCCCAAACGTTCCCGAACCCGCGAGGGTTCGCGTTGAACGTCATGCCCGAAAACCGAGGCTCTTCCTCCCGTGGGTGGAATGAAGGTGGAGAGAATATGAAACGTCGTCGTCTTCCCTCCCCCGTTTGGACCGAGAAGTCCAAAGATCTCCCCTTCCTGGACAGCAAAACTGACATCCTTGAGCGCCTGTCTGCCGGCCCGCTGGCTTAAGCGGCCGCGAACCGTCCGGCGCGCGGGGTAGGTGTGGTTTAGATGATCAACGACGACGACTTCCATAAGACGGGTACTCCAGGGTTCCGGTTGTCCCGCGTTCCGGTTTTTCGAAATATCACCAACCGGAGCACGGGAGCACCGGGGAACTGGAAAACGGCGTTAGAAAGGAACGTGTCCGACGTCGGGCAAGATACCGAGGAGCAGGTCCACGATGAGCAAGAGAGGCAGGATCGTCATCGCAATCAATGTCCAGCGTTCAAAGCGAAGGTGCATGTAGTTCATCGCCACCAGGAGCGCTTTAATCAGAGCCGTTAAAATCAAAGCGGCGACGAGCGGCCCATGAGGAATATGCGCGTAAATAATCCCGACTTCAAAAATCGTTAAGGCGAGCAGCCACCAAAAGATTTTCATGTAGTTAGGTTCTTCATGGGCAGTCGCTTGCGTGTTCATGCGTCTCTCCTTAAATCAGGTAAACGAACGTAAAAACCAAAATCCAAACAAGATCGACAAAATGCCAGTAGAGACCGACCACTTCTACGCGCGTATTGTTTGATGCCGAATAATCACCCGCCCTCGCCCGAAACCAAATGACGAGCAGGTAAATGACGCCAGAAAAAACATGCGCGCCGTGAAAGCCCGTCAATGAAAAGAAGGTCGCGCAAAAAAGGTTGTTGCGCAGCCGCAGACCATCGTGACCGATGAGCCGAGTCCACTCGACGGCTTGAATACCCAGGAAAATGGCGCCTCCCAAGGCGGTCAACAGAAGGAATTTTTGCAGACCTTTTTGGTCGCCGTGACGAATCGCGGATAACCCCTTCACCATAGTGACGCTGCTGCAAATGAGGATAAATGTATTTAAGGCCGTCAGCGGGACGTTCAA
>JBBSDO010000041.1:0-16506 GCA_038241515.1 Elusimicrobiota bacterium | reverse complement strand
CGCCATCGTGAGGTAGATCACCAAAAGTAACTTTTTATTCCCGATAGTTCGCTTGGTGAGCTTGTAGGCGGAACGCGCTATGATTCCAATGACAGCGGCGCCGATGCCGTAAAAAAGCGCCTGCATCCAGCGAAGGCATCCATATTGCACGTACGCGACTGAAATTCCAAGGACCATAAAGAACGAAGGAAGGATAAACGCCAGTCCGACAAGCGTTGCCCCAACGATGCCGCTGTGGACATATCCGAGGTAGATCGCTAGCTGCGCCGCCAGAGGGCCCGGCGCTAACTGCGCTAAGGCAAGACCTTGTTTGTAGTCCGTCTTCGTGATCCAACCGCGCTCTTCAACCAAATCCCGTTCCATAGAAGCGGCTAAGGCAATCGGGCCGCCGAATCCGGGGGTGCCAAGTTTTAGAAAATAGAGTAATAGCTTCTTGAGATTCGAAGAAGTTAGAGGTTTTTCATTCAGCGAATCCGTAAAAGTTTTTGTTTTCATAAAATTACGCCTGCATTGCAGGAAGGGTGATCGACGGTTCGATGGTGTTCTTCAGCAGATTAATCAAGCGGATCGACATGAATAGTTAGCGAAGAACGATAACCGACGTCGTGCAGCAAGTAGTGGTGAACTTCCTGCATGATCTCATGACTAGGGTGACAGAAAGGGCCAGTGTGTCTTCGGTTCCACAACACACATATTATATCGGCTGATCTAGCGGAATCCTATGAATCACCGAGGGTGCTTAAACGCTACCCGATTTTTACCCAAGTGGGGATCCAAATTGATCCTATTAAGCCCAAATTTGAAAGTGGATTATCCGACCAGAAACAGATAATTCCTAATGATCCCAAAACCGACTAGGGCTCGGGGGCGATAAAGTTTGGTTTAATAAAGTTGAACTGATGGCGATGGGGTTCGCCGAAACCGCCCGATCTTTTTGGGCTGATAACTCCTACCAATTAGTGACGGGTGGGGAGGTTTTTATGCTCAAATGGATTTATCTGACGATCGGCAGTGTTGTAGGCGGTTTTCTTCGGTATTTCCTGACCGGGACGATCTACAGGCGACTCGACACAGGTTTTCCGGCCGGAACTTTGATCGTCAACCTCACGGGCTGCCTCTGCATCGGTTTTTTCAACAGCCTCGCTGAGGAAAAAATGCTTCTCGGCCCCAACGAGCGCGTGCTTCTGATGACCGGCTTCTGCGGCGCCTATACCACCTTCTCGACATTTATCCTTGAAACTTCAAATCTGATAAGAGATGGGGAACTGCTTTTTGGGTTCCTGAATGTCATTTTCAGTGTCGTTTTTGGATTCATTCTATTTCGAGCGGGCGCGCTGCTTGGGAAGGTCCTGTAGTGCATCGCGGTAGTTAACCCTCGCCGGGACGGGGTTGGCTGGGCATTTTTTGAACGATTTTCCATGCACGAGGGCCCAAGACCAGGAGGCCGCTGCATGGCCGATGAGGAGCGATCATTAAGATCGGAGGGCTCAATCGATCTGCACTAAAAGAAATACACGCTCGGCGGAAGAGGCGAAGAATCTCCAATGCGTACGCTGGAATACGGCGGGCGGGATAAGTAGAATGATGCCCATGTCGAGCCTGTTCGACATTGAAAGAACCAAAAATTGCCCGAGGAACCTGGCGATTTGGGAATTGAACGAAACGTGTTGATTTTTGTGGGTGTAGTTCGCTGGTAGAACGGCAGCCTCCATCGCCGCCTGTTTATAGGGGTGGCGATGGCCGTCAGCAAAACGATCGGCCTTGAGCCGCTCGTGCTGATGGTCCAAGCTGCACACGTGGGTTCGAGCGGGGCGAGTGATTTTTGGAATCGATCTTGCGGGTGTAGTTCAATGGTAGAACGGCAGCCTTCCAAGCTGCACACGTGGGTTCGATTCCCATCACCCGCTGATTTTCAGATTTTGCGCTGGGAGCTTGGGTCGTCGATGGCTAAAATGCTGGGGAAGCTCAGCTGATAGATCACTTCATTGGTACAGTGGTCGAGAGTATTAGGATTTAATAGGATCTAGGCGGAAAACGTAGCTTTGAGTTTGGACTAAATAGGGCAGAGTAGAGTTTTTGAAAGAGGCAGCAGAAAAGACAAGCAGTTTTGCTGGGGTAGCTCAGTTGGTAGAGCACTTCATTGGTAATGAAGAGGTCGTGGGTTCAACTCCCATCCCCAGCTTCACTATAAAAGGGAGTCATTATGTCAAAACCCAAGTTTGAGCGAACGAAACCGCATGTAAACGTAGGAACGATTGGTCACGTGGACCATGGCAAAACGACGTTAACCACCTCGATCTTGAAAGTTTTGTCAAAGACGGGCCAGGCAGTCGAGAAGACCTATGCGGATATTGCCAAGGGTGGAACGGTGCGTGACGACACGAAGATCGTGACGATTGCGGTCTCGCATGTGGAATACGAATCGAAGAAGCGTCACTATGCGCATATTGATTGTCCGGGACATGCCGACTACATCAAGAACATGATTACGGGTGCGGCTCAGATGGACGGAGCGATTTTGGTGGTGTCGGCGGCTGACGGCCCGATGCCTCAGACGCGCGAGCATGTGCTTCTGGCTCGACAGGTGAACGTGCCGAGTTTGGTTGTGTTCATCAACAAGTGCGACTTGGTTGAGGACAAAGAGTTATTGGACTTGGTTGAGATGGAAGTGAGAGAGCTTTTGACGAAGTACGAATTTCCCGGTGATAAGGTGCCGGTGATTCGCGGCAGCGCGACGAAAGCGTTAGCGGGAGATGCTGGGGAGTATGGGGAATCTTCCATCCAGAAGCTGATAGAGGCACTCGACACAAGCATCCCGGAACCGAAACGAGAAATTGAAAAGCCCTTTTTAATGGCGATTGAAGACGTTTTTTCAATTACGGGTCGCGGAACGGTGGCGACGGGTCGTGTGGAGCGCGGCAAAGCCAAAGTCGGTGAGAACGTAGAGATCGTTGGGATTCAAGACACGCGCAAGTCGGTGATCACGGGCATTGAAATGTTTCGAAAGATCATGGACGAGTGTATTGCTGGGGACAACGTGGGAATTCTTTTGCGCGGGGTGGAAAAGGACCAGATTGAGCGCGGCCAAGTGTTGGCAGCGCCCGGATCGATCACGCCGCACAAGAAGTTTAAGGCGAGCGTATACATCTTGACGAAAGAAGAAGGGGGACGCCACACTCCGTTCTTCAAAGGGTATCGGCCGCAGTTTTATTTTCGGACGAGCGACATCACAGGAAACGTGACGCTCAAACCGGGGGTTGAGATGGTGATGCCGGGAGACAATGTGGAATTTGAAGCCGAGCTGATAACTCCGATCGCGATGGAAAAGGGCGTGCGTTTTGCCATTCGCGAAGGCGGGCACACGGTCGGTGCGGGAGTGGTGACAGAGGTCGTTGTTTAAGTATGGCTACTGCCACCGCCGCGAAAGTCGCCGCCCCGAAAATTCGCATTCGATTGCGATCCTACGATCACAAGATGCTGGACGACTCTTTAGTTAAAATCGTAGACGTGGTAAAGCGAACTGGCGCTGTATTAGCCGGGCCTGTACTCTTGCCAACGCATATCAAGAAATACACGGTTTTACGGTCGCCGCATACAGACAAGAAATCGCGCGAACAATTTGAAATGCGAATTCATAAACGACTGATCGATATTTCCGAACCCACTCCCAATACCGTAGAAGAGCTCATGAAATTAGACCTTCCCGCGGGTGTGGACGTTGAGATTAAGTCCTCTTAATTAAAAATGGCTGAAATGGAAACGGCAGTTCCACCTGAGAAATCCGTCGCCCCTGCTTTGAAGGCCTTATTAGGCCAAAAAGTCGGGATGACCCAGATATTCGACGCCCAGGGGCAAATCGTCCCGGTGACGGTCGTTCAGGCAGGGCCGTGCTTTGTAACGCAAGTTATTGAAAAAGAGAAGCATGGCTATTCCGCGGTCCAGGTGGCGTATGGCGAAATGCGCACCAAGTGGGTTACCAAACCTCATGCCGGACAGTTTAAAAAGGCAGGTGTTGCCCCTGTCCGCTGGATGCGTGAATTTCGGACAGAGAAAACGGGCTTCCAAATTGGGCACACCTTGAAGGCGGACGTTTTTTCGCCAGGGGATTACGTGGATGTGCACGGGGTATCCAAGGGAAAAGGGTTTGCCGGTACAATGAAGCGCCACAATTTTAGGGGCGGTCCTGCCACGCACGGACAAAGCGATCGCGCACGCGCTCCAGGGTCTATCGGTTCAAACACCTATCCCGGTCACGTTTGGAAGGGACAGCGCATGTCAGGGCACCTCGGATGTGAGACCGTGACTGTGCAGCACCTAGAGGTAATCCAAGTCGATCCTGCTAAAGATTTGTTGCTCATTCGTGGCGCATTGCCCGGAACGAAGGAAAGTCTTCTCATTATCGAAGAGACGGTAAAAAAGATAAAGAAACGCATTGTGCATGCTCCTGAGCCGAGTAAAAAGGCCGCGAAGAAAGAAGCCGCAAAAGCGCAGGCAGCCTCTCCGAAAGCCAAAGCGGGTGGCAAATAATGCCTATCCAAGCACCTTTATATTCACCCACGGGGGAATCAAAAGGCCAATTTGAATTGCCCGATACCATTTTCGGCGGACCGGGCTCTCGTCGGGTATTGCAAGAAGTGATCATGGCGCTGCAGGGTAATCAGCGACGAGGAACCTCTTCAACAAAGACGCGTGGAAACGTTCGAGGGGGTGGGCGCAAACCTTGGAAGCAGAAGGGTACGGGCAACGCCCGCGCAGGTTCGATTCGCTCGCCCCTGTGGCGAAAGGGTGGAATTATTTTTGGACCTCTGCCCAGATCCTATCGTATAGATATGACCGGGTCTAAGAAATTGCTGGCTCTTCAAACCGCTCTTGTAGAGAAATCCAAGGCATCCCAACTCGGCGTGGTGGAGTCGATTGAATTTAAAGAAGGAAAAGCCAAAGAAGGCGCTCAGTTTTTGAAAAAGACTGGCTTGAAAAGTTCGATCCTCCTCGTGGTGGATAAAAACTCGGCAAACCTTTCCCGGGCCATTGGCAATGTCGTTGGCCTTAGTATTTGCGAGGTTTCCGAAGTCAACGCCTGGATTCTTTTGAGAGCCAAGCAAGTTCTTTTTTCGCGAGCTGCCTTTGATCTACTTCTGAATCGGTTCCCCAAAGGGTAATATGGAAAACGTATTAGCAATTATTAAGCGGCCGGTCGTGACTGAAAGAGCCACTAATTTGAAGGCGCTTTCCAACCAGTATCTGTTCCGCGTGGCTCCGAATGCTTCGAAGCGGGACATCAAATTTGCCGTTGAGAAACTTTTTAAGGTGAAGGTCTTGGGTGTCAATACGATGCGCGTCAAAGGAAAGTTCCGTCGTATGGGAAATGCTCCGGGAGCCTACCGGCCGGATTGGAAAAAGGCGATCGTCACGCTGCCGCAGGGGCAAGAAATCAAAGTTCTCGAGGAAGGGCAATGACCTCTTCGACATTCCTCGGGGTCCTGGTGGGCGGAGTCGAACTATGAAATTTTATAAGCCCTATACGCCCTCCCGCCGGTTTATTTCAGTTGAGGACTTCTCGAATCTTACGAAGAAAGAGCCCGAGAAGAGCCTTGTTCGCGGTATGCGCCGTAAGGCGGGCCGTAATAACTTTGGCCTCTTGGTGGTGCGTCACCAGGGCGGAGGGCACAAGCGTGCCTACCGCACGATCGATTTTCGTCGCGAAAAGTTTGGAGTTCCAGGGAAGGTCGTCGCATTAGAATACGATCCGAACCGAAGCAGCCGCATCGCGTTGATTTACTATGCCGACGGCGAGAAGCGCTATATCATTCAGCCGGAAGGTTTAAAGGTTGGGGATACGATTCAGTCCGGCCCGGAAGCCGATATTCGCGTGGGCAACGCCCTGCCTCTTGAACGAATTCCCGAAGGGACGCTGGTGCACAATTTGGAACTGATGCCTGGATTAGGGGCGAAACTGGTTCGCTCGGCGGGCGCCGCGGCCCAGCTGATGGCCAAAGAGGGACCCTATGTCCAAATCCGAATGCCCTCTGGTGAGATTCGGCAACTCGCGCGTACCTGTATGGCCACAGTAGGACAAGTGGGCAATTTGGATCATGAAAATCGTGTTCTGGGTAATGCCGGTCGCAGCCGCCACTTGGGAATTCGCCCGGTCGTTCGTGGCACCGCCATGAATGCGGTAGACCATCCGCATGGGGGTGGTCGTGGGCGTTCCAAAGGCAACAACCAACCGCGCTCACCCTGGAATCAGCCGGCCAAGGGATATAAGACACGATCAAAGAAGATTTGGGACTGGATGATTCTGAAGCATCGATCGAAGCAGACTGTGTCCGCGGTATAGGCGACCAGGAGGAAATGAATGGGACGTTCGACAAAAAAGGGCCCTTATGTGGATGAAAAACTTCTTAAAAAGGTCCAGACCTTGAATAAGGGTAGCGAGAAAAAGGTCGTGAAGACATGGGCACGCGCCAGCATGATCACGCCTGAATTTGTTGGCCATACGATCGCCATTCATAATGGCCGTAAGTTTCTGCCGATTTTTATTTCCGAAGAAATGGTGGGACATCGCCTCGGCGAGCTAGCACCCACTCGGTTTTTCAGAGGTCACGGCGCCGCCCATACCAAAGAAGCGACGTCACTTACCTAAACCCAAAATTTATGGAATCAATCGCCAACGTCCGATATGCTCGCGTTTCGTCTCGCAAGGTGGATCAAATCCTGATGTTGGTAAGGGGTAAGTCTGTAGCTAACGCCATGGCAACACTTCGATTGGTGGCTAAAGGCGCCCGGCCCCTCGTCGAGAAAACTCTCTTTAGCGCTTTTTCTAATGCCGGTCGCGGGCAAGATCCGGCCCTTTGGTACGTGAAGCAAGCTTGGGTGGGTGGCGGACCTCAGTTAAAGAGGATGCGGGCCCATGCCATGGGTAGAGGGGCGACTATCCGCCATCGACTCAGCCATATGACGATCGTCCTCACTGATGAGAGAATTCAAAAAGGCAAACCGCGGAGCTTGGTACCAATGAAAAGTGGGGTAAAGTAATGGGACAGAAAATACATCCTGGCGGATTACGTCTTGGATACATCCAAGATTGGGACTCGAAGTGGTTCAACCTCCGTCAGATGCCGGATTTGTTGGAAGAAGATCGGCGGATACGTACCTATTTAAAGAGAAAACTGGCTGGAGCTGCGGTTTCCAAGATCGCGATCGAGCGCGCCGGCAAACATTTGAAAGTGAACATTTTTACAGCCCGTCCCGGAATTGTTATTGGAAAAAAGGGTGCGGATATCGAGAGTATCCGCAAAGACATCGAAGACATGACGGACCGAAAGGTTTCCATCAATGTTATGGAAATTAAGCGTCCCGAACTCGATGCCACACTGGTCGCCGAGGGAGTCGCTTTGCAGCTCGAAAAGAAGGTCGGATTCCGGCGCGTCATGAAAAAAACCATGGAACGTACAATGGCCGCTGGCGCTTTAGGTATTAAGATCCGAATTTCAGGGCGTTTAGGCGGGGCAGAAATTGCGCGGGTGGAATGGATGAAGGACGGACGAGTTCCTCTGCAGACTTTCCGTGCAGACATTAATTACGGAACGGCTGAAGCGCTTATCACGATGGGACGCATAGGGGTCAAGGTATGGATTTTCAAGAAGGAGCTATTCAAGAAAACCCGTGAGGATTTAACGGCTGAAGTGAAACTGCTTCCAAAAGAGGAAATCGAGCAAATAGCGAAAGCCGAGGCGGTGGCTCCACCGCTCGAAGTCCCAGCAGGCAACGAACCCGCGGACGACGATATTATCCCTGAGGAAGGCGCTTAAGCATGTTAATGCCAAAGCGTGTGAAGTACCGTAAGACCCATCGCGGGCGCCTCAAAGGAAAATCCAAAGGGGCAACCACGGTTGATTTCGGTCAATACGGTCTTCAAGCGCTTGAATCGCACTGGATTACCAGCCGACAGATTGAAGCTTCAAGGGTGGCGTTAACCCGCTTCATAAAAAAGGGCGGCAAGTTATGGATTCGCATTTTCCCGGATAAACCAATTTCGAAAAAGCCGGCCGAGACGCGTATGGGAAAGGGTAAGGGAGCGCCCGAGTTTTGGGTGGCTGTGGTAAAGCCTGGACGAATCCTATTTGAATTGGAAGGTCTGCCTCCTGCGGATGCACTCCGCGCGATGACCTTGGCTTCACACAAGTTGCCGATAAAAACGAAATTTGTCATTCGCGAGGAAAACTGATGGCCAAGAAAGCGCAGGTTCAAGAATCGGTACATGACATGTCGCAGCAGCAACTCGAAGCCCGTTTGAATGAAGTGAAGGAAAGCCACTTTCGTCTTAAGTTTCGGCATGCGAGTAATCCTTTGAAAAATCCGATGCAGATTCGCATAGCACGTCGAGAGATCGCGCGCCTCAAGACAGCGCTGCATCAGAAAGAACCAGGTAAAGTCTAATGGATCAAAAGCAAACTGTTCTCGACGAATTGCGCAATGCCCGTAAAATCCGCGAAGGTGTTGTCGTTTCCGATAAGATGAGCAAAACCCGGATTGTATTAGTGAAATGGCAGACGACGCATCCACGCTACCATAAGGTTTTGAGACGCTCCAGCCGTTTTTATGCCCATGATGAGAAAAATGATGCTCACTCGGGCGATCGGGTTGAAATAATGGAAACGCGGCCGATGTCTCGGTTAAAGCGTTGGCGCATTGTTAAAATATTGGAGAAGAGCGCGCTGTGATACAAGAACGATCTATCTTAAACGTGGCCGACAACTCAGGCGCACGCCGCCTGCGATGTTTTCGCGTCATGGGTGGAACTCGGCGTCGGTATGCCAATCTTGGAGACGTGATCGTCTGTTCGGTCCAGGACGCTCTTCCAACCGCTACGGTAAAAAAGGGCGAAGTTGTTAAGGCGGTGGTGGTTCGAACGGTTCGAGAACATCGTAGGGGTGACGGCAGCTACGTGAAATTTGATGACAACGCGGCTTGTTTGATCGATGACAACGGGGAACCTCGTGGAACTCGAATTTTTGGGCCTATCGCCCGCGAGCTGCGCGAACGGAATTATGTGAAAATCATTTCTTTAGCTCCCGAGGTCGTCTGATGGCATTCATTCACAAGAAGGATAAGGTGGTTGTATTGGCCGGTAAAAATCGCGGGAAGGAGGGCGAGGTGGTAGAGATCCTAGCCCAAGGAAATCGCGTGTTGGTGTCCAAAGTCAATTTCATTAAGCGGCATACACGGGCAAATCCGCAGCAAGGTGAGCCCGGCGGCGTTCGAGAAAAAGAGGCCTCTCTGCATATCTCTAACGTGATGCTGATCTGCCCAAAATGTAGCCGCCCGATGCGGCCCAAGTTTGATAATCTTTCCGACGGAACAAAAGTCAGGGCGTGCCGAAAATGCGGGGAGATGCTAGTGTCATGACAAAACCCTCTTCGCAGCCGCGCATGAGAGAGCACTACCGCAATGTGGTCATCCCGGGAATGATCGGCAAATACGGTTTTAAAAACCCATTTCAAGTTCCTCAACTTATAAAGGTAGTGCTGAACATGGGAGTCAATGAAGCCAAAGAAGATAAAGAGGCGCTTAATATAGCGAATTCTGAACTCTCGTCAATCGCCGGCCAGAAACCCCAAGTGCGTAGGGCTAAGAAATCAATTTCCAACTTTAAGTTGCGAGAAGGTATGCCGATTGGTCTGAGAGTGACTCTACGAGGAGCTCGGATGTATGAGTTTCTGGATCGGTTTATCAATGCAGCGGTACCGCGCATTCGCGATTTTAGATGGCTCGAGCCGCGGGCTTTCGACGGGCGAGGTAATTACAATTTTGGGTTGACGGAACAGCATATTTTTCCTGAAGTCAGTTTGGAGAAATCTCCAAAAATGCGCGGGATGAACGTGACTATCGTCACTACGGCGCCCGATGACGATCAGGCACGCGAACTGCTCGCCCTTTTTGGGATGCCGTTCAAATCCATGGAACGTGAAGAGCGGGCGCCAAAACCGCGCCCCGGTCCAATAGCGGCGGCGCAACCGAAAGCATAAGGGGTTTGGCTCGCCCGACGTTGGGTGAGCGAATCGAAGAGGAGAATTTGTGGCTCGAACTTCAACTGTCGCTAAAATGCGTAAACCTCAGAAATTCGCTTCGCGTTTCCGGAATCGTTGCCGGAACTGTGGTCGTGGAAGAAGCTTTTATCGGGATTTCGGGCTGTGTCGACTCTGTTTTCGGCAAATGGCTCACCGGGGAGAAATTCCCGGGATAGTTAAGTCGAGCTGGTAAAAATTATATGAGTGATCCTATAGCTGATTTGTTGGTTCGAATTAAAAACGGAAGCCATCGTATGTTTGAGAAGGTGGACGTCCCCTCGTCGAGGCTGAAGGTAAGTCTCGTTCGTATTTTAAAAGCTGAAGGCTTTATCGCTAACTACAAAGTAATGGAAGATGCAAAAAAGCACTCCTTTATCCGTGTCTATCTAAAATACGCCGCCAGCAAGCAGGAAGTCGTACAAGGGGTAAAACGGGTTTCTAAACAAGGTCTGCGCCATTATCGCCCCTATAAGGCCTTTTCGAAGCGCGGCGAAGCCGGAGCGGTGATGATCGTTTCGACTCCTAAAGGTCTTCTCACGGATCGTCAAGCATTTCAAGCAAAAGTCGGCGGCGAGGTTCTATGCACAATTTGGTAATAGCATGAGTCGAATCGGAAGAAAGCCAATTCCACTCCCCGACAAGGTCAAACTCGACTTGAAGCCGGGTTTTGTCGAAGTTCAGGGTCCCCTTGGAAAACTGATTCAGAAGCTTCCGCCGGGAACCACTGTGAAGATCGACAAAAATGTGGCCACGATTGAAACAACGGCAATTGACAATGAATCAGGCGGGCCTCTTCATGGCCTGGCGCGATCTTTGGTCAATAACGCCGTCATTGGTGTGACGCAGGGTTATAAGAAGAATTTGGAAATTGTGGGTCTGGGCTATCGGGCTCAAGTGGCAGGGGACAAACTAACCCTCCAGGTAGGGTTTGCGCACCCCGTAGAATTTAAGCTTCCTCCTGGAATAAAAGCCACTGTAGATCCCAAAATGACTCAGATTGCTATTACGGGAATCGATGGATACCTAGTTGGGGAAATCGCCGCGCGCATCCGAAGAACTAAGAAGCCTGAACCGTATAAGGGAAGCGGAATTCGCTATGCCGGCGAACACATTATCAAAAAGGCAGGAAAAGCCGCCGCCGGAGCCGTCGGTGGGGCAACTGCCGGAGGGAAGAAATAATTTATGCAAGGTGCGGTTTTAGAGCGATACCAATACCGGAAGGAAAGAACGCGGCGCAAGATTCGCGACATTCAGACGACGCGTCCCCGACTGTCCGTAAGTCGGACGCTAAAGCACATTTACGCCCAAATTATCGACGACGGTAATTCACGTACGCTCGCGGCGGCTTCGTCTTTATCAGCGGGTTTTGGCGGAAAAGGTGGAGGAAATCTCAAGGGCGCAGAATCCGTGGGGGCCCTCATTGCTCAAAAAGCTTTGGCCAAAGGAATTAAGGACGTCGTTTTTGATCGAGGCGGATATCTGTATCACGGTCGTATCAAAGCACTCGCAGATGCGGCTCGAAAAGCCGGCTTGAATTTCTAAAGGAGAACTTGTGGCAAGAATCAGTTTTGGAGGAATGGAACTCGCAGAGATGGTGGTCGCGATCAACCGCGTCGCCAAGGTGGTAAAAGGCGGAAAGCGCTTTTCATTTAGCGTCCTCGTTGTCGTGGGCGACAAGAAGGGCCATGTGGGTACTGCCGTTGGAAAAGCGAAAGAGATTCAAGCGGCCATTCAAAAGGGTATTGCGAGAGCGAAAAAGGAACTCATCCAAGTTCCTCTGCATGGGGTGACTATTCCGCATTCCGTCCTTGGTAAATTCGGGGCAGGCCGAGTTTTTTTGAAGCCAGCCGCGCCTGGCACGGGTGTAATTGCCGGCGGCAGTGTGCGAGCCGTTTTGGACGCGGTGGGAATCAAAGATATCCTTACAAAATCGCTAAGGTCATCTAATCCCTATAACGTGGTCTATGCCACGTTGGAGGCATTAAAGAATTTGCGTACCAAAGAACAGGTGAGTGCACTACGCAGCAAAGAGGCGGTAACCAGCGATGCGTCTCGATGAACTAAAGCCGGCGCCCGGCTCCAAACATCGGCGCAAAATCGTGGGTCGTGGTATTGGTAGCGGCCACGGCGCCCAGAGTACGCGTGGCATGAAAGGTCAGCGATCGCGTTCGGGTTTCTCTGGGATGACCGGCTTTGAGGGCGGGCAAATCCCCCTCATCCGTCGAATTCCCAAGCGTGGCTTTCGTCACACGGCTTGGCGGACCGTCTACTCGATCGTCAATCTGCAAGATTTCGATGGACAATTTGAAGCGAATGCCTCCGTCACTCCGCAGGCGTTGCATGAAAAGGGGCTTGTGAGAGCCTCTCGCCCGGTTAAGGTTTTGGGCGCTGGCGATCTCAAGAAAGCGCTGACCGTTCAGGCCCACGCTTTTTCCGCGAGCGCCAAAGAAAAAATCGAAAAAGCAGGCGGAAAAGTCGAACTTCTCAAGTCCTGATGCCCACCGCCACTAGCAATCCCGTCGCAGATATTTTAAAAGTCCCCGAGCTCAAGCGAAGGCTACTCTTCACGCTCGCGCTCATCGCGGCCTACAGAGTGGGAGCTACGATTCCTGTTCCCGGGATTAACGCGGACGCCTTGAGGGCGTTTTTCGCGGCGCAGCAAAATACCTTACTTGGGTTTTTGAATATTTTTTCGGGAGGCGCAATGGGTCGCCTAGCGATTTTCGCTATGGGGGTCGGCCCGTATATCAATGCGTCCATCATCATGAGCCTTTTGCAAGGAGCGCATGTCATTCCTTACTTGGACCGCTTGGCCAAAGAAGGCCAGCAGGGTCAGAAACGAATGAATCAAATCACGCGTTATCTGACACTCGCTCTCGGAGGCCTTCAATCGTTCGGCCTCACCCTAACCATTTCGAAAATGACCGCGCCTGGCGGTTTGCCTATTGTGATCGACCCCTCAGCGGGCTGGATCGCGCTGACGGTTCTCACATTAACAACAGGCTCTGTTTTTATTATGTGGCTCGGAGAACAGATTACCGAGCGCGGAATCGGAAACGGGGTTTCTTTAATCATTTTTTCGGGCATCGTGGACCGTCTTCCTGGAGCGATCGCCGATCTTTTTAGATTGGTTCGAATTGACGAAATGTCACTTTTTAAAGCCTTGGCGCTCGTTGCTCTTGTGGTCATCGTGACTGGGCTCGTTGTGTGGGTGGAGACGGCCCAGCGCAAAATTCCCGTTCAATATGCAAAGCGTATCGTGGGCCGTAAGATGATGGGCGGAGCGAGCACCTATCTTCCCCTTAAGGTAGACCAGTCAGGAGTGATTGCCGTCATCTTCGCCGTATCTCTTTTGGCCGTTCCCGTGACGATCGGCACATTTTTCCCTCACTCAGGGTGGGCCACGCGGATCTCCCAAATGGAACAACGCGGCAGTTGGATGTATGAAAGCGTCTATGCGGGTCTGATTATCTTCTTTTGCTACTTCTACAATTCCGTCCAATTTAATCCCACGGACTTGGCGGATAATCTCCGTAAGTGGGGCGGGTTTGTCCCCGGGATTCGCCCCGGAGAAGCGACGGCCCAGTACATCTCGCGTATTTTGGAACGCATTACCCTTGGGGGTGCTCTCTTTGTCGCGGCGATTGCCGTTCTTCCCGACTATCTTCGTCGCGCTCTGAACGCTCCCTTTTTCTTCGGAGGCACGGCCCTTCTCATTGTAGTAGGCGTAGCCTTGGATACAATTGGACAGATCCAGTCGCATCTCATTATGCGCCATTACGACGGCATTTTGAAGGGCGGCGGAGCATTTAAAGGTCGTTGGTTTAACGTCGGATCCTAGGCGATGGCGACCCGATTTGTTTTCTTGGGGCCGCCAGGAGCCGGGAAGGGAACTCAGGCCGCTTTGGTGAGCGAGCAAGTCGGAGTGCCGGCGATTGCCACGGGCGGAATTTTTAGAGAAGCCATCTCCAAAGAGACGACAATGGGTAAACAGATCGCTCAATTTGTGAACTCGGGTTTGCTTGTTCCCGACAAATTGACTAACGCCATCGTGGCCGAACGACTGAAAGAGAAGGACTGTAAAAAAGGCTTTATATTGGACGGATATCCACGCAGTCTCGGCCAGGCCAAGGCCCTTGATACCTATTTGACGAAAGGGCATCGCCCCATTGACCGAATTCTTTACTTTAAGGTAGACGCCAGCGTCGTGGTGGATCGAATGGGTAAACGTCGAGTCTGCAGCCAGTGCGGGGCTACCTACAATCTGGTTTCACAGACTCCCAAGCAAGAGGGGCGGTGCGATAAGTGCGGCGGAGCTCTTACGATGCGATCAGACGATCAGCCCGAGTCGATTCGCAAGCGGTTGGAAGTTTACGAAGAGACGACCAGCCCGCTCCTCGATTATTACGAAAAAAAGGGGACGCTCAGTGTGCTTAGTGCTTCTCAATCGGTCCAAGAGGTAGCGAACCAAGTGTCGAGCATAGTTGAAGGAAAATACTAATGGCAGTCGCCCAACAATCGCGAATCGAGTTTAAAAGTCCACGTGAAATTGACCTATTGCGCAACGCGGGACGTGTCGCGGCTGAAATCCTGATGGAATTGAAGAAAAAAATCACTGTGGGAATGACAACCAAAGAGATCGATGTGATGGCGGAAAAAATGATGAGAGAAAGAGGAACGATTCCGTCGTTTCTCAATTATCGGGGATTCCCCGCAACGGTTTGCACCTCCGTCAATGACGAAGTGGTTCATGCAATCCCTGGACCGCGCGTGTTACGTGAAGGGGATCTCTTAAGCTTGGATATTGGAATGTTTCTGGAAGGCTACTGCGGGGACACGGCGACGTCCTTTACGATAGGCAAGGCAAGTCCGGAAGCGGAACGACTGATGAAAGCTGGCCGGGATTCGCTGCAGGCTTCCATTGATGCCGCAAAGTGTGGAAATCGCCTGGGCGACGTTTCTTCCGCAATGCAAACGGCTGTAGAAAAAGAGGGCTACCATGTGGTTCGGGAGTACGGGGGTCATGGGATTGGGCGCGCCATGCATGAGGAGCCCCACGTTCCTTGTTTCGGCAAGCCGGGCACAGGACTGCGCCTTACTGAAGGGCTGGTTTTAGCCCTGGAAGTCATGGCGAATGCAGGCACGGCGGACATCCAGCACAAAAGTGACGGGTGGACGGTTATCACCGCCGATAAGAGTTTGTCGGTACATTACGAAAAGATGGTGGCCATAACGGCCACCGGAACTGAGGTCTTAACTCCCCACAATGACTAAAGAAGAGAAGATTGAAGTGGACGGAAAGGTGGTTGAAGCCTATCCGAACGCGATGTTTAAAGTTGAGATTGAGGGCGGACACCAAGTTCTTGCGCATATTTCTGGCAAGATGCGCATGCATTACATCAAGATTTTGCCTGGAGACAAAGTGAAAGTGGAACTCTCCCCCTACGATTTAACGCGGGGTCGAATTACTTTTCGGGAGAAATAACTGCTGAGCGATTGTGCGAAGCAAAGGGAGTCGATGTATGAACGTTCGAGCTTCGGTAAAGCCTATCTGCAGTAAATGTAAAGTGATCCGGCGCAAAGGCGTCGTTCGGGTCATTTGTAAAGAACCGCGCCACAAGCAGCGCCAAGGTTAAGAGGAGATTTTATGGCACGTATATCAGGTATCGATCTTCCCAAAGAAAAGCGCGTCGATATCGCTTTATCCTACCTGTATGGAGTGGGCCGGCCTCTGGCCAAGAAAATTGTGGCAGAAGCCCAAATTGATCCCTCCACGCGTGTTAAAAATTTGACCGAAGGTGAGATCAATAAGATTAGTACTTTGATCCAGACGAAGGAAATTAAAATTGAAGGCGATCTTCGACGTGAGATTCAGGCCAATATTCGAAGATTGATTGAAATCGGTTCTTATCGGGGTTTTCGGCATCGCAGAAATCTCCCCGCCCGAGGACAGCGCACGAAAACGAACGCTCGAACCCGTCGTGGACGCCGAAAAACAGTTGGAGCCGCTCGCGCCGAAAAGCCGGCAAGTGCAAAGCCCGTATCGGCGCCAGGCAAGTAACAGGCCGGAATAAATTAACTAACGAGGAGACTGTATGGCTGATCAACAACCGAAACCCCCGAAATCCGCGACCGAAGGGAAATCCGCCGCTGGTGGAGCGGTCCCTGCAGGAGCGCGTTCGGCGACTCGCAAGAAAAAGCTGTGGAAGAATGTCGGGGTAGCGCGAGCCCATATTCAGTCCTCCTTTAATAACACGATCGTCACAATCGCCGATGAACAAGGGCAGGTTATTGTCTGGGCTACGGCGGGTAGCAGTGGATTTAAGGGGACGAAAAAAGGTACCCCATTCGCAGCCCAAATTACAGCCGATACCGCGGGTAAGCGGGCGATCGAAGCGGGGGTGAAGCAAATTCATGTCCTCGTGAAAGGTCCAGG